>JARFQY010000312.1 GCA_029287535.1 Filomicrobium sp.
ATTCACGGCTGCGGGAACCTGTCCCTGCGAGAACATCGCCGTGAGTTTGAAGGCCGCTTCGTTGCCGCCCTTGCTGAAGGCTTCGTGGAACTGCTTCGCAATAGGATCCGCCAGGATTTCCGGCGTGCCCTTGATGAGATCCGTGATCACGCCCATGCCATCTGAGTGATCCGTGATCATGTAAAAGTTGAGCGGCTGGCGCAGTTTCACAGGCTGGCCGGTATTCGAGATCACCTGCTCGCCCCGCGCGAAGCGATAGGCGTCGCGAGGTGAACTGGCCCCTGTTTTGACCGGACACCCGGCGTAAGCAAGGAGGCCGGAGTTGAGGCTGCGTTCCCAGCCCTCGGCACGCACATTGGGATGGGGGCTCGTCTCACATGAGGCGCCTTGACGATCCGCGAGGCGATCACACTCTTTGGGACGCCCTCAATTCCAACATATTCCCGGCACACGTCTGCCAATTTTCATTGGTTGTTGCGCTAGCTGCCGGCTCCACACCATCAGACCAGGGCCAAGTGGCTTGCTAATCGACGCGGAAGCGATCAATGCCTAGCAACAGGAACGGAACGTCCATGCGTCATCTTCAGTATCTGCACGCGGTCGCTTGTTTCTTCGTCACGCTCTTGTTGCTTGGCCTGCCAAACGCTCTGGCCGAGGAAAGGCTAGCCCCTATTGCCGCGCCCTCGATAGCGCAAGACGGCGATGCAGACCCGACCCGGGCAACGCTGGTCCAGCCGGTCCGCACCGACAGCCCGCGAGAAACGATGAAGACGTTCTTGCGCCTGGTCGAGGAACTGGAAATCGCAGTTCTGGCCTATCGGCGGTTTCGCAATCGCTTGAACTACGAGCGCATCGCCATCCTGGAACCTCAATTCATCGAGCTCCTCGACTTGTCCGGCGTGCCGAAGGCGTCGAGGTGGGAAGTCGGCGTCGACACGTCGGCCTTCCTGCTCGATATCCTGGGGCGGGTCGACCTTCCCGATCTTTCGGAAGTCCCCGACGCGCGGGCCCTCGAGGAAGCCAAGGAGACAGCCTGGCGTATTCCCGGCACCCCTCTGCGCATTGCCCAAGTAAAGAATGGGGCCCGCGAGGGTGAGTTTCTTTTCGAACCGCGCACGGTCGACGTGGCGCCGGTCTTTCACAAGCGGATAGCGCACTTGCCGCTTAACTCGGACATCGGCGTCGTCAGTTGGTACGGGGCCCTGCTGCATGCCGCCGGGCCCTCGGTGCCGATCGACTTCATTCGCGCGCTGCCTGTGCCCTTGACCCAGGTGTGGCTCGATACCCCAATTTGGAAGATTGGCATCGTCGTAGCACTTCTTCTCCTATCGGCCGGCCTCCTGGCCGCGCTGCACAAGGTCTTGCGGCTCTACAAGCCCAGAAACCACGCGCTGCGCTTCCTGCGCCGCACCGTGACGCCGCTCACGACCATTGGCCTGGCATTGACACTTAAGGCCTATGTCGTTCACGAAATAGACGTCGTTGGGGACTTCGCCTCGCTCTTCAACGCGGCTGTTATCGTTGTTGTCCATGTCGCCGCAGCCGTCGCCCTCTGGCTCGTGATGGCCATGCTCAGCGAACTCGTTATTCAGTCACCGAAGATCCCTGATGACAGTCTCGATGCGCACTTGCTGCGCCTGAGTTCGCGCGTCCTGTCGTTCTTGGGCGCCGTGGCTCTCCTCGCCAATGCGGGACAGACGCTGGGCCTCCCCGTCTACAGCATCCTCGCGGGCCTCGGGATCGGTGGCCTTGCCGTTGCGCTTGCGGTTCGTCCGAGCCTCGAGAACCTGATCAGCGGCATTATGCTCTACCTGGACCGCCCCGTGCGCGTCGGTGACTACTGCCGCTTTGGTGATCAGTCTGGAAAAATCGAGCACATCGGCATGCGCACGACGCGCGTTCGAACGGTCGATCGGACCTTGATCTCGGTTCCAAACTCGGTCTTCGCGGACAAGGAAATCGAAAACTGGGCCGACTGCGACAAGATGCAAATCAAGACTGTTATTGGCCTTCGCTACGAGACCGAACCCGATCAGCTGCGACACGTGCTGGCCAAGCTCCGGGAAATGTTTGTTGCCCACCCACGCATCGATCCCGAAACGGTCCGCGTGCGATTTGTCGGCTACGGTGACTCGTCACTTGATGTCGAAATCAGGGTCTACGCCTTGACCCAGAAGTGGGATGATTTTTTTGCGATCCGCGAGGACGTCCTCCTCCGCGTCAGCGACATTGTTCGAGCCTCTGGGTGCGGTTTCGCCTTCCCCTCCCAGACTCTTTACATGCGCCGCGACGAAGAACTCGATCGCGAGCGTGCGGCGCAAGCCGCTGAAGAGGTCAGCGCATGGCGTGCGGCCGGCGGGCTTCCGTTTCCTGACCTTCCACCAGCTCGCGCCGAGCAACTTATGGGCACGCTCGATTACCCTCCCAACGGTTCCGTGGCTGCAACAGCGACGGCCCACGACCATGACCTGAGCGAGTCCACGCATCCGGCTCGAGGCCGTACCCGAGGTGACTGGGTGGCCAAGGCCGATGGCCCGAAGATCATCCTCACGGCCCGCGCCGGACCGCAGGTCCAGCCAGGAGGGGCGGTTGAGGGCAGAGGCCGCCGCTAGTCGCGGGCTGGCCTGAGTTCGACTCCAAAGTGGGTGGGTTGCGGCATTGGAAACAAGGTCTTCAGCTTGCCGCCGGCTGGCTTGTCTCAGATTGTTCGATGTGAAGGTGCTAGATAGGCGGCACTGTGCTGGAGTGCCTGCGCATTTCGCTAGAGTGAGCCCGTCTTCATGATCTCGAGCAGAGATGTCAGCACAGTATCGGCCGCGACTGAGGCGAGGACCATACCCATGACCCGACTGATAATGGCGGCACCGGAATGACCGATGAGACGGATGATGGGATCGGCAAGTCGCATAAACATATAGGCGAACAGCAGTACGATCACCATGATACCGGCGGTCATAGCCTGGTCTGCAATTGCGAAACGGTCGTTGTCAGTCAGCATAACAATAGCCAACATGGCACCTGGTGACGCAAGGGACGGGACCGCGATGGGAAAAACCGCCGGTGATGGTCGATCTTCACCCAACTCAACATCGGCCTCTGCGGAGCGCTTGTCGTTCTCGGATTTCGGTTCGCCGAAGATCATCGTCAGCGCGAAGAGAAAGAGAACGATGCCTCCTGCGATCTGGAACGAGTGTAGGCTGATCCCAAGGGCATCGATCAGAATCTGACCGAAGATCAAAAAGAAAATGAGTACTCCCGCGCTGACGACGGTTGCCATTAAGGCTGTCGTCCGCCGCTCACTAGGTGTCATGGCGGCGGTCACAGCTATAAACACCGGGATCGTGCCAATCGGATCAATGACAACCCAGAGTGTAACGAAACGCTCGATCAGATCCATGACGCCAAGCCACCATTTGTTCCCGGAGTCTTCACCGAGCCAGCCGGCGGAGCATATGTCAAGAATGGCCCCTTGCCCTCCTCCTGCCCCAACCGCCAGGAGATCACATCGCTCAGTCTCACCATCTGAGAGGCTTGCCTCCAGTTCCTCCTGCGCTAACTTTCCACGCATCGGACAATCGAAAAGAGGAGCTTATGGCCCTCCCGCGCATGTCCCTTAGAAAGTTTCGAGCAGGCCGCAGCCGTTCCGCGTCCTCGCTTCAAGGTGAGACGAAATGAAATAATGTAAATGCATCAAAATCGTTCGACGACGGGATGGTCTCCGAGCGCAGTGAAATGATGGATGCAAACTAGGCAACCCACTGCGGCAGATGAACTGCTCTTAGTCATGAGGACAGTCTGGAAATTGCCTAGGCCAGCACAACTCCATGGTTGCCTCACTTTCAAATGACCTGCTCGGTGTGGAGGGGTGCTCTGCGGATCACGCCGTATCTTCTTCCATCACCAGCCCGGAATAGCGCCGCCGCTCGGTCTGCACGCGTTTGCCGCGGTCGCCGTCGCTGCCGGAAGCTGCCGTCACCAGCCGGAGCACGCCGAGATAGCTCGGGCTGACCAGAAGCTTGTCGCCGTGCGGGCCGGCCATCAGGAACGTGTGCAGCTTCGGCAGGTTGTAGCACGGCACCCACATGATGAGATGATGCTCGACATGGTAGTTGACCCAGTAGGGCGAGAGGAAGAAGCCGGTCAGCGGATCAGCCAGCGTCGTGCGCGCATGCCGGAAGGGATCTTCCTTGTCGCCGACGACCGCGTGCTCGGCAATGTTTCTGAGCCGCAGGAACAACTGGAAGAATGTCAAAAGCGGCACCAGCCACAAAAGCGGATAGAGCCACCAGTAACCGGTGATGGCAAGCAAGCCGAAGAGGATGGCATTGGCCGCAAGCATACCGCCGATCCTGTCCTTGACGTGCGTCCACCAGGCAGCGAGATCCTCCGCCGCCCTGCGCGGGCGGACCCCTGCGGCGACCTGCGCCGTTAGTCGACGTCGAAACCGGGGGCTTCCCAGACTCCCAGGACAAGCTCGAAGGATGACCTGATTTCCGTTTCGAGCGGCGTCTGGCATGAAGACGGCGCGAGCCCGCATCAGGCTTTCGTATGGAACGTGAGAACCTGTCGTTCCGATGCCAAGGGAGACGTCCAAGTGGCTCAATCCACAAGGACCCGAGTACCAATGCGGAGCACAGGGGCGGAGCGATCCGTAGTAGGGTGGAAGGTTCTGTAATGGAACTGGACCAAAGGGATCGCATTGTTCAGCCGAGTTCACGCGTCAACCGTCAAGCTGGAGGAGCGCTGGCCGGCAGATCCGGATATCGTTGCACGCATCGAGAAGGGTTGGCACGAGCTCTGGGGCGACAGGCGTCAGCAGCTTGTCTTTATAGGGCTTACTGAGATGGATAAGGCCTCGATTACTGCGGAACTTGATGCATGCCTCCTTGACGTCGACGAGACAGGGCGTATCGATACACGGGAATGGCGGGATTGGCCCGACCCGTTTCCGGAGTGGGGCGGGTCGACATCCGCGGAGACGACCTAGTTGAAGCAGTCGCCGGATTTCGTTGGACGTAGCCGATGCCGGTCAACAGACTGGCGAGCGCGGCACGCGTCAGCGAACCCGTTTCTTCAGGGGCGTACGATGCGCCGCTTGGCGCAGTAGCCTGTCGACGATAAGCTGAATGTCAATGATGACGCCTAAACTCACCAAAAATCAGCAGGTCGTGCTGGATGCGTTGCGCGCGTGCGAAACCCCGATGAGCGCGTATCAGATACTCGACGTTGATTCAGTGCGATCGAAGGGCCTCAAGGCGCCACTGACGATCTACCGCGCGCTCGATAAACTCATTGAAGCCGGTCTGGTGCATCGCATAGAGAGCCTCAATGCATTCGTGTCTTGCGATCAGGAACACCACACCGAGTCGCCCGCCTTCATGATCTGTACCGAGTGCAAACACATCATCGAGGTCGGCACGCGATCCGTTCAGAAGACCCTCATGAAGCAGGCCGCGGAAGCGGGCTTCGAAGTCGAGCAATTGCACGTCGAAGTCTCTGGCCGATGCCGCAACTGCGCTCATTGACGGCCACAATTCGTAACCCTATAACATGACTACGTTTAGCTACTCGGTCCATTCTAGCTGAAGGAAGAGCGTCATGAGGCATTGGTTGGTGACTGGACTTATGTGTCTGCCGTTCACGATGACTGCCATCGCCGGAGAAGAACACCGGCAGCTCGGTGCCCACGAGCATGGTCACGGTAATTTCAACATCGCGATCGAAGGCAAGCGCGTCAGCATGGAGCTGGAAGCGCCTGGCGCGGACATCGTTGGGTTCGAGCACAAGGCTGAGACCAAGGAACAGAAGGCCGCGGTTTCACGCGCTGAAAAGAAGCTGAAGGACATCGCCAATGTTGTCGAACTGCCAGCCGCCGCGGGCTGCAAGCTCGAAAAGGCGAGCGTGGAACTAAAGATGGAAGCTGGCGATCACGACGACCACAAGCATGAAAAGAAGGCGGCCAAGAAAGGCCACGATCATGGTCATGGTCATGGCGACAAAGACGGAAAGCATGAAGCCAGGGAAGCCTCACACTCGGAGTTTCATGCAGAGTACGCGTTGACGTGCGCCTCGCCCGAGAAGCTGGTTGAGCTGTCGTTCCCCTATTTCAACAATTTCAAGGGCGCTGAAGAGCTTGAAGTTAGTGTGGTTGGCCCCAAATCTCAGAAAAGGTTCGAGGTGGAGCGCGACACCGGTAAGATCAATCTCGGCGGCATCATCTGAGGTATCGAGGCTTCGGTGTTGAGCGAGCTGAGTCGACGAGCTGAGATCATTGATGCGCCCGACATCGTGAGGATGT
>JARFQY010000323.1 GCA_029287535.1 Filomicrobium sp.
CCCTGCGCTACTCGGAGTATGATTACTTCAAGATCCAGATCATCAAGCACGTTGTGATGCAGAATAACGGCACCTTCGAGCCGACGGGCAACCACGAATTCACCGATTGGGAAGCCCTTGACAAATTCGTCGACGATTTCCTGGCATCTATCCAAGCCACTTCCGGTTAGAGCGTGTCCGACCCGGATGGTGCCATTCTGACGAGCGCGATTTGCACTGAGGTCAAGCGCACCGATGAAATGCATCGTGGCGTCGAGGATGAGACGGGATGCACGCAGATCGGGCTTGAAGACCCGAGTAGGGGGCCGGCCTTGTAGGTTCGCGGCGCGCGCTTACCCCAGTATCGTGCGGATATCGGGATAGTGCCGGGCAGCCAGTTCGATCTCGGCTTCGCCCATAACGGCAAATGACGTCGACAGGCCGTCTGCGATTGTCGCGGTCGGTGCGATAACGCTGACGCGCCGATGATGGCGGGAGCATCTGCCGGTTCGCGGATCGAGCAGGTGGTGGAATGTGCCCGTTGCTTCGAAAGAAGTGCCCAAGGGCGCAGATGTGGCAACGGCCCGGTCGACGACGCTGATTTGCTGGGCGTCGTTTTGGGCATCCTCTGGCGATACGATGGCGACTTGCCACGGCCGCCCGGTCGGATGGGAGCCAACCGCGCGTGGCTCGCCCAAGTCGGCAACGAAACTCTCAAAACCGTCCTGCCGCAGGAGGTCGACGATTCGGTCTGTGATATAGCCTTGAGCAATGCCATTGAGCGTCAGCTTCATGCCGGGCACTTCGAATGCGATGAGTTTGTTGCCAACGCTCATCCTGCGGTAGTCGACAAGCTTCATACGCTCCTGGATTTGATCAGCGATGGGTCCATCTCGATCCAACGGATTGTCTGCGAAATGTTCTGCATAAAGCTCCCATAACGGCTGAACTGTCGGATCGAACGCTCCGGCGGTCACATGACTCAATGCGTTGCACGTCGTGAGAAGCCGCACGAGATCGAATGGCGGGTTAATCAGAGCACCCTCCAGGTTCAGTCGCGCCAGCGCCGAATCCGAGCGATACAGCGTGAAGATCTGCTCGAGTCGCTCGAGTTCCAAGACCGCCCGCGAAAGGCTCGCGCGAGCTGTTTTCGTGTCCGTGGTGTAAAGGGTAATGTTCGCGGGCGCCCCCAGAGCAATGCCGCGCCACATCACGGGCTTGAGCGACTGACGCGCCGCGCCCGCCGCGGGCCCCAGTGCGCCGGCACCACAGAAGGCCGCCGAGATTGCCAAGAAATGTCGCCTCGAAACAGCCGCGGCCCCCGTCATCACTTTACTCATTGGACACACTCGCTGTCGGCTCCAGGCCCTGGGGGGCCTGCGGTTCGTCACTGTCCGGGTCGGGAAAAACGTAGGATTCCGGCACGTCGGCCATGCGCGACAGGCGGCCGCCATGCTTCTCAATGAAAGCGCGGGCGGCTTTTTCACTGGAAAACGGAACAATCTCTCCAAGTCCCATGCCACCCTTCAAGCTGCTGCCCAAAACGTAGGTTGCCCTCCGCCCGTCGGTCCACGTGCCGGGTTCCGGGGTCTCCCAGTTTTTAGCCTTGGCCATATCCGTCACGTAGACCGCAGCGATGTTTTTTTGCTCGCTCGGCAGCATCAAGAATGCGAAGGCATCGCGTACCGACGGAAACCAAATCGGCTTGTCGCGGTTCTTCAGAAATATTTGCGCCTTCGGCCCGATATGGTCGGCGACAATCATCTGGCAGTAGTAGCCACTCACCTCGCGTGTCAGTTCCTCAGGTGGTGGCGCCTCAACCGCTGGACCTTCAGAACAGCCCGAGAGGGCAATGCCGATCGACGCGAGCATGAGCCAGTGGGGCACGATTCTGTTCATGGCTCGTACCTCCGGAACAAGATGAATGCCAAGACCGCCGAACCGGCAACCCAGGCAGCAAGTGCGCCGGTTGCAATCCAAGCGGCTCCGTCATTCGCCATGGCCGTTGGGCCCAAATCGATGAAACTGGAATCAAGTGCGGCGAGATTGGCGATACGAAACGAGTCCGCTGGATTGACGAGCATGAGCGCCGACAACGAGCCTGCGTCGATGACACCATTCGTGTCGGCCACGAGAATGCCGATAAGGGCCAGGTCATACAGCACGACGACAACGAGCCAGAGACCAAAGGCGGCGCCGATGCCGCTGGCGCGCTCACGCACCAGCGCACTCACGGCATAACCGAGGCTCAAGAAGACGGCGCCGAGCAAGACTGAGGTCAGCACCAGCCTAACAAGGGCAACGTAGTCTTCGCTTGCGGTCTCCGTCGTGAGCGCCAGGATCGCGCCGGCAGCGCCGTAGCCGAGAGCTAACGCCAGCGCGAGGATGGCCAGATGACCGGCGAACTTGCCGAGCTGTATCTGAGCGCGCGTGACGGGATAGGAAAGAAGCAACAGCAATGTGCCACGCTCGTATTCCCCGACGATAGCATCGTGCGACAACATCAATGCGATGAGAGGAACAAGATAGACGCTCAGGCTGGCTAGGCTGGCAACCGTCGTTGCAAGTGTCGTTCCTGAGACGGTCCCAACCGGAGTGGTTCCGACGCTTGCAACAACCAGTGCGAGCCCGCCGAGCAATAGAATGCTTGTCAGCACCCAGCGATTGCGGAGCCCGTCCTCGAATTCCTTGCGCGCGATAGCCAGGAAACCATTCATGAGTCCGCCCCCTGCTCTATGAAGTGTGCAAACAGGTCTTCAAGTTGCGGCGCGCGGACCTCGACGTCTTCAATCTGCTCTTCAAGCGTCGCCAGCTCCCGCATGACAACCATCTTGGTTCCGTCAAGACAGCTCAAGTGGACACTTCTGTCATTAACGTAGGACAAGCGCGCACGGCCGCCGAAGTGATCGGCAACCTTGGTGGCGGAGCCCTGCGAGACCGTGAGTCGTATCCGCGTCTCAAGACCGGCCAGGCTTTTCAGTTCCTCTAGCGTACCAAACGCACGCATGCGCCCATCTTTGACGATAGCGAAACGGTCCATTTGCGCTTCCACCTCGGCGAGCGCGTGCGAGGACATGATAATGGTGGCTCCGCGAGAGCGTTGCTCCTTGAGCAGCGAATAGAATTGCTGGCGTGAAGTTGGGTCGAGGCCGGTTGTTGGCTCATCGAAAAACAAGACGCTAGGCTTGCCGAGTAGCGCTTGAGCAAGCCCGAGTCTCTGGCGCATGCCTTTGGAATAGGTGCGCACCGGACGGTTTGCCGCTGCTGTGAGACCGACCAATTCCAGAAGGTCGTCACATGCATTTTGACGAACGCCTTTGAGGCGCCCGTAAAAGCCGAGCATCGCCCGCCCGCTCATGCCGCCATCGAAGACGACATTCTCCGGCAAATAGCCAATACCAGCCTTGACCCTGTGAAACGAGACAGCTGTTGGCGTTACTCCAGCGACCGTCACCGCGCCGCCGTCGGGCGTTACCAGCCCAAGCATGAGCTTGAACATTGTCGTCTTGCCGGCTCCGTTGGGACCGAGAAGGGCGGCGCACTCGCCTTGCGGGATGGACAGCGAGACATCCTGCAGGACGCGGTGCCCACCGTACGTCTTACTCACGTTGGTAAACGAGATTGCGGGAACTGCACCCTGGCCGCGCGGGCTCTTGGAAACGTCGCTCATGACCCATCGCCCCCGGTTCGCGAATAGTCCGAGGCAGGTGATTTCATTAACGGAGCGCTATCGGTCACGCCGCCGGGGTAGAGCGATGGGAACACCGACTGCGCCCAACGCAATACGTGAACAGCCGGGCTCGTTAGAAGCAGCTTTGCGGCGGGGTGACGCCAGACGAGTTGATCAACCACGTCATTTGGCTTGTAGGGTTCGTCAGCAATGCCATCGGAGTTTAGGTCAAAGGCGAGGTTGTCGCTCCAGTAGTTGCCACGTGAATTCGCCGACCATTCGATGTGCCGCGTGCCGACATATTTCACCTGGGCTCTATTTTGGATGAACGCGTTCTCGCTGATCGAGTTCCGCTCGGAGCCGGCGGTGAAATGAATGCCGATCTGACAGTCTCGAAACATGTTACGCCGGAATGTGTTGCGGTTCGCGTTATAAATGAACACGCATTTGTTGGCGCCTTCAACAAAGTTCCCGTCAAAGTCTGAGCGGTTGGCGTAATTCAGAAGAAACCCGTATTTGCGATCTCCCTTTGAGCTGTTGCGCTTCACCTTGATGCGCGACGAGTACATGATGGCATAGCCCAGGTGATTGCCAGCCGAGACGTTGCCGCTGACTTCACTGTCGTTGGTGTACATGTAGTGCACCGCGAACCGGACATTATGGATGCGGTTGTCCCGGAAGGTGTTGCGTTTGCTTGTGGTGACGAAGATCCCGTCGCGGCCCTGGCTGATGTCGTTGCCTTCCACGACCGAGCCTGGCGTGTTCCACAAGTGAACGCCATTACCTCGTTCATTGAGCCGCAAGTCGCTACGACCGCTAATACGATTTCCCCTGACCACGGCGTCCCGGGGGCCTTTGAGATAGACGCCGATGAGGTTGCCCGTAATGTTGTTGTTTTCGACGATGCTGCCTTCGCCGCGCTTTGTTACGAAAACGCCGCTGTCTTCGGTAGCCAGGAGCCCGCCCGACCCGCGGATCGTGAGGCCCGTCAGCTTCACGGATGGCGCATCGATGGTCACAACACGGCTGGTGCCTTGACCATCAATGATAGCACCCTCTTTGCCGCGCACCGTCACGTCCTTGTCGATGATGATGGGGCCGAGATGCACACCCGGCGACACCACGATCGTGTCGCCGGCCGAGGCGCTGCGAATGGCTTGCTGCAGTGCCCCATCGCCGGGCTCAATAACCAGTGTCTTGGCGCATGCACCGACTGGCCCACCAACCGCCGCTATGGCTCCTAGAAGAAGCCACAGGAACAGATGGCTGGCGAAGCCGGTCATGCGCGCAAGACCTTCCGGCATCAGCTTGACCGTGGTTCGACCATCATGCGGCCACGCATCTCCATGTGCAGCGCGTGGCAGAACCACTGGCAATAGAACCAGTGAACGCCTGGCCGGTCCGCGGTGAACGTGGCGGACGCGGTTGCCTGAGGCCCGATTTCGAACGCAACGCCGTAGTTGGCAATCGTGAAGCCATGCGTCAGGTCGTCGACGTCATCCGTGTTGGTGATGATGATGGTGACTTCATCACCTTGTTTGACGGTGAATTTCTCCAAGCTGAAAGTCGGAGCTTGCGAGAACATGTACACGCGAACCTTGTTGCCATCGCGGATAACGGTTTCGGCATCCTCGAGTTCAACGTTGTCCTTCTTGGCCCAATCGCGAACCTCTTGCCACATCGGATCGTTGCGATCCCACACGCGGAGGGGGTCAACGATGTCGGTGCGAACGATGATGCAATCGTGCGGCTCCGCGAAGGTTGGGCCGTCATGCACGACTTCGAGATTGCCGTTCGAGATATCGATGAGCTGCTCGTTCTCGGGCTTCAGAGGGCCGACGTTGATGAAGCGGTCTTTAGAGAACTTGTTCAAGGACACGAGCCACTTGCCGTCCGCCTCTTTCGTTTCGCCCATCGATGAGTGGTTATGGCCTGGCTGGTATTGAACGTCGACCTTCTTGATGATCGGGTCGACCTTTGCACCGTTGAAGGCCTGAATGGCTTTCTCGAGGTTCCACATGGCCACCTGGCTGTCGAGGAACAGCGTCGTGTAGGCGTTGCCCTTGCCATCGAAGGCGGTGTGAAGCGGACCAAGCCCCAATTGCGGTTCGGCAACGACGACGTCGCGCGGCTTGATCTTGTCCGCGAACAGGTCGGGAAGTTTCCGGACATCCAATACCGATACGGTCGGCGATAGTTTTCCGTTGATCACCACATGCTTGCCGTCAGGAGCAGTATTGCAGCCGTGCGGGCTGTTCGAGATCGGGATATAGCGTGTGTAGCGTGATCCCTTCCGGCCATCGAGCACGGGAACACCGCTGTATTCCTTGAAGTCGCCCTTCTTGACGCCGTCCTCGATGGCTTTGATGTCAAAGACGACCGCCCAGTCCTGCTCACTTGCCGTCATCTCCGCAAGCGTGACGCCCTCTTCACTGTTGTAGCAGGTGGAGAAGGCATACAGCCCTTGGTAGTCCGCGTCGCAGTTATCGAGATTGCCGTCCACCAAAACCTGCCACGCCACTTCCATGCTGTCGCCGTCAATCGCCGAGAAGATCGAGACGTATTTCTCTGGTTCATCAAGAATCATACCGTCGTTCGGCAGTGGTATCCGATGCTCGCCGTTGGCGAAGACGTAACCGGTACGGGGATACTTCTGTGGCCTCATGCCGTGGATGTCGGAGGCATTCGGGATCTCAATGATTTTGTCGGGCTTCATAACATCGCAACGGATGCGCGCGACGCGCGTATTGGCCTTATCATTGATCCAAAGATAGCGGCCATCGTAGGTGCCATCGGTAAAGGACATGTGGGGGTGGTGTGCGTCTCCGTTCATATAGACGCCGCCACGCGTTGCCAGGAACTCCTTGGTCTCCGGCAGCAGGTCCTGGGTGAGGACTTTGATGCTCTCGTTGGTCTGTCCCCAGCCGGTGGCGCTGCAGCGGTTAAAAACAGGGATGCGCATCAACTCGCGCATTGAAGGCAAGCCGAGAATGCGGACCTCTCCGGATTGGCCGCTCGACCAGAAACCATAGTATTCGTCAAGCTGTCCCGGGCCGACATGTGCTTTGTTCGATTCGGCCGCCTGTGCCGCCGATCCTGTCAATAAGGACCCCGACAACGCACCGGCGGTTGTGCCACCCACCGCAGCAACGCCTGCGACGGCGGCGATTTTAGCTGGTCCCGTCAAGACGTCCCGGCGGTTGGGGCCGGTTGCTGGGGTCGCCTTCTCGTGCTTCGATTTCTTCGACATGTTCCTACTCCCTTTCTATCGGTGTCATTTTCGATAACGGTCCGGAAAATTCAGCCGCCGACTCGCGTTCGCGATGCCCACGGCTCGCCAAAAAGTCAGTCATAGTGTGGGTCGTGCCCAAGGCGCCTTTGGAGCTGCGCTCACTGCGGAGCCGCCGTTGTATGACCACGGGGCAGCGCTGTGCATCGTGGTAGACTGTCTGGCAATGCAGGCAGTACAGGCACTCGTTGGGGTTGATCTGTCCTTCGGGGTGAATGGCCTGGACCATGCACTCAGCCGCGCAGCGCTGGCACGGTGACCCACAATGCTTGTAGCGCTTCAGCCATTCGAACATCCTGATCTTGCCTGGGATCGCAAGGGCCGCACCTAGCGGGCACAGGTAGCGACAATAGAATCGCTCAACAAACAGCCCGGCCACCAACAATCCAACCGCAAACACCACGAACGGCCAGTCGCGGACGAACTTCAAGATGATGGCTGTCTTGAACGGTTCGACCTCTGCAAGTTGCTCGGCCAGTGACAGCGAATAGAGCGAAACCCCAAACAGCGTCAGGAAGATCATGAACTTCAGCGGCCAAAGGCGTTCGTGCAGCCACCACGGTATGGCCGTCTGCCGAATGCCGGCCCACTTGGCACCCCTGTTCAACAGCTCCTGCAGAGCCCCGAACGGGCAAAGCCAGCCGCAATAGGGCCCACGGCCCCAAAACAGCAGCGAGGCCGCGACGGCGAACCACAGGATGAAGATCAATGGCTCCATCAGAAAGTACGCCCAGTCGAATTTCGTGATGAGGGCGTTAAAGAACGTCATGACGTTGACGACGGACAGCTGGGCATTTGCGTAAAACCCAATGCCGAATAGCGTGAAGGCGAGAAAGCCAAGCCGGATGCGGTCCGTCAGGACCGGTCTCTTCACAAGCCAGTCCTGGAAGAAGAAGATCCCGGTCAAAAAGACGACCGAGAGCCCGAGAATGAAAACCTCAGTGCGTTTCTGCTGCCACAGCCGCTGCCAAAGAGGTGGGCCGTCACCATAACGGGCGGCGGCGACAGTCGCGGTTCCTTGCGCTTCCTGACGCGGCGTCTCGACCTCGTTCACGCGAGGTTGCTCCTCAACCTTCAAGAAGCGTGCAGGCAACCTGTAGTCCAAATCGAACGTGGTGAAGGCCTTGCTGGTCGGGCCTGTCTCTCGCCCGACGAGAAGTTCAATGCGCCACGGTTCGGTCGGATCAAATGAAGCCTTTTTGGGGATCTGGAACAGTGCGATTTCGCTGAAGTCCGGCGCACCTTCAGCCTGGATGCGGCGAAGCCGCTTGTAGTCCTTGTCGCGGAAGCGGATCGCGTGATCGCCCTGGATGAGCTGGATGCGGTCAAACAGTCCGCCACGGACAAATCCCGAACCGCGAAACGAGTAACGCCCTTGCCCCATCACCACAATGGCGTGCCGATCCGACCCAAGCTTCTTTTCCAGATTGCGGTACTGGTGCATCCCTATAAGGCTGCGCCCGATCGTCGGGGTTGACGCAAGAGCGGCATAAAGATCGATGAAGATGTCATCGGGCTTGCCTGGTTCGGCTCTTTGAGCTGCGATTAAGTCACCGGTCGCAGCCATTGCCTCGTTGATGCGCTCGATCGTAACGTTAAGCCCTGCAACCGAGCCGTCGGCAATCAGTGCGTCCCACGGTTCGGTCTTTTCGAACGTGTCGACAAGAACGGCTATCGGTCCCTTTGCCGCTACGACTTCGGCCTTTAATCCCCCGAGGCCAACGCGCCGCGCAACTTTGATCGCGGAGCGCAGGATACTGTCGTCGATGACCATGATAGTAACCGTGGCACCGCTGACGATATCGATGTTGTGCTTGGCAGGCTCAGGGCCGGTGAAAGCGACGACATCCTTGCCGCGATAACCGTCGATAACTTCGTTAATGCGGCTTTCGGGAATGCCGATCAGGACGATGGGTTCGTGATGGTCGACGAGCTGCGCGCCGGTGATCTTGCCCTGTTTGTCGATCCCGATCAGGATGTGGATGGGTTTGCCTGAATAGCCGGTTGCCGCCGCGAAGTCCGAATTCAAAAAGACGTAGCCAAGTTCCTTCGAGCCTGCGTAGGCGATGGCCACCGCCGGAGTGCCTTGAGGACTGCCAAGCCGCTCTGCACCCGGAAAAACCTTTTTCAGATCGATCTTTGAAGCATATTTCTGAAACTGCTCGTTTGCGTTCGAGGGCGCGCAAGCAAACACCGCAATCATTAAAGCAAGAATGAGTTGCGCTAATCGCGCGCACATGTGTCGTGCGTCCTGTTCGCGCTACTTTGTTGCGGGGTCAATCTGGCCTGCTATAGCCGTGCGAAGGTGCCGAGTTCCAGAACCCTCTCTACCAAGCAGACTATTGGGCTCGGAGCCCCAAGCCTCCTTAACAAAAGTCAAGGGGTTGAGCCCCTCCATCGGTATGTGTCATTCAGTATGAGCCGGCTGTTCGCGACGCTCTTTGATGCAATGGTTCACGCGTGGGGTCTTCTCCGCGCGCGGGTCATGTCGGTATTGAGCGAGCCTCAAGGCCCACCTGCCCAAGCCATGAGGGTCCCAGCAGTTCTTCGCAAATGCCTGTGCGAGACTTATGAGCGCCTCACCCAGGAAGCGGCTCTCATAGGTGACGAACGCAAGGCGAGAGACTGGCGCCTCTTGGCGGATGACTGTCATTCCTTCCTTCAGGACAAAGGCTTCCCCGGTGAAGCAACTGCACACGACTCGGATTTGCATTGGGCAGCTTCAGATGCGTTTCGTGCGATCTTCCAGAGCCAGTTGTTTTCGTTTCAAACGCATTACGCCATTTGGGCGTTCGCGGTGCGCAACGAGGTCATGATGCGAAACGAACTCGCAGCCGTTGCGGCCTTCGCCGATGACAGACGGGATAAGGCACGCGCCCTGCGGAGCGCCCGAGAAGCTGATAGACATGCCGCGAAATACCGCGTCATGCGTCGCGTGGCATATCACAGTGAAGAACAGCACCACCACGCGATAACCTTCCCCGCCATCAACCGCCTGCAAACTCTTGATGATGTCGGCCACATCGCAGGCGCAATCGAGGTATGGCTGGAAAGGCTGCTCGTGACCCATTATCGCAATGACCAAGGCTCCGTTGAAGCACTGAAGATCACGCGCGACGCCACTGAATTTTGCAGAACCCTGGCCTCGGGAACGACTCCGCATCGGCGGCTGCAACAAGGACTGCGGAGAATGAACGCGTTCAGGAGCGCCTACACACCCAGGGGTCTCCAGCCCGCCCAAGAAAGAGGCGAAATCATCAGTGAGTGCGAACGGGCCTTCGACTACTACGACAGCGTTTTCGAAGCATCGGATGAAGCCGATATGCTGGAAGCTGCGCAGGTATTGAGCCGCCTTGCCATGATGCGGATAACCGCGCTACGCGACACTGCGCCAGGCGAAACCGATGTCCCACCGGCTTCTTCCGCTCCGGGACTTCTGCTGGGTGGGTAGAGTGCGCGCGTGACCGGCTCCAGTTGCGTTTGGGCCGCACAGCCCTCACCTGGTCAGCACTCCCACGACAGCACCGGTCATGAGGGTCGCCAGTGTCCCTGACACGATGGTCCGCAATCCAAGCTCCACCAGTTCGCCGCGTCGCTCAGGCACCATGGTCGTCAAACCGCCGAGCATGATGGCCAGGGATCCGAAATTCGCAAAGCCACACAGCGCGTAGGTCATGATCAGCCGTGAGCGCGGATCGAGTGCGTCTTGTGGCAGTTTGGACAGTTCGAGAAAGGCAAGGAACTCATTCAGCACCGTCTTGATCCCCATGAGCGAACCGGCCGTGAAAGCCTGGCTCCAGGGAATGCCGATCAGCCAAGTTATGGGGGCAAACACCCAGCCGAGGATGCGTTCCAGAGTCAACGGGGAGCCGGCAACCGCCGGCACGAGGCTCAAAATCTGATTGAAGAGGCTGACAAGCGCGACAAAGACGATGAGCAACGCCATGATATTGAGAAGAAGCGCTAGGCCAGTGGTGGTGCCCTTGGTCAAGGCATCCATGGTGGAGTGGGCACGCTCGTATTCGATTTTTCCGGTTTGCTGTTGAGCACTGTCGGCATCGCTCGTTTCTGGCGGTACCATAATGAGCGCGATCATAATGGCGGCGGGTGCGGAAATCGCCGACGCCGTTACGAGATGGCCCACCGCACCCGTCAACGTCGGTCCGATAATGCTGGCATACAAGGCCAGCACCGTCCCCGCGATGGTTGCCATTCCGGTCGTCATCACCATGAAGAGTTCGGAACGCGACAGCCCGCTGAGATAAGGTCTTACCAGCAAAGGCGCCTCAACCATCCCGACGAAGATATTGGCCGCCGTCGAAACGCCAACCGCGCCACTGATTCCAAACGATCTTCGCAGCACCTGGGAGAAAGCCTCCACGATGACCTGTAGGATACGCCAGTGAAACAGAAGCGCCGAGAGCGCACTCATTACGAGGATGATCGGCAAAGCCTGAAAAGCCAAAATGAAGCTCGCACCGGGAAACGACTCCTGAAACGGCAATGCCGCACCACCAAGATAGCCGAATACGACGCTGGTCCCCGCCTTCGTCGCGGTTCCGAGGGCAAGAAAAGCATCATTGAGCCAGTAGAAAACCTGCTTCGACCCGGGCACTTTTAGCAGCAGGAGAGCGACAGCGAATTGTAGTCCCAGCCCGGCAATGAGAACCCGCCAGGATAAAGCCCACCGGTTCTCGCTCAGGCACCACGCGATGAATGGCAGCACGAATAGCCCGATCGCGCTTTGCATCATCTCTTGCGTCACTTGTTATCCCCCCAGGCGTGCCGGCGTCACGCCGGTTTACTTGCCCGCTTTGCGTAACCAGGCTTTGCCTTCTTTGTCCAGGATGTCCACCGTCTCGCGATAGTAGGCTTCGGCACGGTCATAAGAAGCCCCGATACAGACAATGCCGAGTTTGCCGAACTCCGACAGCGCGCCCATGAGGTGAAAGGCAACGCCCTCCTGGTTCGTACCGTGAAAGTGCAGGCGGTTCATAGCGGCGATATCGATCAGGTCAAAGGGTAGCAATCCGCGATAGAGTTCGGATTCCAGATTATCCGAAGCGTAGTAATAGCGTGGCTCCCCGCCGGGTATCAGAAACTGGCCCGTATCGCGGCAGTAATGGCCGTCGGTCAGGGACTGCAGCATCAAGAAGGGGTGCGTTGTGCCGCCCTTGCGCAGATTGATCTCGATCGCGACGTGTCGCCACGCGCCTTGCTTGTTTCGGACCGATAGGAAGTCGACGCTGAATCGGCCGAGGGCCCCCTCGTCGGCGAGTACCTTGGCGACTTTCAGGCCGCGGTCTTGGATATCAATGCGATAGCTCTCGTCGGCCGGGAACCGGCACCCCAGGAAAATCTGCGCGTTGCCACCGCCCAGGAGCTGGTCGTGTGTCGAGACCGTTTCAATTGTGCCCGTCGGATCGATTCTCAATTGTGCTGACGGCGAACGTTTATCGTCTCCATCGACAAACTCTTCAACGATGCCACCCATGGCCAGGAGCTTTTCAGAGTAGAGACCCCAGGTCATGCCGCTGGCTTCGAAATTTAGATGCGGCAGGCGCTGCATGATCCAGTCGTCAAGTGCGTTGCCCTCTGGGGCGCCGCGAAAATCGAAGATGGCGTTGCCTTCACCGGAGAAACCGTCGTTCAGTTTCACGACGGCGCGCTCCAGTTCGGGCTGTTGCTTCTTCAGCTCCGCGAGGGCTTTGCCAACGTCATCCTCATTGGCTAAATCCTCATAACCCAATGGAATCTCGAGACCGGCTTCGCGGAATATCTTTCGCGAGCCACTCTTCGTGCCGAGGTGATAAAGAGCCGGGTCGCAGCCATAGACAGGAAGGTCAAGCGCAATGCCGAGCGCCCGTTCCAGCTCGGTCACCGTGAAGCACGTCATGTGCGCGGTTTCTGGCTCCGGGATCGCCTCACGGATCCGCTGCAGCACGCGCGGTCGCGCCAGTAGCTTTTCTGTTAGTGGATTCGGGGAAGCATCATCGCAGGAGATGAGTGTCAGTCGCCGCCGAGCGTGCTGCGCAGGGATACCCGGCAGCAGGTGCAGGTAATAGTCGATGATCGGTTCGGCGATGGGCGTGCTGGTCAGATAGATTACGCGCGTCCTCGGAAAACGCAGCAACAGCAGCATGCACAGTTGGCGTTCCTCATAATGGTGCACACCCGAGATGCGCGCCAGCACCTCTTGGTCAAGAGTGAGGCTAGGCACGATCACAACGGTTCTTGGCGCATTCCTGTCATCGTTCGAGGCGAGAAACGAGCGCGCGAAGCGCTCCTGCAGCTGCTCGGCGCGCTGCAGGTCAGACGGTGTCGGTGGCGGCAGTTGCAGCATGTGATCACCTCTTCTGGAGGCCTTGTTTCAAACGCCCTATATTCCTCAATCTAGAGTCACTCATCCTCGATACGCCGTCCGCTGCGATCGATGCGGTGCATCAGGTAGCCGAGGCAGTCGAGCCTCACTGCACGTGGGTCCCGCGTCAGCATTGCCGGGATGGCACTTTGGGCCAGCCGAATATCGCCGTCCACATATTCGATATAGCTGTCCGTGTCCGCGTCGAACTCCGCGCCGGGGATTACCGCCAGGCGGCGGCCGAGATTGCCTCCGAGACGCCCGAGCTTGGTGCCCGCTTCAAGCTCGGAAAAGTTCAACCGGTCGATATCGTGCGACAGCCGGAAATCGGCATCACCGCCATCATAGGTGAAGCTCGCGTCCGGTGGGACGCGCAGGATTACTGCGGTTTGCAGCAAGTCAAGATCACCGTCGGGTAAAGGGTGATCTGGGAAATGGTCAAGCGACAGGGCCGCATTCAGAAATTGTGCGGCATGCTCCGTCGCCGGCTGGCTGTCCGGGACACCGCATTCCACGGTTACGGCGGGGCAAATTTTGCCAATGGCCGCCGACTGCACGCCAACGGGCCTGGTGAAGTAGACAACCGTGCGCGAAAACAATCGGGCCAGATGGAAAAAGCGTTCGTTCAGGTGGTTGACGCAGCCGTAGTGTGGATTGTTGCCAGTGTTGTTATGGATGTCCACGCTAGCGAAGGGACGTTCGGAGGCAACAAGTTCGAGGACGTGGCGCATCAAGGCAGCTTCGGGAGCTTCCGGGTAACGCGTCCCGGGCCAGGTCCGGTTGTAGTCGGTTTGAGTGTCGAGCGTCCTGACATTCGCCTTCGCCGCTTCAATATTGCCAACAAACACCATGAGCCGCCGTGGCAGTTCCCGCCCTTGGTGGTTGCGCAGCAGTTCCTGTACCGCACTCCATCCCGTGGTCTCATTGCCATGCAAGAGCACGGTCACGAACAGCGGGTGCGGGTTGCGGCCGGGAAGCGTGAAAAGCGATGGCCCAGGCAGGTGCCGCCACAGATCACGAGCGGCCACGTCAAGCAGTTCTTGAGGAAAGTCATCGTAGCAGGCGAGCTGTGGCCCGGTGCTGGAGGCACGCCTCTTGATTTCGCCCATGCGTTCGTATCACTCGATCGTTTCTATTGAGGTGGCGGCTTTGCACACACTATGGCCGGTTCATTTGAGCCTGGTCAATCCAGGCTGTCGAGCTATGCCAGCTAATCTGCCGAGAGGCGCCCTGTCATCCACCACCCAGAAAGCCAGTTCTACCTCGATCAGCCTGGCGGTTCATATTTCCGGACGAGAGGCACTCCGTTGAAGGTGTGTGTGCAGCAGGGGCAGTCTGGTGTCAGGTCCTCGTTTCTGAGTTCCGGAGCGACCTTGGCGAGTTTGCCATTCTCATCCACATAAAGCCCGCTATAGATGGTACTTTCACCAATCCGCACACTGGTGCGCTTGTCGGCCTCCGATCGGGCGACCATCCAGAAGATGGGCTCCTCCGTATCGAGGCGGCTGACGGCTTCGCTATGCACCGTGTTCCAGTCTTGGCCGACCTTCGATAGGAGAAATCGGAACAGCGACGTGTAGTCCAGGCCGCGGCGTTGCTTGCCATGCATGGAGCCGCGTGAAGCCTCACTCGTCTTCTCCGCTTTCGAATTGCGCTCATGGCGATAATCACCACCGGTGTTGTGGTGCACGCCGCGAGCCCGGGTGTTGACCTTGCGGTAGAGGGGTTTCTTGCGAGGGTCGTGTGGCATGTTCGAAGCATTCCATCGCTTTGCGATGCCTGCTGCAAAGGCAACTTAACTGCATGCGCGATCAGCCTGCCACTCAGCAAGCTTCGCCACATTGCACGACCTACGTGGAGATACAAGGCAGCGCAGGCTTTCAGGCGTTAGCCTGCGCCGACTCGTATGCTGACCCTGCGGACCCAGGCGCACCGGGTCGCTAACGGATCTTTATAATTGCGCTGACGCCCCGTCCTACGCTTCGAAGACGGCTTCGAGTTCCTTGGGCTCCAGCAGAGGCGTGACGGTGTTGACGTTGAGATCGGTCCAGGCATGCATGTACTTACCGAGTGCAACGGCGATGTCGGACTTCACGAGTGCCCAGCCTT
>JARFQY010000337.1 GCA_029287535.1 Filomicrobium sp.
TTTTTCGGAAACCGGCGCGGAGCCATCGATATCAGCATGCAACGGGCGAAAGCCACATGCGCCGAGCAACGGAGTGACCATCAGGAGTACAGCGAGAACCGCGAGCGGGCCAACAGAAGTCCGACAGCGGTTTGATGAAAACCGTCTGACCGCAGCTGTGTCCCGATGAGTGTCAAACGACGACATTCACAATCCTCTGCGGGACAACTATGACCTTTTTGGGCTGCCGTCCCTCCAATGCGCGTGTCACCGAATCCAAAGTCATGGCCGCCGCCTCGATATCCTCTTTCGATGCATTACGGCTGATTTTGATCTCGTCACGACGCTTACCGTTCACCTGTACGGCAATGGTGATCTCATCGTCAACGAGCAACGCCGGTTCGGCCGCCGGCCAGGGTTGATTGGTGAGAAGGGTGTTGTAACCGAGCCGCGACCAGCATTCTTCGGCAAGGTGCGGCATCATCGGCGCTATCATCTGAACAGTGTACTCGGCGGCCTCGCGGAGGGCCCAATCATGGCCTTTTGCGGACTTTTGGACCGCTGAGCCGAGGATGTTGGCCAGCTCGTAAAGCGCGGCGACGGCGACATTGAAACGAAGACCCTCGATGTTTCGTCCGACGTTGTGGAGAGTTTTGTGGACAGCCCGCCGCAGTTCCATTGCCTCGGGGCCGAATTCTTCCGGTTTCGGGGTATCCGGAGGGGCCGCCTTTTCGGCCATTTCGTTGATCAATCGCCAAATGCGTTGAACGTAACGGCGTGCGCCTTCCACGCCGACGTCGGTATAAATCACATCGCGTTCGGGAGGGCTGTCGGAAAGCACGAACCAGCGGGCGGTGTCGGCGCCGTAATTGTCGATAAAGGCATCGAGGTCGATGACGTTCTTTTTCGACTTCGACATCTTTTCGATGGGGCCAATGCTGACTGCTTCTCCCGTCGCGGCGTCGCGGGCGGTTCTTGCCTGGCCTTCGCCATCAATGACAACGGCTTCGGGGGGAAGCCAGGACCCATCCTCTGCCTTGTAAGTTTCGTGGGTCACCATGCCTTGGGTAAACAGCGCGGCGAAAGGCTCGCGCAGGTTGGCACCGCCAGCGGGGGCATGACCGGCGTCCGTCATGGCGCGGAAAAAGAATCGCGAATACAGCAGGTGCAGGATGGCGTGCTCGACGCCGCCTATGTACTGATCGACTGGCAACCAATAGGAGGCAGCCTCACCATCAACGGGCGTTGAGGCGTGAGGTGCGGTGAAGCGGACGAAGTACCAGGAAGAGTCGACGAACGTATCCATGGTATCGGTTTCGCGGCGGGCGGGCCGGCCGCATTTCGGGCAATCGACCTTGCTCCACGTCGGGTGGCGCTCCAGCGGATTGCCCGGCTCATCAAAGGTTGCGTCCTCGGGTAGTTCGACGGGCAGTTGCTCGCTGGGAACAGGGACAACACCACAAGCTTCGCAATGGATAATGGGTATCGGACAGCCCCAATAGCGCTGCCTCGAGATGCCCCAGTCCCGTAGCCGGTAGTTGATTTTCCGAGTTGCTGCCGGCTTGCCGAGCAGAACTTCTTTTTCCAGGCGCGACACGGCCTCCTCGAAGGCGGCCTGCGTTTCGAGGCCATCCAGGAAGCGGGAGTTTATCATGGTGCCATCGCCGTCGACCGCCGTGCCGCTGATCTCAAACGAGGACGCGTCTTCGCCAGGTGGCAAAATGACGGGAGCGACGGGAAGGTCGTAGGCGCGCGCGAAATCGAGATCGCGCTGGTCACCGGAAGGGCAGCCGAAGATTGCGCCGGTGCCGTAATCCATGAGCACGAAATTCGCGACCCAGACCGGCAGAAGCCAGTCGGGATCGAATGGATGACGCACGCGTATGCCGGTGTCGACGCCCTTCTTTTCGGCGCTCTCAAGGTCAGCGACTGACGTGCCGAGGCGCCGGCATTCCTCACAGAACTCCGCGAGGTTCGGATCTTTCAGGGCAGCGGCTTTGGCGATCGGGTGGTCGGGAGCGATCGCCAGGAAAGAGGCACCGAACAAGGTGTCGGGACGGGTCGTGAAGACCTCGACCTCTTTGATGCCTTCGGGTGCTGTTTGTTCATCCAGGGCCCAGCGAATGGTGGCACCCTCGGAACGGCCGATCCAATTGGCCTGCATCAGCCGGACCTTCTCGGGCCACTGATCAAGGGTGTCCAGGGCTTCGAGCAGTTCCTCGGCGTAGTGCGTGATGCGGAAGAACCACTGCGTGAGTTCACGCTGCTCGACAAGTGCGCCAGAGCGCCAACCGCGACCGTCGATGACCTGCTCATTCGCGAGAACGGTATTATCGACGGGGTCCCAATTCACCTTTGATGACTTGCGGTAAACGAGGTCCTTGGAGAGCAGGTCCAGGAACAGCTGTTGTTGGTGTTGGTAGTAGTCCACATCGCAAGTGGCGAACTCGCGGGACCAGTCGATTGCGAAGCCCATTGACTTGAGCTGTTCGCGCATGGCCGCAATGTTGTCGCGGGTCCATTGGCCCGGATGAATCTTGCGTTCCATCGCCGCGTTTTCGGCCGGCATGCCGAACGCATCCCATCCCATGGGGTGCAGAACGTTGAAGCCCTTGGCGCGCTTATAGCGGGCCAGGACGTCGCCCATCGTATAGTTGCGGGAATGGCCGACGTGGATGCGGCCGGAAGGATACGGGAACATCTCCAGGATGTAGCTCTTGGGGCGCGAGGGATCGGCCTCGGCGGTGAAGGCGTCGGCGTCCTGCCAAGCTTTTTGCCAGTGTTTCTCGCGCTCCGGGGCGTTATAGCGTTCTATTGCCATGTTCTTCGGCCGGTTCCCGTTGGACTCTCGGCTCAACTTGCGCCGAGCGAGTGGTGGATTAATTGGGACGGGAGATGACCTGAAAGCCCACGGGGGGTCAAGCGAGGCGTGGATTAGGGAACACGGTCTTTGTCAGCCGCGATCGAGGAGCTGTTGGAGCGCCTGCTTCATATTGGCGACATCGCCCCGAATCCGGTCCAGGACGCCGAGTCGGCTATCCAAGAGGTCAAAGCGGATGCCGATGCCCTCGAAGCGTGCGCCAAAGCCTTCGATGTGGAGCTCCATCGTATCAATGCGTTCGTCCTGGTCGGCCAAACGACGGGCGACGTCACTGCGTAGATCGCCAATGTCGCAGACTGCGCCTGCCAGCTTATTGTCCATGACACCGAGCTTTCCGGCTACTTCTCGCCGGGCGCTGGCAATTGTCTCCCGCCAGAGGTTCTTGGTTTGCGGCACTTCCGCCAGCGACTCCTCGACTTGCGCCATGCGTCTCTCAAGTTCCGAAACGCGGTTGTCAAGAGTGCTGCTCATAGTGTTCCTCCCCCGTGCTACTGAGTATATACCCACCGGCCGTCAGCCGAGGGCGACAACCGGACCAAACACTTTGTACGCGAATTGTTCTGTTACGCAATATCAGGAGGGGAACAAATTGAGCGATGATGCGGCGCGCCGATTGAGTGAGACGATGAAGCGGATCGCGGCAGCCGCAAAGAGGGTTGGGCGGGACCCTGAACAGGTTAACTTGATCGCGGTATCGAAGACGTTCGACGCTGACGCCATCCGGCCGGTGCTGGCGGCGGAACATCGGCACTTCGGTGAGAACCGGGTGCAAGAGGCGCAACGAAAGTGGCCGGACCTCAAAGCGGAGTATCCGGACCTTACGTTGCACCTGATCGGGCCGCTGCAATCCAACAAGGCGCGTGAGGCGGTGGCTCTGTTCGACGCCATTCACACGGTCGATCGGCCGAAGATCGCGCGGGCGCTTGCCGCTGAGATGGATAAGCAGGGGCGTCGGCCGCAGCTTTTCATTCAAGTGAACACCGGGGAAGAGACGCAGAAGGCGGGGGTTCTGGCCGCGGATGTCGGCGAACTTCTGACGCTGTGCCGGGACGAGTTGGGGCTGGAGATCGCCGGACTGATGTGCATTCCACCCATGGACGAAGAGCCGGCTATCCACTTCGCGTTTCTGGGAAAGCTCGCCGGGGAGCTGGGTCTCACGGGCCTGAGCATGGGTATGTCGGGGGATTTCGAGACGGCGGTGGAGCTGGGCGCGACACATGTCCGTGTCGGCTCAGCGATTTTCGGGGCGCGGGGATAGGCGGCAAGAGTGTTTCACAACAGCGGTTATTCGTAAGCTGTTGGTAAAATGTTAACGTTTGAGAAGTGATTCGCGTTTGTGCGGGCGTCCGAGACGATGATTGGAAGCAAGCATGGCAACAAGCGCGACTCTGGCGGAAGCAAACGCCGCCGCAAGTGATGCCGCGCGTGAGGCGCGGGCCGACGTGTTGCAGCGGACGCGTGGCAAGGACAAGACCGAGGACGGTGACAAGCCGGTCTCACGGCGCACGGTGCGCGCCTCCACTTCCAACGAGGAGTGGCACAAGTTCGTCGTCGATGTCTGGCTGACGGACCTCAACCCCACGGAATTCGGTGTCTACAAGCGGTCGCGTAACCGGGCGAGGTCACGGCAGTTTTCCTCCGACATGGATATTTACGCGGAGGTTATCGAGAACGGCCAGCGCACGGGTTTGATCGGTTTCCGCAAGGCACCTTGGAAAGAAAACACCGGCATGAACCGCCGGCTGATCTTCAAGCTGTTTACAAAAAGCCTGGGCTGGCGTGCGACGATGGATCTGATGATCGGGCGCAGCTTGCAGTTGACCATGGGCGCGCGCGGTCTTCCGGTGACGGCGTACTCGATCAATACCGATGATGATGATTTCATCATCTATATGGAACGCTCGGCCTTTAAGTGGCCGCTGATGCCGGAGCACTTTTCATTCTTTTTGATGCGCGACGGGAAGCCGGAGTACTTCCGCTTGCAGAGGGCGTTCATCAACATCGGCGGCGACTACACGCTTTATGACCAACACGACAACAAGATCGGCTACATCGACGGGAAAATCTATTCGATCGCCGGCAAGTGGAAATGTGCGCTCAAAGCGGAACACGCCGACAAGAAGCTTCTGACGACGCTGAAGCTGTTCTCGGGCATGATTATCTTCAACCGGAGCGCGCGCTGGCATCTTTGGCGGCTGTGGAAGGAAGTCATCGCCGGTGAGCTCGAGCCGAAGCTAGAGCACCAGGAGTCGGACCTGTACAAAAATCCACGCCGGATGCGTTAGGGGCCATTCCTCTTCGCCTCTTCTCCCAACATCAAATGCCTGGATTGCTTGCAATCCAGGCATTGTTTCTGGGCACATTGCCTATTTGATGGGCGCGATCTGGCAGCCGCCGGATTTTGGGCGACTCAAATTTCATCAGACTCTTCATGCGTTTGAGCCCTCGCCTATGGGGTGGCACATTTCTTGATCATCTGCCCTCCCACCGAGCAAGCCGATTGATTGTTCGGCATCTGTCTAAATAACAAGCAACAACTTGGGGAGCGGCATGGATCAGCTGCAAAACGGCGCGGACGTCTTCTTTCTTTTGATGGGGGCGATCCTCGTCTTCGCGATGCACGGCGGATTTGCATTCCTCGAGGTCGGAACTGTCAGACATAAGAACCAGGTCAATGCACTGGTCAAGATTCTGGTCGATTTCGCGATCTCGACGGTGACGTACTTCTTTATTGGGTATTGGGTCGCCTACGGCGTGACGTTCCTGGTTAGCGCCGCAGCATTGACCGGCGCGGCTGGCGGAGAAACGTTCGGGCCGCAGGGTATTTCGCTCGTAAAGTTCTTCTTCCTATGCACGTTCGCGGCGGCGATCCCGGCGATTGTGTCGGGTGGGATCGCTGAGCGGGCACGGTTCTGGCCGCAGTGTCTGGCGACAGCTCTGATTGTCGGCATTGGTTATCCATTGATCGAAGGAACTGTGTGGAACGGCAATTTCGGGCTCCAGGCCGGGCTCTTCAACGGGATGTTCGGCGCGGACTTCCACGACTTCGCAGGTTCGGTCGTGGTGCATGCGTTTGGCGGCTGGGTTGCGCTGGGTGCCGTCATCAAACTTGGCGCGCGCGCAGGACGCTATGACAAGAGCGCGACGCAAGGCATCCCGCCATCATCGATCCCTTGGCTGGCAATGGGCTCGTGGATGCTTTGCATCGGCTGGTTCGGCTTCAATGTGATGAGCGCGCAGAGTCTGTCGGGGGTTTCGGGCCTGGTGGCGATGAACTCCTTGCTGGCGATGGCAGGCGGAATCCTGGCGGCACTGGTCGCCGGCAAGAACGACCCGGGCTTCGTCCACAACGGCGCGCTTGCCGGACTCGTCGCGGTCTGCGCGGGATCCGACGTGATGCATCCGGTGGGCTCGCTGGTGACCGGAGCGGTTGCCGGGGTGATCTTCGTGCAGTTCTTCCAGTTGGCGCAAAACGTTTGGAAAATCGACGACGTTCTTGGCGTCTGGCCGCTTCATGGCCTGTGCGGTCTGTGGGGCGGCATCGCTTGCGGGATTTTCGGGACCGAAGCGTTGGGCGGTTTAGGCGGCGTTTCGCTTGGCAGCCAGATTGTCGGATCGGTTCTGGGGTCGGCTTATGGGCTGGGCGCCGGGCTGGTGATCTACACCATCGTCGATATGGCACTCGGGTTCCGCATGAGCGATGAAGCGCAGCGGCGCGGCGCGGACTTGGAGTTCCACAAGATCTCGGCCAATCCAGAAGAAGACGTCAGGATGGGTCGGGTGTAAAGCGGGGACGGCCATGGTTTGAACCAGGCCGGGAAGAGGGGTGGGCTTTTGCCCGCCCCTTTTCATGACTGTCTCCGGCAATTTGCGGACGCCTTGCTAAGATCGCCGTATACCACAGGGTACGACTGGGCCTTGGGTCCCATCTCCAGGGAGTGACTCACGCTTCGGACGGAAGGCTGCCGCTTCCCTCTCGAGCGGACGCACCCGAGGCGGACCCGGATCAAACGGAGGCATTCTTGGTGACGCGACAAACCGGCCTTGGCCGACTTGCAGCGGGCGATGTCCCTTATCCCTTCAGCCGCACGCGGGAGCTTCTGGCGCCACACGCTGCTGGGCTAGAGC
The DNA here is from genome assembly GCA_029287535.1 of Filomicrobium sp. Taxonomy (GTDB): domain Bacteria; phylum Pseudomonadota; class Alphaproteobacteria; order Rhizobiales; family Hyphomicrobiaceae; genus Filomicrobium. The sequence goes on from JARFQY010000337.1 coordinate 6,989, forward strand.
CGGTGATCGACCTCACTTTGGGCGAGCCACGCGAGACGATGCCGGGGTTTGTCGCCGAGAAGATCAAGGAGGCGGAGGCGCTCTTCAAAAAATACCCGCCGATCAACGGTTATCCGGAGCTGCGCGGCGCAATCGCGTCCTGGATCCAGCGGCGATACGGCGTTGCGATCGATGCCGAAGGCGAGATTCTGCCGAGCAACGGCTCCCGAGAAGGGCTCTTCTTCGCCGCCCTGTTGGCGGTCGGGCGAAAACCAATGGTGGCCGGAAAGCAGCCGGCGATCTTGATGTGCAATCCGTACTACGCAGCTTACATCGGTGCGGCGCTGGCCACCAATGCAGAGCCCGTCTATCTCAACGCGACTGCTACGACCGGTTATCTTCCCGACCTTGAAAAACTGGCCGCGGATGAGGAGCTGCTCGGGCGGACAGCGGCGTTGTACCTGTGCTCGCCGGCAAATCCGCAAGGCACGGCAGCTTCAGCGGACTACACGGCGCGTGCTCTGGAACTCGCGCGACAGCATGACTTCATGCTGTTCTTCGATGAGTGCTACTCGGAGATATACAACGCTGCACCTCCGGTGGGCGGTCTGGAGGTGGCGGCGGCGACCGAACGGCGGTTCGACAACCTCATTGTGTTCAACTCTTTGTCGAAGCGTTCAAACGTCCCGGGGCTCAGATCCGGCTTCACAGCAGGTGATGGAGCCTTTCTCAAGAGGTTGACAGGTATACGCAACCTTATTGGACCACAGATGCCGGGCCCAACGCAGATGGCGTCCGCCGCGATCTGGTCGGAAGAACAGCACGTGCAAGCTAACCGTCTGGCTTATCGAAGAAAATTTGATGTGTGCGATACCGTTCTGGGCGACCGGTTCGGCTATAGGCGGCCCGACGGAGGATTCTTTGTTTGGCTCGATGTGGCTCATTTCGGTGGGGGCGTCGACACTACGGTAACCCTATGGAAACGCGCAGGTGTCAAAGTACTGCCTGGTGCATTCTTGGCCCAAAAGGATCGCTTCGGCGAAAACCCTGGGGAAGACTTCATCCGGTTGGCGCTGGTGGCGGAGTGTGAAGCCATCGAGGAAGCGTTGCAGCGGATCAGGTCCGTCCTCGAGAAGTAATTGACTGTAACGCGTTCATGGTTCCTGAGTATCAAAACGACGAGGTCCACAGGCTGCTGCCACGCGCGGTGGAAGATTCCTTACGTCGTTTTTTGAGCCGGGGCCTGGGTTTTGCCCTGTTGGGGATTGTCGCGATCTCATGGCTGTCGCTCGTCAGCTGGTCGGTGACCGATCCGAGCCTCACTCATGTAACGCGCGAGCCGCCCGCCAACCTGCTTGGGTCCTTCGGTGCAGTTATCTCCGATCTCATGCTGCAGACGCTGGGACTGGCCACGGTCGTGCTGTTGTTCGCGCCCATGTTCTGGGGCCTCGATTTGGCCTTGAAAGGCCGGATGTCGAACTCCCGCTGGAAGCTGTTGGCGTATGTCGCCTCGGTTTTCCTGCTGGCTGGTGCCCTTTCGGTTGTTCCGAAATATGTCGCGTGGCCGCTGCACCATGGGTATGGCGGCATTGCCGGTGACGGTATCGCGACAGGATTGTCCTGGTTGGTGCAGAAAGTCCTGCCGGGATACTCGGCCTTGCTTAGCGGGCTGGTGTTGGTGCTCACTGGGTCGCTGATGGCGGGCAGGTCCGTTGGCGTCGACGCAAAGACGGCAATGCTCAGTGTCGTAGCGTTTGCTTCAGGGCGCCTTGGCGAACGCCATCAGGTTCGTTTCACCCGACAGCAGCCGCCCTCCGCAAGACAAAAGGTTCGCCTTCACCGTCCTCGGCCTGGTGCCGACCGGCACTGGCAGGAGGCCGAGCCAGAAGTCTATGAACCGGTCTTCCGTGGAGATTCTGGTGTGCTTCGCGACCGAGAGCCACCGCTGCTGCCGATCGCGCCGTCACCGTTTCGCGGGGACACGGAGCCTGAAGTCCCGCCGTCTGATGAGTTGTCCCAGGAATCGTCGGACTACCCGACCGATGAACCGATCGGCAACCCGGATCACGTTGACCAGCTGCAGGAGGGAGAAGACCTTCTTGATAGCCAAGACGATACGCCGCTTGAAAGCGAGATCGATGATGAGAGCAAGCGGATCGCAGAACGGTTTGCGCCGAGGCAGCATACAAACAACGGCGGCTCCATCTCAGGCGCGCTCATTCGTGCGGTGAAACGGAATGCTGGGACAAGACGTACCGAGATTGCGCAGACCGCGGCGTCTGCGGCGATGTCGTCCGAGGCTGTGCCGGACAGTGGACCAGCAGACGCAGTTGAACCTGCAGAAGACGAAGCCATTGTGGCTGATAGCCACGAGTACCCGGTAGAACCTCAGCCCGCGATCCCGATCGTGGCACCTCGGGAAGTCGCTGCGGGTGTTGCCCAATCGCCGAGAATAGCAATCAACGCGGCCGGTGATTACCGGCGGCCGTCGCTCAACCTTCTTGCGAACCTGCCGGCGGCCCGGCCGGGTCCGGAGATGACCCAGGCCGTGCTGCGGGGTACAGCGCGTTTGCTAGAGGATGTCCTGCAGCGCTATGGGGTTGATGGCGAATTCACAGAGATCAGACCCGGTCCGGTGGTGACGGTCTATCAGTTCAGCCTGAAGAAGGGCATCAATCCGCAACGCGTGGTTGGGCTTGCCGACGACATCGCGAGGGCCATGAACACCGAGGCGGCACGCGTCGCTGTTGCTCCAGGCAACAACGCCATCGGCATCGAACTGCCCAACGTGCACCAGCAGCAGATTGGTCTGCGCGCGGTGCTCAGCAGTGAGGCGTTTCGGGCCTTCCGTGGCAGCCTACCAGTTGGCTTCGGGCATTCGATAGACGGGCAACCGGTGATCGCGGACCTCTGCGGCCTGGAGAACATTCTCATCAGGGGGCAGCCGGGAACCGGAAAGTCGACATGCCTCAAGTCGATTGTTCTTTCGCTCATCTATCGAAACGGACCCGAGGCCTGTCGGTTTGTGATGCTCGATTCCGATCTTCTGGAGTTCGGCAGCTTCAACGGAATACCGCATCTCCTCTGCCCCGTGCTTAGCGAGCGCAAAAAGGTGCTAGCGGCACTTGAATGGGTCGTTGCAGAGATGGATGAGCGCGCAAAGCGAATGGCCAAGCTGTCAGTTCGCAGCATTGATGTGTTCAATAATCGTGTTCGCATCGCGAAGAACCGAGGAAAACTGATCGCGCGGACAGTGCAAACTGGCTTCTGCGATCGGACCGGGCAGCCCCTTTACGAGTGCGAGCAAATGGAGTTCGAGACGATGCCGCACATCGTGGTGGTCGTTGATGAACTTGCCGGCTTGGTGGGAAGCCTAGGCACGCCGCTTGAGCGCAGTATTGCCAGGATCTGCCAGAAGGGGCCGGGCGTCGGCATTCATGTCGTCGCTTCGGCAGCGACGATGGCGCAGCCGGCTTTGCCCGAATCAGTTACAACGGGGTTTAAGAGCCAAGTTGCGTTCCGTCTGGGATCCAAGGTTGAGTCGCGGTGTGTTCTGGGTGACCAGGGAGCTGAGCGGCTTCTCGAGCGCGGGGATATGGTTCTTCTCGGCGCGCCTGGACAGGCCGTACGCATCCATGCGGCGCAGGTGTCACAGGAGGATGCTGAAGCCGTAGGTCAGTCATTGAGTGACGGCGTTTCCGAGTATTCGGAGAGCCTCGTTTCCAGGCTTCAGGCCGTCTAGACGTCGACTGGGCGGTTTCGAGTTTTGAGCGCGAGCTCGTTGGCGGCGCTTGCAGTTATCAGTGGTGCAATTTGTGTCCTGAGTACCTGATTGCCCAGTTATCGACGTATTGTTTTCCAACAAGCAGGAAGAGTTGTCGGAGGCTCGGGGGCTTATCCGTACCCGTGTGTGGACCGGGGACAAGGGGGACTTTCCCAATATGAAGATGAGATCAGCCATTCTTTCTACGTTCACCATCAGTGTTTGCGCGATGGTAGGCGTCAGCATTTCAACGGTCGCGGCGGCCGAAAACGCACGAAAGCCCAGTAATGCCGCAGGCAGCGGTTGGAGCGCCGAGGTCGCAGGCGGTGGGTCGCAGTCGGTCTCGCTCGACGCGAACCAGACCAAGACAGTGGAAAAGGTCAACGAATATTTCAATGCAATGAAAACGCTGAAGGGGCGGTTCGTGCAGACAGCCGCGGACGGCGAAGTTCTCAAGGGCAAATTCAAGATGAAGCGGCCTGGTATGTTCCGCTTTGACTATTCCCGGCCTTCCCGGCAGGTCGTCGTATCTGATGGAACCTATCTGGCGATTCAGGACCACGATCTGGAAAACGAGGACCGAGTGGCGCTCGATCATACGCCCTTCCGCGTGTTGCTCCGCAGTGACGTCAATTTACTTCGCGACGCCCTGATTACGGAAGTGCAGGAAAATGACGGCAGCTTGATGCTGGGAATCCGGGACAAGAGCCCCGATACGCCGGGCAAAATTCGATTGCTGCTGGAGAAGGAAGGTGGTCTTCAGCTCAAAGAGTGGATCACGACCGATGCGCAGGGGCTCGACACTAAGGTCCAGGTGGCGAGGGTGGTCAAGGACGCGGAGATCGACGCAAGCGAATTCGTGATCGTTGCTCCGGGTAACCCCTTTCAACAATAGAGCCACACCCGCCTAAACGAATCGTTGCGGGTGTGACACATAAGTCTCTCCGCAACTCTTTATCCTGAGACAAATGGCAAGGCACCGTTCACAAATACGTGAACAGGTGGGGGGGATGCTATTGACCCACGGGCAGGAGTGTCTAGATTGAGGACATTCAGGCACGTCATATTCAAATCGGTAGTGCCCCCCGTCTAGCCGAAGACGATGCCTGAGATGCCGGCTTCCCTCCCGGCATCACGCGCGAGAGCGCCAACGCCCAGTCTCTCCCCCCGAGGCTGGGCGTTTTCTATGGGAGCACGCGTTTGTCCATCGAAGGTTGCCAGCGTTATTGGCAACATCTGGGCGAGGTGCGGAATACCTCGAAAACGCCATGATAAATTCCGCGACAGGGATACAGGAACCACAAATCTGGTCAATCCGGCTCGGTGCGTTTGCCAGAACGGATTGCAGCAATGCAACATGCTGATTAGTGCAATTGCATGCTCGCGCTTGCCTGATCAAACGTCCGGTTCACGGCCCTCAGGTCTTCCGCCAGTACCTTCAGGCGGCCGGTTATGCGCTCCAGAAAGTGGTCGGCCAAGGTGGGGTCCTGCTCCATCTGTAGGAGCATCTCGCTGCGTTTGAGCCGCAGCGCCTTGACGTTTCCGCGCGCGACCACCGTCGAGGAATGTATGCTTTCCACCAACATGGCCATTTCGCCGACCAGCGATCCCGGTGCCACAGGCTCCGGAGAGCCAGAATGGTCAGGCCCGGACATGCGCACTGCGTCGCCTGAGACAATCAGTACGGCGGCGTCACCGATGCAATCCTCTTCGATGATGGTGTCACCAGGCCGGTAGATAATACGTTCGGCGCGGCGGGCTATTTCGGTGATTTGGAGGGGTTTCAAGCCGCGAAGAATTGCAATTTGAAGCAACGGTTTGACAAGTGCGTCGATGGCCATCGGTACAGGTTCCTACTTTAGAATTCGGCTGCTACTGACGCTTGAACTGCGCCGCGGCTGAAGAGGAAATCAAACCAGTCTGGCCCGCGACCAAGTGCAAAGTGTTGCGATTCGCCGGTGTTCGTCCAGATGGTCGGGCAATCTGTGCGAAGCGTGTGGACGGGCGGTGCGGCCTGGGATTGGGGCAAGCCCATTTCTTCAGTCAAATGATGGAGCTGTCAGAACTTCATAATGACGAGATAAGCCGCTGTCGCCAGCACGAGCGCGAGGATCAAGCGCAGAAGCCAATCGGGTACCATCGAGGTAAGCCGCGCGCCGATTAGGATCCCAGGCAGTGAGCCGATCAACAAGGGAAGCAATATTGAGAAGTCGATGTTGCCGAGCGAGAGGTGACCAAGCCCAGACAGCAGCGTTAAGGGAACAGCGTGGATGATGTCGGTTCCGACGATGTGACGGGCGCGAAGCATCGGGTATAGCAAGGTTAGAATCGCAACCCCGATGGCGCCGGCGCCGACGGAGGTCAGGGTAACGATCACACCCAGTACGATCCCCATCAGCACCGTCCAAAATGGCCGCACCACTACCTGGCTCGAGCGGGCCTTGACGCGTCTGACGAGCAGTATGGGAATAAGCGGGACCGCGATGGCGCTCACCACAAGAGTACCGGCAAGGACGAGCCGGATCATCTCCCCGAGGGTGGCCGGGTCGGCCTCGAGATAAGCGATTGCCACAAGGGTGAGGGATGCCGCGGAGACGCTGCCAATCGCCAACGCCGTGAAAATGCCCCAGTTGACGTGGCCAAGCCGGTGGTGGCGCCAAGCCCCACCTGCCTTTGTCAGACCCGCAAAAAGCAGATCCGTACCTACGGCGACGGTCGGCGCAACCCCGAACCCCGAAATCAGCAAAGGAGTGGTGAGCGCGCCGGCTCCGACGCCGGTCATCCCAACCAGGAGGCCGACGCCGAAACCACAGATGGTCATCAACATCGGGCCTGACAGTGTCAAGTAATCTAGGAGCATTGAACCTTCGGCTTGATACTCACAAACCCGATGTCGTTAGGGTGTTTCCGTCCGAAATAGAAGACGTTTGATTGCTCTATGCGCGGACACTGTTGGCGCGGATGGGCCCCACAGAGGCCCGGTTGAAGGCCGCCGCCGCGCAAATCGGCCCGAAGAGGCCGCGGAGACCGCGATACCATCAATTTCGGCCCGATGTGGGGTTGGGGTGACTGAAGATGCGGGCGCGTGACCTCGCGACCGCCTGCAGGCGCACACAGGCAACTTCTGGAGTGCCCTAGAACAACCATTGGGAACCCCGAATCCACCGCGCGCCCTTTCTATCTATAGAGATTAACTATAGCGATGTGGCCTCTCAGCTGGCAACAGAAACCTAAGTGTCCCTTTTGGGAATACTATGTATGCAAGAATTTGTTGTGTACTCATGGCGGGAAATACCGCAGTTCTCGAACTCGGAATAGTCTCTATGTAATGTAATAGTATTTCTACTGCGGTGGAGAATATCGATTCGAGTATTGACTTGCAGCATCCCAAGTATGGCTAGGTTTTCTAGCTGCGATCGAAGGCTATTCGAGGCATTGAGTCGTGGCGGCGTCTTGTCCCACGTCTGCTGGAGAGGACGCCGCCAAGAACAGCTCAAAGACTTTGGAAATTACGGACACGTTGCTGTTTGAAAGGGGCCCCGCAGAACTCGTCGGAACGACGACTACGAGGGCCTGCGTTCGCGGATAGCCGGTCTTCGTTCCGCAGGCCATTTCTTGCTCAGCTACCCAGCGAAGCAGAGCCAACATAGGTCACGCGTACGCGCGCAATTCCCTTCCTTCGAAAACCGAGCTTATCGGCGGCCGCACGCGAAAGATCAATGATGCGGTTAGCGACAAACGGACCGCGGTCGTTGACCCGCAAAACGGCCGAACGGCCATTTTCCAGATTCGTGACACGCACAAGCGACGGCAGCGGAAGCGTTGGGTGGGCAGCCGTCGGCCGATGCATGTCGAAGACCTCGCCGTTCGACGTCAGACGGCCGTGGAAATCGTCTCCATACCAGGACGCTACCCCGGTGCGATCGTAATTGGGATTGTGGCGTGGAACGTAGGTGCGGCCGGCAACCTTGTAAGGCCTGCCAAGTTTATAGGTGCCACGCCGTGTGGGGACCGTACCATTGCCGCTCCAAACGCGCGGACTGGCGCTGGTGCCCGTGTATGACGGCGCGAAGCCGCTGCTGACCGAGGTGTTCGAACAGCCTGCCACCGACAGGGCCACGGCAATTAGAGTGCCCGCGCCAATGGCTCTGACAAGCATTTTGCGATTCAGCGCACGCTTAACTTTACGCATCTTCCTTCATCTCCGACTGCCACCACGTGCTCCGGCGTTCATCCTTGCCGGTTGTTCTCGACCATCTGGTCAAGTGCTTATGGAGTTAACCATGTACGGTCAGTGAACACGGAATTGGGAAACAGGGTGTTGAACGGCAAAGTGTTTCGCTCGTCAGGGTGAATGAATCCTTGCCGCGATAGATGCACTTTTACGGATCGACAGCGCGCCAAAAGAAAAGCCGCCGCCAGAGCCTGGCTGCGGCCGTTCAGTTGAGTCGCGCGTGAACGCGTGTGTCGAATTGATACTTAGGCTTCGGCAGCTGGCGCCTCACCGCCTTCGCCGCCAGCGGCGGCTTCTTCAGCCGGGGCGTTCGCGGCTTCCTCGGCCTCGCGTCTTTTTTCTTCCTCAGCGGCAAGGCGCTCTTGAGCCTTCTTCTTGGGCTTGGCCTTGTTGGGATTATTGCGGGCTTCGCGTTTTAGAATGTCGGCGGCATCAAGGAAGCGGGCAACGCGGTCGGTTGGCTGCGCACCAACCGAAAGCCAGTGTTGGATTCGCTCGGTATTGAGGTTGACGCGGTTTTCCGAATCCTTGGGCAGCATCGGGTCATAGGTGCCAACCCGCTCGATGTAGCGGCCGTCACGCGGGGAGCGCGAATTGGCAGCGACGATGTAATAGTAGGGCCGCTTCTTGGAGCCACCGCGGGCTAATCTGATTTTGACTGACAAGCTCTTCGTCCTTTCGTCGGTGTCTTTTGGATTGACATAAGTCTGGTTGTTAATCGGTTTGCTTTGCTAACGGGGGCCGGGCGATCGCCAAGGGGCCGCCTTAGTTACTTCCTTTTCTTCTTCTTGCGGGCGGACTTGCCGCCGCGTCCCGCGGCAGGCATTCCGGGAAGACCGGCGCCGCCGAGTCCGGGCAGACCAACGGGTGGAAGTCCACCACCGCCGAGACCTGGGAGTAGCCCGCCTGGGGCATTGCCACCGAGGCCTGGAAGCGACGGGGATTTCGATGCCGGCGACGGGCTGCGAGAACCACCAGGCGCGGGCAGCTGCTCGCGGAGTTCGGGAGGGAGCTGCTCGAGGGCCTTTGGGTCCAGGCTCGACAATTCTTGCTGCATGGCGGCCATTTCGGCCTCGCTTGGTGCTGCAGCGCCTCCCATCCCCATGCCGCCCATCATGCGGCCCATGAGGCCCTTCTTGCCCATGGACTTCATCATGTCGGCCATCTGGCGGTGCATTTTGAGGAGCTTGTTGATGTCCTGGACGCTGGTTCCAGAGCCGGCCGCAACGCGGCGCTTCCTTTTGGCATCGAGTACTTTGGGCGCGCGGCGTTCCTTGGGCGTCATCGAAGAGATGATCGCGCGCTGACGTTTGAAGAGCTTTTCACCGGCGTCGAGATCGCCGATCTGGGATTTCATCTTGCCGATGCCGGGCAACATCCCCATGACGCCCTGCATCCCGCCCATGCGCTCCATCTGTTTGAGCTGCTCGGAAAGGTCCTCCAGGTCAAAGGCGCCTTTGCGCATCTTCTGCGCGATTTTGGTCGCCTTTTCCGCATCGATGGTCTGAGCAGCCTTTTCGACGAGGCTGACCACGTCGCCCATTCCCAGAATGCGGCCGGCAATACGTCCTGGATGAAAGTCCTCCAGTTCGTCCCATTTTTCGCCGACGCCCAGCAGTTTGATCGGCTTGCCGGTTACTGCGCGCATGGACAACGCCGCACCCCCGCGACCATCACCATCGGCGCGAGTCAAAACGATGCCGGAGATGCCAATTCGGCCGTCGAAGGCCTTGGCGGTATTGACGGCGTCCTGACCGGTGAGGCTGTCGGCTACGAGCAGGACTTCGTGCGGGTTGGTGGCGGCTTTGACCTCGGCGACTTCGGCCATGAGGCCTTCGTCAACAGTCACGCGACCGGCGGTGTCGAGCAGAACAACATCGTAGCCGCCAAGTTTTGCGGCTTCGATGGCACGCTTGGCGATTTGCAGGGGTGACTGGCCATCGACAATCGGCAATGTGTCGATTTCGGTCTGTTCACCAAGGACCCGAAGCTGCTCCTGGGCGGCCGGGCGGCGGGTATCCAGGGAAGCCATCAATGGCTTCTTCTTTTCCTTTGTCTTGAGACGGTAGGCGATCTTGGCCGTTGACGTGGTCTTGCCCGACCCCTGCAGGCCAACCATCAGGATTGGCACTGGCGGAACAGCGTTAAGGTCAATGGGGTCGGCGTCCGAACCCAGCATGGCGACCAGTTCGTCGTTGACGAGCTTCACGACCATCTGGCCCGGCGTTACCGACCTCAGGACCTCCTGGCCAATGGCTTTGGCCTTGACCTTGTCAACGAACGGTCTGACGACGTCGAGGGCGACATCCGCCTCAAGCAGGGCCCGGCGGATTTCGCGCATGGCCTCGTTGACGTCGGACTCGCTCAGGGCACCGCGCTTGGTGAGCTTGTCGAGGACGCCCGAGAGGCGATCTGTCAGCGATTGGAACATTTTCTCTCGTCTTGTGTCGTCGTCAGAGTTTCGCCTCGTGGGCCCGTCTCTTCGGCAGACCCTTTGTTTTCCTCAATATGGGCTTGATCGCCCGACAGAGAACGCCCAAACCCGAATGCATCCGCGGGCGATTCTCGCCGGCGGATGGTGACCCCGTTGCCTCCAAATCACTGAGTTGCCGTTTTTTCAGGCCAGGATTCTGTGCAAAAGAGCGGCTCGTGGAACGGGCCTAGCTATAGATAAGCGCCAGTTTCTGGGTGATCAGGCGTCCGATGTCAACCGGCAACAGATCACAGTTTCGCAGCTGTCGCCATGGACATAGGCAAGCAACGGCGCTAATCGCAACTATAGGGGTTGCTGATTCTGCGAGACGTGACGGGGCGTTTACGTCGGCGCGATCAGAATTGGGGGAAGGCAAAAAATGCTGAAGCGAGGTTTCGCCTGCTTCGTAATCGTGTCCGCCGCGGCCGCCGTTGCCGCTTGCGGAGGGGGTGGAGGTTCACCGTTTGGGGGTGCGTCTTCGAATGAGCTGCTGTTCGTCAGCGCTGCTCCCACCTGGGACCTCGACAAGAACAGGTCTGTTACCTGTGAAGAGTGGCAGAACTATACGACCCAGCTGTTCACCGAGGCAGATGCCAACCGGGATGGCGCGCTGACGGTCGAGGAATATCAGCGTGTGATCCGTTCTGACCGGTTATTCCAGAGCGCCGGCCACAAGTACTTCGATGCCAATAGTGACGGCAAGGTCGTTGTCGCTGAGATGACCGGAAAGCCAAATCCGGCGTTCAAGATCCTGGACAAGAACGGGGACTGCCAAATCGGGCCCAATGAAATGGTCCACACCCGGCAAATCCAGAAGCTCAAGAAAGCAAGCACTGAGGGGCCTCCTACAGGCGACCCGACTGGCGGGATCGGCCGGTGAAGCTCGATTCCGCTCAATCGCACCTCAGTGATTTGATTGGGTGGACGGACGATACGGTCGATCAAACCTACTTTGGCGACAGGCGAAGGATTTTGCCGTCGTCATCATCGGTGAGGACATAGACGGCCCCATCCGGGCCTTCGCGAACGTCGCGGATGCGGTCACCGCGACCGGTGAGCAGCGCTTCCTCCCGGGCGACCTTGCCATCCTCCATGACGAGCCTGGAAAGCTGGGCGCCCGCCAATCCTCCGACGAGGAAGTTGCCTTTCCAGCCCGGTATGAGATCACCCGTGTAGAGCTCCAGCCCGGAAGTCGCGATGGACGGGTCCCAGTAATAGACTGGTTGTTCCATGCCGGACTTGCTGGTGCCCTTTCCAATTTTGGCGCCGGAGTAGTGGCGGCCATAGCTGATGACGGGCCAACCGTAGTTGCTGCCCTTTTGCGGGTTGTTCAGTTCGTCTCCGCCTTGCGCGCCATGTTCCACCGTCCACAATTGCCCGGTCGACGGGTCGAGAACGGCACCTTGAATGTTGCGGTGGCCTATGGACCAAACCTCAGGAGCCCAGCCGGGCAGGTTTGGATTGCCGGAAGCGGGCTTGCCATCCGTGGTGATGCGTAAGACTTTGCCGATCGACACATTTGGATCCTGGGCTTTTGCGCTTTCGGTGCCGAGATCGCCGGTTGTCACGAACAGGTCACCCGACTTGTCGATGACGATGCGCGATCCGAAGTGGCGGCCGGTTCTGACAGCGGGGTTCTGCCGGTAGATGATCTCGACATTGTCGAGTGCCGCCTTGTCGCCGTCCAGCACAAGCTGACCGCGGCCGACGGCGGTGGCGGCCTTGCCGCCTCCTCGCGGCTCGGCAAAGGAGAAATACAGCGTCCCCGTGGTGTCGAAGTCTGGAGCCAAACGGACATCGAGCAAGCCGCCTTGTCCCTGGGCGTGAACTTTCGGCAGGCCGGATACCGGCTTTGACTTCTTGCCGTCCATCGAGACGATGCGTAACCGGCCCGGGCGTTCCGTGACGAGCATCCGGTCATCCGGAAGGAATTGCAGGCCCCAAGGCTCTGCGAGGCCCGAGGCAACGGTCTCCACCTTAATGTCGGAACTTGGCGCCTCAGGCGCTTTCGTTATGGCCAGGCTGGCGGCGGGAACAAGGCCGAGCCCCACGGCAGACAGAAAGACGGTGGCGAGGGTCGATTTACGGAGCTTTTTCTGCATTCTGGATCGGCGTCCCTTTACTCACGGCGCTTATTCATCAGGCTCGATATATGGTGTTTTTGGCTTTCGTCGCCCGCCCGGCCCTGTCAACCCTTCGTGATCTCGCCAACGCTTTAAGCCGGTGCTGAAGTTGCGGTTAGCGCGCTACTCCTCCATATATCGGGCGCATGAACACCTCGCCGATCAGATTTCAGAAAATGAATGGCCTCGGAAACGAGATCCTGGTTGTTGATCTTCGCGGGTCCGCGAAGGTTTTCGGCAGTCACGAAGTTGCCGGTATCGCCGCGCGTCCTGAGACAGGTTTTGACCAGATGATGGTGCTGTATGATGCGCGAACGCCCGGCACGACGGCTTACATTCGCATTTACAATGCGGACGGTTCGGAGGTTTCGGCATGCGGTAATGGCACCAGGTGCGTCGCGCTCAGCCTGTCCGAGGCCACCGGTACTCGCGACATGACGTTTGAAAGCGGGGCCGGATTGTTGACCGTGACGGTCGGCGGTGCTGATGAGATCACCGTCGATATGGGAGAGCCAAAATTCGGTTGGGAAGAGATTCCCCTAGCTGAGGAATTCCGCGATACGCGGGCGATCGAATTGCAGATCGGGCCGATCGACGATCCGGTGCTGCACTCTCCGTCTGTTGTGAATGTCGGCAACCCGCATGCGATCTTTTGGGTTGATAACGTCGACGCCTATGACCTGGAGCGGTTCGGCCCATTGCTGGAGAACCATCCGCTGTTTCCCGAGCGGGCCAATATTTCGCTGGCGCAGGTCGTGTCACGGGACAAGATCATTCTCAAGACGTGGGAGCGCGGCGCGGGCGTGACCAAAGCGTGCGGCTCGGCGGCGTGTGCCGCGGCGGTTTGCGGAGCGCGAAAGAAGCTCGTCGAACGCAAGGTGACCGTTGCGGTTCCGGGGGGAGAGCTTGGCATCGAATGGACACCGCGGGGACGAATCTTGATGACCGGCCCGGCCGCTTTCGAAACCGAGGGTGCTCTGCCGTGACCAATGAGAACGGTGCCGTTCGCGCCTCTTCTGACGTGTCGATCATCACACTTGGCTGTCGGCTCAACACCTATGAGTCGGAGGTGATGCGCGGGCATGCTGACAAGGCCGGCCTTGAAGATGCGGTGATCATCAATACCTGCGCGGTGACTGGTGAGGCGGTGCGGCAAGCGCTACAGACAATCCGAAGGGTGCGGCGCGAGAGACCCGACGCGAAGATCATCGTTACAGGTTGCGCGGCGCAGATCGAGCCCGAGCGTTTTGCAGAAATCGAGGCCGTCGATCACGTCATCGGCAATGGCGAAAAGATGCAGGCGGCGACGTTCCAGGCTCTGGCGAGCGGCTCGGCCGGCCGGATGCGCGTCAACGACATCATGAGCGTCAAGGAAACCGCTTCACACATGATTGGCGGCTTTGGGACGCGGACGCGGGCCTACGTTCAGGTGCAGAACGGCTGCGACCACAGGTGCACGTTTTGCATCATCCCCTATGGTCGGGGTCCATCGCGGTCGGTGGCCGCGGGGGAGATCGTCGGTGAAATCCGCAAGCTCGTGGAGAATGGCTATCGCGAGGTGGTGCTGACCGGAGTTGACATCACATCGTACGGGCGGGATTTGCCCGGGCAACCGACGCTAGGCAACCTCGTTCGGCGTATCCTGAAGCTGGTGCCTGAGCTTGCAAGATTGAGGCTTTCATCCATTGACCAGGTCGAGGTTGATGATGAGTTCTGGCGCGCGCTTGCAGAAGAGGAGCGGCTGATGCCGCATCTTCATCTGTCAATGCAGTCTGGGGACGACATGGTCTTGAAGCGGATGAAGCGGCGGCATCTGCGCGCGGATGCGATATCCTTCTGCGACAAGGCGCGCAAAGTGCGGTCGGACGTCGTATTCGGAGCGGATCTTATCGCCGGCTTTCCCACCGAAACGGTGGCGATGTTCGAGAATACGCTTGATCTCGTAAGTGCCTGCGGATTGACCTATCTGCACGTATTTCCGTTTTCCCCGCGTGAGGGAACGCCTGCCGCGAAGATGCCGCAAGTGACCCGCAGAGCTGTCAAAGAGCGCGCGCAGCGGCTTCGCGAAGAGGGCGATGTGGCGTTGCGCGCCTTTCTTGATGCACAAACCGGGCGTGAGGCGGAAATCCTGTTGGAAAAGAGCCAGTTCGGCCGCACGCAGCACTTCGCCGAGACCAATGTTGATGTGGCGGGAACCGCAGGCGGGATGCTCCGCGCGCGCATCACCGGTAATGATGGCCGGAGACTTCGCGCAGAGGTGGTTAGTTGAACCAATCGAGTCAAAAGGGCGGGTTGTTTGGCCGCATCCTTGGAGGCGCCAAAGAAACCGGCGCGACCGAAGATAAGGTATCGACCCAAGGCGCGGAGGCGGATGGCGCGACGCCGACGGCAGCCACGGGCGAGGGCGCTGGAGCGCCCGGAGGTGGTCCGGCGAGCGACGGCAAGAAAGGCTGGTTCGATCGCCTCAAATCCGGACTTACGAAAACCTCCTCCCAGATCTCGGACGGGATTACGGGACTGTTTACCCGGCAGAAGCTCGATGAGGCGACGCTGGAGGACTTCGAGGACCTGCTGCTGCAGGCGGATCTGGGTGTCGAAACGGCAGCACGGATTACGGAGCGTATTTCCAAAGGACGCTATGAAAAGGGAATCCCCCCTGAGGAAGTGAGGAAGATCCTTGCCGAGGAAGTCGAGCGGGTTCTTCAGCCCGTGGCGGGAACGCTGCAGATCGACGATCAGCACAAGCCGCACGTGATCTTGATGGTCGGGGTCAATGGGACCGGGAAGACGACGACGATCGGTAAGCTGGCGGCGCAGTACGTAAGTCAGGGCAAAAAAGTCATGGTGGCGGCCGGTGATACCTTCCGTGCGGCCGCTATCGATCAGTTGAAAATCTGGGGGGAACGGACCGGGGCGACCGTCATTGCGGGGGATGTGGGCTCCGACGCCGCCGGCGTCGCGTTTGATGCCTTGAAACGGGCAACGGCGGAACAATATGACGCATTGCTGATTGATACGGCGGGGCGGCTGCAGAACAAGCAGGCATTGATGGAGGAATTGGAGAAAGTGGTTCGCGTTCTTGGCAAGATTTGCCCGAGCGCACCCCACGATTGCGTGCTCGTCCTCGATGCGACAACGGGTCAAAACGCAGTGCAGCAGGTGGAAGTCTTCCGCGAGAGGGCTGGTGTTAGCGGCTTGGTAATGACAAAACTGGATGGTACAGCGCGCGGGGGCATTTTGGTTTCGATTGCCGCCCAATACAAAATCCCGGTTTTCGCCGTGGGGATCGGCGAGGGCGTCGATGATTTGCAGTCCTTCGATGCGCGAGAGTTTGCGGTTGCGATCGCGGAAGTCTGAGGTGTGGCGTTGTGTCTCGGTAGTAGCTTAGGGAACTGAGGTGCCGCGCTTGCTGCGCAGCATGACGGGTGCGATCTGCAACAAAAAGGATCGGTTTGAGAATGAGCGAACGCAAGAGCTTCTTCCCATTCAATGCGAAGCAAACGGTCAATATTCTCAGTGAGTTCGGCCCGCTAGTTGCGATGTTCATCGTCAATGCCGCGGCCGGTATCAATGCCGGGACGTGGGCGTTGATCATTGCGACGGGCGTCGCGATGATTGTCATGCAGATCGTATTGGGAAGGCTTCCGATGTTCCCAATCATTGCGTCCGCTGTCACAGTTCTATTCGGGGTCCTAACTCTGGTGACTGGGGATCCAATGTGGATCCAGATTAAGGTCACAATATTCAACGTAATGTTCGCGCTGTTTCTCTTCACCGGCCTGCTCATTGGCAGGAACTTTTTTCAGCATATATTTGAAGGCACGTTTCACTATACAAAAGAGGGCTGGGATAAGTTTACCTGGAGCTTTGCGTGGTTCTTTATTCTTACGGCCTTCCTCAATGAGGTCGTGCGGCAATACTTCCAAAAAGACGGCCTGTATCCGCCTGTCGGCTCCTCGCTCCATGACGTTCTCGGCTTCCAGATCGATGGTGTGAACGTTTGGATATTGTTCAAGATTGCGTTGATCATGCCGCTTTCGGGCCTTTATGCGTGGTATCTCACGACATTGATGTCGAAGTACCGCGTGCCTGATGACCGCTCAGGCGGGGTGGCGACACCTCAGCCGAAGTCAGAGAAGAAACAAGATGGCGTGGCTTACGCCGCAGCCGACGCAGTCGCCTCCGCGAGTTCCGCCGCTGGAAAAGCACCCAAGGTCTCCGGTGGGATCGGTCCGGTTGCCAAGCTGGGCAACGCTCCTTCGACGCCGACTTCGTAGAGCGAGCGGCAGAGTAAGAAGGCAACGAGTGTCATGAGTGAACCTGGCGACAAACCCACCACGGACAAGGCGCCGGAGGTTGAGATCGATGCCCGGCAAATTGTGAAGTTTGCCGTCGAGCTGGGACCGCTCGTTGTATTTTTCATTGTTAATTCACAGGCTGGAATCTTTGTGGGAACGGCCTGGTTTATGGTCGCCACCACCATTGCGCTTACGGTCTCGCGGGTCGTGCTGGGACGCATTCCGGTCATGCCTCTGGTGTCCGGGGTGTGCATTCTATTTTTCGGCGCACTCACGCTCTGGTTGAATGACTCGACGTTCATCAAGATCAAACCGACCATCGTAAACTTGCTCTTCGCCAGTGTTCTCTTTGGCGGACTTGCTTTTGGGCACTCACTTTTGAAGTACGTCCTCGGAGAAGCGTTCAGCCTTACAGAAGAAGGATGGAGAGTCCTGACAATTCGTTGGGGTCTTTTTTTCCTGTTTCTTGCAGTGCTCAACGAGATCGTCTGGAGGAACTTCTCGGAAGACTTCTGGGTAAGCTTCAAGCTCTGGGGTCTGATGCCGATTACTATGGTATTCGCGATGTCGCAGGTCGGCCTTTTGCAGCGTTATGAGAAAAGCAAGGGCTAGACCAATCGCAAGTTGCGGGCTGCTCAAGTTTTAGCCAGCGGGCCGAAGCTATCTGAACACTGATTGCTGCCTGTAATCGCCGCGATTTCGTCTCTCGGCGGATTGTCAGGTGTCCGATTTTCTGTCTCAAAGTAAGCAGTGGACGAAGCTGTCAATTTCGTATTTTCTATAGTTCGTCAGCTGCCCTTATCCCTGCGGGAACTTGGATTTCGATAATCAATTTCAATACGTGTGATCCAAAAGGCTGACGACGACGAAAAAGAGACGAAAGCAAATACGAAGAACACAGATAAGGAGTTGAAGGTCGTGCAACTTGAACAGTCGCCGATACATCTACTGCACCGAGCAGGGCAATGCGCTGGAGATGTTTTTCAGTCTGAGATGCGCACGGAGGATCTGACCCCCAGGCAGTATGCGGTTCTGGTCGCCGTCGCTGAGAATGAAGGCCTTTCACAGACTAATCTTGTTGAGATGACGGGTATTGATCGTTCGACACTTGCCGACATCATTCGGCGAATGTTGAAGAAGGGCTTGGTGCAGCGTCGCCGTACCAAGGAGGATGCTCGCGCTTACGCAGTCAAGTTGACGGAGGAAGGTCGTCGCATTCTGCACAGCGCAGAACCGATGGCAAAGCGCGTCGATGATCGCATCTTGCAGGCCCTACCGGCGGCTCAACGGGAGCGGTTCTTGACCGACCTCAACACAATTGTCGATGCGCTTGGAAGGCTTGAAGAAGCAGTCGAGCAGGCGGCACAGGCAAAAGTGGCGGGTCGTAAGAAGCCCTGATTGCATTATCGGGGCTGTTTTCGATCAAGCTCGTTGAAGACCCCGTGCAGTGCAGCCGACCAGAAATTCAATCTGGCGGCGGGTTGCTACGGGCTCGAATTCACCGAGCTTGCGATCGAGTGACAGCGATACGATTCCATGTACCGATGCAAACAGAGCCCTGGCGGCACTTTTTCTTTGTTCGTCTTCAGTTAGATCATTTGCAAGACACTCTTCTACAAGAGCAAACAGTTTGTCCTGATCGTCGCGGTACTCCGGTGGAGTAGCGCGGCCTTCGGGCAGCTGATGTTCGAAGATTGCCCGCCAGGGTTTCTGGTGTTCTGATGCGAAAGTGAAGTAAGCAAACGCGAGCGCCAACAGCCGGTCGTGCGTGGCCTGTTGGCGTGCTTCTTCATGCGCCATTTGAAGCGACGACCCGAGCTCGTCCAGCGTGAGAATGTTCAAAGCGATAATCAGGTCGTCGAGGTCTTCAAACACATTGTAGATCGACCCAACGGAGCAGTCGGCTTCGGTGGCAATTCTGCGCGCCTGGATGCTCGAAAGCCCTTCGTTGGCGATCAGGCGCCGGCCAACTTCAAGGATGCTGGAGCGAAGCTTGTTGCGGAAAGCCACGCTGGACTTTTGCTTGGTCTGCTTGGTCACTCGTTTCGGCTCCTGGGTGTCCGCCGGTGAGGCCCGCATTGCGGTCGCGCGCTTGGGCAGTTCAAGTGTGCAACCCGGTTCGGCTGCGGTATGGCGAACAACCAACGACAACCGCCGAAGAGTGTGATCCAACCGGCGGCAGCCAGCGGCGCGCGGGAGTCAATCCGACCGGCTTGCACGTGAGCTGCAAACGGAGGTGGCAGAGCAGACCGAATATCCCGTGGCGCGTATCGCCTCTCGTTAGCAACCGATGCTAAGCAGCTTTATTCACTAGGCCGCGGCTCACCATGGTTTCGGCGATCTGCATCGTGTTGAGTGCCGCGCCCTTCAAGAGGTTGTCGGAAACAATCCACATGACCAGACCACTGTCGACCGTCGCGTCGGCCCGGATGCGGCTGACGTAGGTGGTGTATTCGCCAGCGGCTTCGACCGGCGTGACGTAGCCACCAGGTTCGCGTTTGTCGACGACACCGATACCAGGCGCCTCCCGCAGGATCTCGCGGGCTTCCTCAGGTTCAATATCTTTTTCAAACTCGATGTTGACCGCCTCGCAATGGCTGACGAACACCGGCACGCGAACGCAGGTCGCCGTAAGCTTGATGGAGGGATCGAGAATCTTCTTTGTTTCCGCGACCATCTTCCACTCCTCCTTGGTGTATCCGTCCTCCATGAAGACGTCGATTTGAGGAATGCAATTGAAAGCGATCTCTTTGGGAAACTTCTTGGATTCTACCTCCTGGCCGGGGACATACTTGCCCTTTGTTTGCGACCAGAGCTCGTCCATGGCCTCTTTGCCGGCCCCGGACACGGATTGGTAGGTGGAAACAACAACGCGTTTTATGCGGGCGTGATCGTGCAACGGCGTGAGGGCGACGACGAGTTGCGCCGTCGAGCAGTTCGGGTTGGCGATGATGTTCTTTTTGGTGAAGCCCGACAAGGCATCGGCGTTGACTTCAGGGACGATCAAGGGGACGTCCGGGTCGTAGCGCCAGCACGACGAGTTATCGATAACGGTGCAGCCTTTGGCGGCGATCCTTGGGCTCCACTCCTTGGATACGGCCGAGCCCGCCGACATCAGGCAGAAGTCGGCTTGGGAAAAGTCGAAGGTCTCGAGGTCGCGGCACTTGAGCCGGCGTTCTCCATACGACACCTCAACGCCGATCGACCGGCGCGAAGCGAGCGGGTAAACCTCATCGGCGGGGAACTTCCGGTCGGCAAGGACGTCTAGAATCTCGCGGCCTACGTTCCCCGTGGCGCCAACAATCGCAACCTTGTAGCCCATGTTCGGTCCTTAATGCTCGCGAGTGGCAATCTCCGGATTAGACCTAGGAGTTGCGACTGGCTCGTCTTGTTTTGGTATTCGACCGCGAAGACTTAGCGCCTGCGGCCATTTCATTCAAGGAAACCGAAGGTCGAGGGGCATTTCAGAACGTTTATCCGCGCTCTTGCATTTCCTGCTGGCGCATTGGCATGGAGTCGAACAGACCAAAGAGCCGATTAGCGGAAACGGGTTTCGACGAGCGCAGTTTGGCGCCCCCGTCCTTACCCACGAGAATGGTGCGAAATTCGCCGTTGTTGACACCGTAAGCAGCGCGCAGCGCCTGTGCCGAGCGTCCCGGTTCGCGCCCAAGGGCAGTCGTAACACTGTCACCAGCGACATAAATGACGACCATGTCTCGTTCGCGGAATCCGGCCATGTTGGCTGTCACCGTCGATTTTTGGCGGTCGAATTCGCTCACCTTCGAAGATGGTGCGAAGATGAGCAGCGGACGGCTTTTCCACTTGTAGGCCGACATCGCGGCTGAAGGCGCGATCCAGGGGCCGCTGACAGTGCCGAGGACTGCGGCGAAGAGGGCGAGTGATGCGGTTCCCGCGATGGTCTTCAGCATGGATAGGCTCCTTTCGGCTCAGACGTCTGTCACCATTTGGAATACGTGGGCGCGCTGCTTCTGGTTTCAAAGGTCCGCGTATTGTCGCCGACCCGGATGAGCGCCTATCGTGATGGTTCCGGTCAGGAAAAGTGTCTGCTGGGAATCGGCGGACGAGGTTGGGTTAGATGAGTTTTGCTTCAAAGCTGGCAAGCTTCAGGTTTGTTTTGTGGGCGCTGCTTTGCACCGTCGCGCTATCTTCAACAGTTGCCGCCGCCAAGCGCTGGATGGGCGAGGAGGAGTTGCTGAGCACTTTTTCGGGAGTAACGATTGACGGGCAATACGAGGACGGGCGCCACTTCACGGAAAGCTATCGCGGAGACATGGTGCTGGCCTATTCGGAAGGCCCGCGCGAGACGACAGGTCACTGGTCGGTGATCTCGGACAGGTTTTGCACGATCTACAGGGGCGATCCCTCAGGTGGCTGCTTCCGCGTAACGCGGATCGGTGAAAACTGCTTCGAGTTCTACTTCGTCGCGCGGACCGAAGCACAGGTGAGACGTCGTAATGAAGGCAAACCCGGCTGGACGGCGCGCGGCTGGATCAAGGGATCGCCGGCGACGTGCTTGGACGCACCGATTGTTTAGCAGCGAGCGGCTTGCCTGGGCGCGTGCTCGTTGCGGACTATTGTAGTTTTATGCATATCGATTTGTTTGAGGGAGATGATGATGGCGAACCAGGCTTCCCCGGGCATACCCGGCTATCTTTTTTCGATCTTTCTGGTGCTGCTGGTGATTGTCGCTCTGACATCATTGGCAACCGCGCTTCTGACGCTGAATCTGGATGTCGATCTCGATGAGCTGGAAGCCGAGGACTTTTCCAAGGTCAGTGTTGTTGGAGCCGTCACCGGGGGTGATCAGCCTTTTAGTCTGGAGGGCGTTGCGTGCACCTCGAAGGCATACATCCCCATCATGGCGACGGTCTACTCGGGCGACAAGCACACCGTGACAGGCTTGGCCGCGACGTTGAGCATTCGAAACATTTCGGAGACCGAAGAATTCGGACTGACGCGTGTCGACTATTTCGATACGGAAGGCAAACACCTGCGGCGATATGTGAACAATCCGGTCCGCGTTGGCCCTCTACAAACGCGACAGTTCTATATCGACCTGTCTGATAACCAAGGGGGCAGCGGTGCGAACTTCATCGTGGCTTGGGCGAACAACCAGGCAACGCCAGCGCCGTTGATCGACGCGGTCATGATCGGCGGCTACGGAACCAAGGGTATCTCGCTGACGACGCACGCCACGGCGCCGAAGCAGGTGTGCAAGTAACGAATAAAAGGGCTGCGAAGATGCTGTGACTGGCGCCGCCATGGCGATCTCAACACAAGGGATGCCGGCCGGCTATTTCAATATCCGGCCGAACAGCCAGCAGGAGGCCTGCACGATGCCGCCGGGACGGATGACGCCCGAAATGACGCTGGGAGAAGCAACAACGTCGAAAGTTGCCGCGAGGCTTTCGACTTCAAGCCAGTGGAAGGGCTGACCGGTCAACTCATTGATGAGCTCACGGTGACCTTTGACAACGCCATTGATGAGCGCGTTGGAAGAAGGCGCCCGCGGAGTAATGAACTGATCCGCAGAGGTTTCCGATTCCGCGAACAGCCCGACGGGGAAGAACGACCGGGCAGCGAAGCCGGGCCCTTCACGTTGCGCATCGTTGAATGCCGCTTCGTTGTCAAATGCCTTGAGCTCACGGCAGAACCCGGAAATCCGTGCGTAGCAGCTGGCTGGCAGGTTCTGGCTGCTGAAGGCCGCAAAATCGACCGCGTCGAACACGAGCGGGTAGTCACCCTCGGCGACGCCCGCCTGACCGACGCCGACCCAGGCCTGGTAAGCACCCTCGAAGGCGTTGTCGTCGGGCCTGTTAATGCGCTCGGTGACGTTCAAGGGCACCTTGCTCGAGCCATCGAAGAATGGCGTAATGCCAAGGATCTCGCGGACAGCGTCCGGGCCGTCGCTGCTTGCGGGAGCGATGTGGAGCCAGACCTCGGCGCCTGATCTGGACCGCCAAACCGCGTAGTCCCCGACGGGCGTCGAGAGACCTTCGCGAGCAGCTTCCGCAAGACCGGTGACGAGTTTCTCAAACCCAGCACGGTCGTTCACGCCAAGGCCGATTGTTTCCAGATTGCTGACCATGCTTGCGCTCCCCTGTTGAACTCCCACGCGGAAGCAGTTCCCGATCCGCGGCGCCGGCGGGCACGGGGTGGCCCGCGCCGGTTCGGGTTTTTTGGGCCCTTGGCGAACGAGCAATCAGGCCATCGCCGATTGGATCTCCGCAGCGATCGCCTTGCCCATCTGTTCTGTTCCGACCTTTGTCAAACCGCTCTGCATAATGTCCGCGGTGCGTAGGCCGTTGTCGAGAACCTTTGCGATCGCCGTTTCGATAATATCGGCTTCAGAGGACATATCGCAGGAGTAGCGAAGGGCCATCGCGAAGCTGGCAATCATGGCGATGGGGTTGGCGAGGCCCTGACCGGAAATGTCGGGGGCGGAGCCGTGCACAGGCTCGTAGAGTGCCTTGCTCTTCCCGGTTTTTGGATCGGGTGCGCCCAGGGAGGCCGACGGCAGCATGCCGAGCGAACCGGTCATCATGGCGGCTTCATCGGAAAGGACATCGCCAAACAGATTGTCCGTGACGATGACGTCAAACTGCTTGGGATTGCGGATCAGCTGCATGGCGCAGTTGTCGGCGAGAATCAGCTCCAGCTCCACGTCGGGGGCGTGCTTCTGGTGAGTCGCGACAGTCACATCGCGCCACAGAACGCCAGATTTCATCACGTTCCATTTGGCCGCCATGTGCAACTTTCCGGAGCGCTTACGGGCTAGGTCGCAGCCCACCTTCACAATGCGCTCGATTTCGCTCGTCGTATAAACAGTGGTGTCGACGGCTCGCTTTTCGCCATTCTCCTGTGTGACGATCTCCTTGGGCTCGCCGAAGTACGTTCCACCGGTGAGTTCGCGCAGGATGAGAATGTCGAGGCCCTCGACGAGTTCGCGCTTCAGCGATGATGCCTCGGCGAGTGCGGGGTAGCAGATCGCCGGACGCAGGTTGGCGAACAGGTCGAAGTCCTTGCGCAAGCGCAGGAGGCCGGCTTCTGGCCGGATCTCATAGGGAACGTTATCCCATTTAGGACCACCGACAGCGCCGAAGATTATCGCATCGGCGTCCGATGCCTTGGCAATTGCCTCTTCAGTGACGGCGACGCCGTGCGCGTCGATGGCCGCACCGCCGACCAGGTCAATCTCGACCTCAAAGCTGTTGGCGCCGCCAAGGCCATGCAAAGTCTCAATGACGCGTTCGACTTCGCGGCTGATTTCGACGCCGATACCGTCGCCAGGGAGCAAGAGCAGTTTGTGAGTGGTCATATTCGGTTCTCTTGTTGCGTGCTTGTAAGCCTATCGGGGGCCGCGCCGGAGCGGAGGTTTTTTCATGATCGAGAGGTGCCATGAGTGCCGATCGAGGAGCCGGATGCATCTGTTCTCGTTCGCCGGTACCGGTCAACCCGAGCCCGCGAGGAGATGACGTCACGCGGACCCGATTGCTCTAGCGCGACGGCACCAAGGCTGCAAGCTGCTGGCGGGTACCGCAGTGCACCACCACAGGCCCGGGCCAGTGTAAGGGGTGTTCACGAGCATTTGGATTGCCCGCTGCTGGCTGGCGGTGTCATGTTCGGCCCAGCTACGGGCGAGCGCGCTGGCGCGTGCCGGTGGTTCAAACAGACACGTTGAGGATGAAGGAAATGCTCAGAGCTTCTATTGCAGTGATAATTGCCGCCGCCGTTGGGTTTGCCGGAGTGATGATGGCCAATGCGGAAGCGGGCCGGTATGGCAAACAAAAGGTCGTTTACCACATCAACTATCCAGGTGGTGAGGGCGGCAAGAAGTACTACGGCGCGCTGCGCAACATTCAAAATCACATCAATGCCGTCGGAAAAGACAATCTCGAGGTCGCCGTCGTCATGCACGGAAACGGACTGGGCTTGCTCATGCAGGCCAAGGATGATCTCAAATTGCAAGGCAATGTCAGCAACCTCAAAACTCAGAACGTGAGCTTCAATGTCTGCTCGAACACGCTGCGCGGTCGCAAGATCGACAAGGACAAGGACCTGTTTGAGGTCTTCGATGAAGACATCGTCCCTTCGGGTGTCGCCGAAGTGAGCCGCCTACAAGGAATGGGCTACACCTACATTAAGCCATAGCGCAGAAAACTAGCGTGCTTGTGGTCAGGCCACGAGGTTGCGACGGTCTTCGACGTGGCCGTGCATCGTCAGGCGATAGACCATGGGCACGCCCGTTGCCACTTCACGCTCGATGATCTGCTGCGCAGACAGCTCTTCCAGGTACATGATCAAGGCTCGGATGGAATTGCCGTGAGCGGCGACGATGACATTCTTGCCGGATTTTACATCGGGCCAGATCTTGTTCTTGTAGTAGGGAAGAACCCGCGCGGCAGTGTCTTTAAGGCTCTCACCACCGGGTGGCGGGATGTCATAACTGCGCCGCCACATCAGAACCTGTTCCTCGCCCCACTGCTTGCGCGCTTCGTCCTTGTTGAGGCCAGATAGTTCGCCATAGTCGCGTTCGTTGAGCGCCTGGTCGCAAACGACGGGAATGTCAGTTTGATTGAGGTTCTCCATGATCAGCGATAGCGTGCGTTGTGCCCGCTTTAGAACGCTGGTGTAGGCAATATCGAAAATGACACCCTGGGCCTTGAGCAGCTTGCCAGCCTTTATGGCTTCCTGCACACCTAGTTGCGTCAGATCCGGATCGCGCCAGCCCGTGAAAAGATTGCGCTCGTTCCATTCGCTCTGACCGTGGCGTACGAGCACAAGCACGTTATCCATCATCTGGCGTCCCTTTGAACCCTCGATCTCTCGTCTGAGCCAAGCTATAGGCCCAGAACATCCATCATGGAATATAGTCCCGGCTCTTTGTCGCGCGCCCAAAGCGCTGCCTTTACAGCCCCACGCGCAAAAATAGAGCGATCTTCGGCATGGTGCGATAGCGATATGCGTTCACCATTACCAGCGAATATCACAGTATGTTCCCCGACAACCGAACCGCCACGTAGCGTCTGCATTCCAATGTCGCCGGGACGCCGTTCGCCGGTGTGGCCGTCCCGGGTCCGTACAGCCTTTTCCTGCAATGCCACGCCGCGGCCTTCGGCTGCAGCCCGTGCCAACATGAGCGCGGTGCCTGAAGGTGCATCAACTTTGTGGCGATGGTGCATTTCGAGAATCTCAATGTCGAATTCCTGGCCTAGGGCGGCGGCAACCTTGGCGGTTAGCGCTGTCAGGAGATTGACCCCCAGGCTCATGTTTCCAGCTTTGACGATGCGAGTTCGCTTCGCGGCATCAGAGATAGCCGCTTCGTCCGCTGCCGTGAAACCCGTGGTTCCGATGATGTGGATAACGCCATGCTCAGCGGCCAGACCGGCGAACCTGACGGTGGCCTGAGGGGCCGTAAAATCCACAATCGCATCGGAAGCGGCGATCACCTCTTCCGTCTGTGAGCTGACGGGGATGCCCAGCGGATCAAGGCCCGCCAATGTTCCCAGATCGCTGCCCAGGGCAGGCGACCCGTCCTGTTCGGTGCCACCGGAAAGTGCGGCGCCCGCGGTTTCCTCGATGGCGCGGACCAGCGCTTGGCCCATACGTCCCGAAGCCCCCATGACCGCAATTTTTAGATCAGCCATGTTGTCCTTGTCGCGCCTCCGAGTTTGTTTTTGCGCCGATTAGGAGCTTTTCGCGCGTTCGACGCCCTCAACAATGCGCTGGCGGGCTTCTTCGGCATTGCCCCAGTGTCCGATCTTGACCCACTTTTCAGGCTCCAAGTCCTTGTAATGGTTAAAGAAATGCTCGATTTGGCTCATCGAGATATCCGGAAGATCGGTATAGTTTTGGATCTTGTCATAGCGCTTGGTCAACTTTGCGGTGGGCACAGCGATGATCTTTTCGTCACCGCCGCCATCGTCTTCCATGACGAGGACGCCGACCGGCCGGCAATTGATGACCGCGCCCGGGAATATCGCTCGGGTATTACAGACCAGGACGTCGACCGGGTCACCGTCAGCGGACAGAGTGTGCGGGACAAAGCCGTAGTTTCCGGGGTAACGCATCGGTGTGTAAAGGAAGCGATCGACGAACAGGGTGCCGGCGTCTTTGTCCATCTCGTATTTGATGGGCTCTCCGCCGACCGGGACCTCAATAATGACGTTGATGTCTTCCGGCGGGTTCTTGCCAATGGGGATCGCATCGATGCGCATTTTGGTTCTCCTGGGCTCGGCGGGCGACAGGTCTCGATGACGCTTCTGTAAGACCGTCGATGAGGGCCGCGCGAAATAGTGCTGCTGTTGGCGTCGTCAATCTTTCATACGCCGTGCGGTACCGGGAAACCAGATGCTAGAATTGGGCTTTTGGTGGCACGAGCAGAGTTAAGCACCGGATGACAACAAAGGACGGCGTTGCTGCACTGCGATCCCTCGTTGGACGGTTTCTCGTGTCGCTCACCTGTAACCTTGTTGGCTCTACACCGCCCAGGGCGCCGCCTCATAGAGATTGCCAATTATTGACTGTGAAGATAAGCATAAAGACGACACCGTTTCTTGCATCGAGATCGGATTGTTGCGTGGGAAGCATCATCGTGAAACCGTCAAGACCGGGACCCGGTCGTGTGATCGTTGGAGCCGGGTATCGCGCGGCAATCGGGTTTGGGCCACTGATCGCCCTTCTACTGACCTTTCTTGCACAATCTGCAGCTGCCGGGAGTTTCGATCATGCCGGGCTTGCCCAGCGTGTTCTCGAAACAGAAATCGTACCCGCTCACCAAGAGTTTCTCGCAAACACGGGCGTCCTGCGCTCGCAGGTCGGTGATGTTTGCTCGGGGCGAACGAAGCTGGCTGATGCGAAGTTGAGGGATGCGTTTGCCCGTACCGTCGACAGCTGGGGCAGAGTGGAGGTTTACCGGTTCGGACCAATCGAACTCGAAGACCGCCGTTATCGCGTCTTGTTCTGGCCCGATCCCAGAAATGTTTCGCGGAGGGTTCTTCGCAAGTTGTTGTCCCAGGAAGAAGAGCTCGCCGATTGGGATGTCAGAAACGCAAGCGTTGCGGCGATAGGGTTGCGTGCGCTGGATGCCCTTCTGTTTTTGCCTGCGCGCCAAGAGGATCTTTCCGACGGGAAATCGGCGACTTGCAAGATCGTGGGTGCTGTTTCGCAAGACCTCGAGCTCATCGCTCGTGAAATGCTGCAGGGTTGGAATTCGGGCGGCTCGTATCGTCCCGTCTGGTTGACGCCGGGACCCGAAAACTCATCCTTCGTTTCGCCATCGGAAACGAGCTTCGCCCTGATCAAAAGCTATGAGATGTCGCTCCAAGCGTTGCTTCAGCAGCGCCTACCGCCGGAAAACGGGGGCAAGACGAAGTGGCGTGTTCTGCCGTCGAGCAGAACCTCAATGGTTCTGGTGCAAGCCAATCTTGAAGCGCTCGACGGATTACTTGACCAGGTTGGGCAAGGACCCTTATTCGCGCCGGACAAACGCGCGTTGTCCGTGTTGAAGATGGCGAGAACCGAACTTGGCTTTGCAATTAGGGCCATACGTGGAACTCAGAATCGGACTGTACAGGAAATCGAGGAACGGGCAGGGGCGATGCGCAGGCCGATTGAAAGCGCCTTGAAGCTTGGAGTTCAGGCGATCTCGGTTCTGTCCCAACAATCACCGCCAAGCTTTAACGCACTTGATGGTGACTGACCGCGGCTGTTGCCTCCAGACAAACAAACGACCCGCAGGTGACGTAGCCGCGGCCGGCAGGACGCGAAGCCTCAATCCCAGACATACCCGTGCTTCTCGAGCTTGGCGCCGAGGGACAAATCGATTCGGCGAAGCTTCGCAACGCCGCCGCGGTGGCTGTAGAATTCGCGGGCTGCGACGTTGTCGCTCAAGACCCAGACCATGAGGCCCTTGAGACCGCGCTGATCAAGAGCGGCGCGGCAGGCTTCAAAAAGGTACTCGCCGAAGCCCAGCCCCTGATAAAGCGGAGAAAGGTAGAGTTCGTAAATCTCACCTTCTTGAGGTCCAGGATAGCGGGCGCGGCCAAAACTTGCGTAGCCTGCCGGTTGTCCCAAAACCTCGAGAATTAAGTAGGTGCCGCCGCGATAGATGGTCCGCGACCACCAGCGCTCACCGCGGTGGGCCAGGGTCTTGGCAAGCTGGTCATAGGGAATGACGCCGGTGTAGGCCTGGCGCCAGGACGATTGAAAAATCTCCGCCAGCGCGGCGGCGTCGGAGACGGTCGCGGGGCGGACTGAAACCTGGCGATTGGCTTCCAGCATGTCGGCAGCCTAGCAGGCCGGGGACGAACAGGCCAGGAAACAAGGCGGCGATGGGCCTAGGCGTGCGCTGATGGCCCAAAATGCAAATGGCGCGGGCTTTGTGGGCCCGCGCCTGTGACGGCTTCCAGCGTGCAGGTGCTAGAAGCTCCGTCATGTGAGGTTAGTTCTTGAACTGCTCGAAGTTCTTGGCGGATGCCGTGCTCATGGTCTCGAACGTCTGGCGAGCAACCTTCGAAGAAAGCTCAAAGAGCTCTTTGGTCTGGGCGCCGGCAACAGCAAACTGCTGCTGGAAGAAGTTGGCCTGCAGACGGGCTGCTTCAGGAAGCGTCTTCGCACGAGCGATCGATTCGGCGGCGTCGAAAGCAGCCTGGGCGTTGACAGTCGTGTTGTGCACCATCTTGTCGCCGATCGCCTTGGCACCAGCCTGGGCGGCGAGGAAGACTTCTTCAACAGCCTTGGCGCTGTCCTGAGCGACAACGTTCAACTTGGTGAACGCTTCACGGGACTTGTTGACGCCTTCTTCGGCGAATGCCTGGAGGTTTTCAGGAATGCGAGCTTCTTTGGCTGCGGCGAACATGTCGTGGGCTTGGCGGGTGAACTGTTCGTTCATTTGAGGGTGCTCCTTCATCGGGTGTGTTGGCGTGTTACTCACGAATGTGAATCGTTTTGTTGGGTTCGGCTTGAAGCAGGTCCCGTGAAGTGCATGAACGAGTCGGCGGGTTCTGCGTATCCGATGATCGGCAATATAGTGCGATTGATTGTGCAGCGCAACAAAGAACTGCTTCAGAGAACGCTAGACCTTGGTCCATAAGGCGTTTTCGATTGCTTCGTGCACGCCTTCCAAGCCCAGATCTCACGGTCGTTTCAGCGTACGTTGCGATGCAACAAAATTATGCTGATAATTGGTTCGCAGATGCAGAAAATTGTATTTGGAGTCAGGGGTTTGCGGGTCAATTTACAGAATGGAAGGTGTCTCGATACGCGAGCGCCGAGCGGTCAAACAGTATGTCATGTGGTCGCAGGGGCCGGGCCAGCGCCAGGCCTTCCAAGGACCGGCACCGCGACAAAGCGACATAGGCCTGGCCATGAGCAAATGTCCCGCGACCGAGGTCGATGTAGGCCCGGTCGAGGGTGAGGCCTTGCGACTTGTGTATCGTCAGCGCCCAGGCAAGTCGCAGCGGGAACTGAGTAAAGGTGCCAGAAATCGTTTCAACGACCTTTTCGGTAGATTTGTCATAGGCATAGCGGCGCTGCTCCCAGGCCACGGGCTCAATTTCGTACTCTCGGCCGGAGATATCGATCCAGACGCGGTCTTCAGTCAGGCGTGATACGCTGGCAATGCTGCCATTGACCCAGCGCCGATCAGGGTCGTTGCGAAGCATGATCACTTTGGCGCCTGTCTTGAGGACCAACGTTGTATCGGTGGGCTGGGCGCTCTGGTTGAATTCGCCGGTGAGATTGGCCTGGTAGGCGCGCGGCTCTGCTTCCAGGGCGTCGAGGTAGGCGAAGTTGATGCGCTGTGCCGCTGCATTCGTTGGAGTCAGGATCACGTAAGGATTGCCTTCACTGAGCGTCCTGATGGGCGAAACGCGCTGGTTGAGCTGTTCGAGGTCGGACTCATCAGCATCGCCCTCACGAATGCGGTTGAGGACGTTGATCAGGTCTTCATCGGATTGCCGAAAAACCTGGTTGAGTTCAATCAACGCGGTGCCCGGGCCTTCGCTCAGCGATGAAACTGAAAAGAAGAAGGGGCCACCGTGTGTGGACTCCAGGTGCTCGGCGACTTCTGCTTCCTGGACCACGGGTGGAAGCTGGTGAAGGTCACCGAACAAGATCAGCCGGCAGCCGCCGAAGGGCTCGCGGGCGCGGCCGCGATTGAGGCGCAGTGACTGGTCGATCGCCCACATCAGATCCGATCGCACCATGGAAACTTCATCGATGATGATAAATTCCAAGCGCCGCATCACGCGGCCATTGCGGCTGCGCTTAATGTCTTCCGGGCGGATCAGACGCGGCGGCAGGCCAAAGAACGAGTGAATTGTCTGACCGCCGATGTTGACGGCCGCAAGCCCCGTCGGAGCGAGAATGACCATCTCGTTGGGGAGCATGTCGCGGATCGCTCGCAACAGTGTCGACTTGCCCGTGCCGGCGCGCCCAGTGACGAACAAGTGGCCATCGTCGTTCTCGATGAAATCGAGTGCGGCCTGATATTCGTCCGTGGGGGTGAGGCCTTGCGGCAATAAAGTGGCTAAGTCCATCATGAAAACCGACTATTGGTGTTCGCGGGACGTGTCAAAGCCGGTATCGCGCTGTCAACAAGAGCCTCTCTCGATTTTCCAAGAAACCGATCCGTGTACGCTGCGGCCTTGCTCCGGTCGCCTCAATGCGTTCTTGTTGGGCATTCTACACATTTGACGAGCGCAGGAAGGGATGCACATGGCCGGTTACATACCGCGGCCGATCGATACCCGCGACGTGGAACTTGGGTCCGACTTGTTGGATCTGACGGAGAAGCTGGCGGAAAACGCCCACGATAACTGGGCTCAGATGCGGTTCGAGGATGGCTGGAGCCTCGGTTCCAAGCGTGATGACGACGCAAAGCGGCATCCCAATCTCGTGCCCTATAGCGAATTGTCAGAGGCGGACAAGGACCTCGACCGGGGTACCGCGATGGAGAGTCTCAAGGCCGTGCTGGCGCTGGGATATGAGATCACGAAGCGCTGAGGCGCCCTCGTCTAGGCGACCTTGCTTTCAGCCTCGCGCTTGCGCTCCTGCTTCTTGCGTTCATTGGGGTCGAGCCAACGCTTGCGCATGCGAATGCTTGCCGGCGTTATTTCCACCAGCTCGTCATCCTCGATGTAGCTCAGTGCGGCTTCCAGAGACAGCTTCATGGGCGGGGAAAGAGTCAGTGCTTCGTCTTTGCCGGAGGCGCGAACATTGGTGAGCTTCTTGGCCTCGATAACGTTGACGATGAGATCATTCTCGCGGGTGTGCTGACCAACGATCATCCCTTCATAGACCCGGGTCTGCGGGGTAATGAGCGACGGACCGCGGTCCTGCAGGTGGAACAGGGAGTAAGCGGTGGCTTCGCCGGTTCCCTTTGAGACCAGAACCCCGGTCCGGCGGCCCGGTATTTCGCCTTTGAACGGTGCGTATTCGTGAAAGAGACGATTCATCACGGCCGTGCCGCGAGTGTCGGACAGCAGCTCGGACTGGTAGCCTAGAAGACCGCGGGTCGGAACGTAAAAGACGAGACGCGTCCGGCCGCCGCCCGACGGCTTCATCTCGATCATATCGCCTCTGCGTTCCGAGAGCTTCTGGACAACGACGCCGGAATGCTCGTCGTCGACGTCGACAATGACCTCTTCAATGGGTTCCAGGCGCTGGCCGGTTTCATCGTCATTCTTGAACACCACGCGGGGACGGGAAACGGTCAGCTCAAAGCCCTCACGGCGCATGTTCTCGATCAAAATCGCGAGCTGAAGCTCGCCGCGACCTGAAACGAGGAAAGCATCCTTGTCATCGGATTCGGCAATGCGGATGGCGATATTGCGCTCGGCTTCGCGCAGCAGGCGGTCACGAATGACGCGGCTTTGCACCTTGTCGCCGTCCTGACCGGAAAAGGGGCCGTCGTTGATGCGAAACGTCATCGACAGCGTCGGCGGGTCGATGGGCTGGGAAAGGATCGGGGTGTCGATCGACGGATCGCACAGCGTGTCGGCGACGGTTGCCTCACTCATGCCGGCCAGAGCGACAATGTCCCCGGCTTCTCCGGCGTCGATTGCTGTCCGCTCAAGGCCGCGGAAGGCGAGCACCTTCGAGACGCGGAAGTTCTCGACGAGCTCGCCGTTACGGTTCATTGCCTTGACGGTCATGTTGGGCTTCACCGCACCCGATGTGATGCGGCCGGTCAGGATACGGCCGAGGAATGCATCCGCCTCCAGTGTGGTGGCGATCATCCGGAACGGTCCTTCATGCACGGTCGGCGCCGGTACGTGCGATAAAATGAGGTCGAACATGGCTGATAGGCCTTCTTGCGGGCCCTCAGGCTCCGTAGCCATCCAACCATTGCGTCCAGAACCGTAGAGAACTGGAAAGTCGAGCTGTTCGTCATCGGCGCCGCAGTTGGCGAACAGGTCGAAGATCTCGTCCAGGACGTCGTTGTGGCGCTCATCCGGCCGGTCGATCTTGTTTATCGCCACGATCGGCCGCAGGCCCTGCGCCAATGCCTTGGTGACGACGAACTTGGTTTGCGGAAGCGGGCCCTCGGATGCGTCGACCAAGACGATGCAGCCATCCACCATATTGAGAATGCGTTCGACCTCGCCGCCGAAATCGGCGTGACCTGGTGTGTCGACGATGTTGATGCGGGTGTCCTTCCAAACCAAGCTGGTGCACTTGGCGAGGATGGTGATGCCCCGTTCGCGCTCAATGTCGTTGGAATCCATAGCCCGTTCGGCGACCCGCTGGTTTTCGCGGAAGGCGCCCGACTGCTTCAAGAGCTCGTCGACGAGTGTCGTCTTACCGTGGTCGACGTGAGCGATGATTGCGACGTTGCGAAGGTTCATCGGTGTTCCGGGTGCTGAGGGCCCTGCTGTGGGTCCTGTTTAAGTGGCGCGCGTGTTTCTGCGTGGCCGGGTCTGTTTCGGGCACGTCCGCCGTTTCGTTCAGGTCTTCAAGAAATTCCCCTGCCGCCTAGCACATCAGCCCTGCGACCGCCAGTGGGGCCTTCGAACCCGAATTCGGGTTACGTTCCCGTCATTAATTGTGATCATCAGGCAGGCGGGGCAACGGAGTAACGGCGACGCCCTCCTCCTGCAGCTCCTCAACCTCCTGTGCCGTAGCTTCCCCGCGAATGCCGCGAGGTTCGGCCTCTTCGTAGTGAATCTTGCGTGCCTCCTCGGCAAAGCGTTTGCCGACGTCCTCGGTGGTCGCTTCCACATGCTGGCGCAATTGGCGTAGGAGTTCGCCGATCTTGGCGTGTGCGGGGTCGGAGGACACCGGAGTGTATGTGTCGGACCCGCCGGTGCCAGCAGCAGCAGAGGGACCGGACGGTTCGGGTGCCGCGGCGACATCGGTAGGTGGCTGTGGCCGTGAGCGGCCCTTATGGGTCACGACACTTGGGGCCATCAGCGCCTTGTCGACCTGGCTTGTCTCGCAAACCGGACAACGGAGTAGCTCGGCCGTTCTTTGTTCTTCATATGTGGCGCTGCAATTGAACCAGGCCTCGAATTCGTGCGCGTTGGTGCAGCGCAGGGCGTACTTGATCATTCCCTTGCTCCCGAGGTGAGCGCCATATTCTCCCTGACAAGGGTGAATTCTTCGTTGGCGCGGAGCGAGGGAACGCGGCTGCGCACTTCATCCACGCGAGCAAGATCGATGTCGGCGGCAATCACGCTGGGTCCGACGTCGGCTTCCGCCAGAACCTCGCCCCAGGGCGATACGATGAGGCTGTGCCCGTAAGTCTTGCGGCCGTGTTCATGAAGCCCCCCCTGAGCGGCGGCAAACACGTAGCATTGAGTTTCGATGGCACGGGCGCGCAGGAGAACATGCCAGTGGGCTTGCCCGGTCGGGCGCGTGAAGGCGGCCGGAACGGCGATCATCTTTGCGCCAGCAAGCGCAAGAGCCCTGAAGAGGTATGGAAAGCGAAGGTCATAGCAGATGGTCAGGCCAAGACCGCCCCAGGGCGTTTCGGCGACGACCGCCTCTCGTCCAGCGTCGTAATTACGGCTTTCCGAATAAACCTCCCCGTTGGCAAGCGAAACGTCGAACATGTGAATCTTGTCGTAGCGCGCCGCGATGCGCCCCCCCGGCGTGAGGAGATAGGAACGATTGACAAGCTTGTCGGGGGTGTGGCGGATGGCCAAAGAGCCAACGTGGAGCCATATGGACAATTCGCTTGCGAGTGCCTGCAGCTGCGCAAGTGCCTGATTTTCGCTTTCCGGCTCGGCGGCAGCAAACAATGCGTCACGGTCAACTTCCATGACGTTGGTGACCTCGGGCGTCTGGACGTATTGCGCACCGTCAGCGGCCGCCCGCCGGATGAGTTCACTGGCGACGGAGACGTTCTTGGTCGGGTTGCGGCCTGAGCAAAGCTGCACGAGGGCAACGCGAAGCGTTTCTTGTTCTGGCGGTGGCGTCATTATGTGCGGTATTCCACTTTCAAGGTCATTTGTGACTAAACCGCGCTGCGAAGAAGCTCGTCAAGCCGACCAAGGTTTTCGAGTTCGAACAGTTCGTCGCAGCCGCCAACGTGGAGTGCTCCAATGAAGATCTGGGGCACCGTGTGGCGACCGCCGGCGCGCTCGCGCATAAGCGCACGCTCATTCGGCCGCAAAGTGACGTCGATCTCCCGATAACCGATGCCCTTGCGCTTCAACAGATGTTTGGCGCGGTGACAGAAAGGGCAAAGCAACGTCGTATAAATCGTAACGGCGGGGGTGCTCGGGTCGCCAGTCCCTTCGGTCTCGCTCATGTCAATTCCAGGTCTATCATGTCCCTTAAATGGGATCGATCCGCGCGTCGCAAAAGTGTTAGCTCACGTCGGCGCGGGGCGTTCGAAATTTCTTGCTTGGCGCTTGGTTCGCAATGCTACGTCGTCACGCGCAAAGGTTCGGACACCAGCGCGACGGCGAGGACGTCCACTTCGGCGGCACCAGCGGTTTGAAGTGCCTTGGTGCAGGCCTCGGCGGTGGCACCCGTCGTAATCACATCGTCGATCAGTATCACGCGACGCCCGCGAATGTGGGGCAGCTCGCGCGCGGGGACGCGAAAGGCACCGCGGACGTTGAGGCGCCGCTGCTCGGCGGTCAAGCCGACCTGTCGTTCGGTCCACCGGGTCCGGACAAGGCCCTGGGTCCGGACTGGGAGGCGCGAGCGTTGCGAGAGTTCCCGAGCCAAAATGGCGGCTTGATTGAAGCGGCGTTGGAGAAGTCGCATTCTGCTCAAGGGGACCGGAACAAGGAGGTCCGCGCCGGCAAACAGCTCGTTTCCGGCTTGGTGAAGCCAGCAGCCGAACAGCCGACGAACGTCGTGATGATCGCGGAACTTGAAGCCGTGGATCAGGCGCTGCAGCGTGCCCCTGTAGTGGCCGACGGCTCGCGCCCTGGCGTATCGAGGGGGGCGTGCGGCGGCGGCGGCTGATACCATGATGTCTCCGGCCGCGTAGGGTAAAGCAATGCCAAGCCGGTCGCAGCGCGGTGTGCTAATGAAATCGACTTCAGCCCAGCATTGCGCACACAGTGCGTCGCGGGAGCCAAGCGGCTCACGGCACGAAAGGCAAACAGGAGGCATCATCAGGTCGATGAGGCCCGTCGCGAGGAGGCCAAGCAAAGTTGGGTCTGAAGTCCGACCAGATACGTTTGTCGGGGGTGCCGACGGCGGTCTTGGCCACATCATCCGATCCTGCTGGCGTTACATGACTAGATCGAACAGATATCATAAATAGAATATCGTACCCATACGGATGGTTATTCGCATGAACGCGGACCCGGCAAAACCTTTCGACCGAGCACTTTTGCGGCGCCGCCGGAACCGTGTTGCCGAGACTGCCAGCCGCCATGACTTTTTGTTACGTCGCGTATCAGAAGATATCTGCGAACGAGTGCAGATCGTTCAGCGTGACTTCCCGAAGGTCCTCAATCTCGGCGCGCATACGGGTGCGCTTAGCCGATCCCTTCGCGCGTTGAAAAACGTTGGGTTTGTTGTCGATGCCGACCATTCCGAGGGGCTTTTGGCACATTGTGATGGGCCCTGCGTGCTGTGCGACGAGGAGGCGATTTCGTTTGGGGATGGTGGCCTCGATCTGGTTGTGTCTGGGCTATCACTGCAGTTCGTAAACGATCTTCCTGGCACGCTCGTGCAGATTAGGCGTGCGCTGAAGCCAGATGGCCTGTTGCTTGCGGGGTTGTTGGGCGGCGAAACCCTGAAAGAACTGCGTCACGCGTGGTTTCTGGCTGAAGAGGAGTTGACCGGCGGAGCGTCACCGCGAGTTGCGCCATTCATTGATGTGCGGGCCCTTGGCGGGCTTTCCCAACGAGCTCAATTCGCATTGCCAGTGGTAGATTCTGAAATCCTTACAGTAACTTACAAGACGCCCATGGCCCTTTTTGAGGAGCTTCGGGGGATGGGTGCCTCCAATGTGTTGTCAGCCAGGCGGCCTGTACCTGTGACGCGTGGTCTCCTGCTGAGGGCCTGCGAATTGTATGAAGAGTTGTTTGCGACAGGAGACGGCCTCATCCCCGCTACGTTTGAAGTTCTAACGCTGACGGCATGGGTCCCCGATGAGAGCCAGCCCAAGCCTTTAAAGCCTGGCAGCGCAGAGGTCAGTCTGGCGAAGGTTCTTGGGAAGGGCCGGGGCCGCTGATGACCCTAAGATCCGGCAATCACAACTACTGCGTGTGGTTTAGCTGCAACTCTGTTGCTTCTTATGGCCTCTGCAATGTCGAAATTGCGTTTACCAACCACGAAGAGTTGGGGGTCCTACCCCAAATGGGTGAAGCAATAAGTATTTTGTTTTGCTATAAGGGAATCAACGCTGAGTGCAGCTCCGGTTTGTGCAGGCGGGTAATCCATTGAGACCGAGCGTGCTCGTAATTTGCGGGCCGAGCTTGCTTTATCTCATAACCTAACAAATGTTGGGCCGTCTGCATTCAGCGTTTAGACCGGGTGGTGAAGCCGATTATTTCATCAGCTAACCATCGCTGTATGCGGAAGCATTGTGTGCAATTGGATTGAGCTTTTGGCGCGATGCTTCCGCTGTCAGCCCATTACGACCGTGGGGTGAGCAATTAACTCTAATATCCTAATTCATTGTTAGCCCAACAGGTCCCTCAGGAACGGGATCATAGGTGCGTCCGCTGGAGGCATTGGATAGCGGCTGAGGCGGCTGGCGCGAACCCAAGCGACCTCTGGATGCTCGCTGGGATTCAAGTCTCCTTCCCATTTGCGGCACAGGTACAAGGGCATGAGCAAGTGAAAGTGCTCATAACCGTGACTTGCGAACGTGAATGGGCTCAGGCAGGTCTCGCAGACCGTGATGCCGAGTTCCTCGTGCAATTCCCTTACGAGAGCGGATTCGGGAGACTCACCAGGCTCGACCTTGCCGCCTGGGAACTCCCATAGGCCAGCAAGCGACTTTCCTTCGGGCCGCTTGCAAATCAAGACCCGGCCGTCGGCATCGACCAGCGCTGCGGCAGCAACCAAGATAATCGGCACGTCTTTCTTTGACGTGGACGATTTTTCGGTGGTTTGCGTCGCTTGACCGCTCATAACGTGCCCCGGGCGATGTAGACGGTCTCGTGCAATTTCGTCAGCCCCCGATTTCTCAGTGCCTCGTTATCATTGATGACTTCGTCGCTGGAAAGAACGACGACGTCGTAGTGATCGCCTAGAAGTTCACGCACCCGGGCCTCGGGAAGAGAAAACGGTGGGCCTGTCATTTCCGACTGATCATAGCCAAGCGATACGATCAATACAGGTGCGCCGGGCAGTTTCTGCTTCAGCCATTGTGCGTAACGGGTTTGCATGGGCGGCGGCAACGCGACCAGGCTTGCCCGATCGTAAATGGCCGAGATCGAGACCAAGCAGGCCTCTGGCAGGGTGAAAAGATCACCACACCAAAGCTCATATGGGCCGGCGGATTTGACGATGAATTCGCCACGCACTTCCACGACCGGAGTCAGGTTCTGGCCGTTCATGAAGGCATCAATGGCCAGTTCACTCAGTTCGACACCTACAACCCTGTGTCCTCTTTGAGCCAGCCATTCCATATCGCGGCTCATGCCGCATAGGGGCACGAAGACGCTCGAGGGCGGTTCAACACCCAGCTTGTGCCAGTGGCCCTGCAATGCGGGATGATAGGCCTCTCTATGAAAGCCAATGTTTTTGCTTTGCCAGCGCTCGAGCCAGAACGAAGGTTCCATAGAATTGCCTTGGGTCTTTGCGCCGGCCGGATTTGCTGAAGGCTAGCTACGATAGTCCGCGTTGATTGAAATGTAGCGGTGAGTGAGGTCGCACGTCCATACGTGGTCCTTGCCCTCGCCAACACCAACATCGACGCTGATCTTTATCTCGGGAGATTTCATATAAGCAGCGGCGGCGGCTTCGTCATAGGAGGGGTCGCGCTCGCCCTGCTGGGCAACAAGGTGGTCACCAAAACGGATCGAGACACTGTCGCGGTCAACGGCCTCCCTGGATTTCCCGATCGCCATGATGACCCGGCCCCAATTGGGGTCTTCTCCAGCGATCGCCGTCTTGACCAAGGGTGAGTCCGCAATCGCGAACGCAATGCGCCGGGCAGATTGGTCGGTTTCGGCGCCTGAAACGGCAACTGTGACGAATTTCGTCAAGCCCTCACCGTCTTTGACAATCTGCTGGGCCAGGTCGCGCATGTTGCCGCTGAGTGCGGTCACGAACTGATGGTACTCCGGCGTGGTGGCGGATTGGATGGGTGAGGCAGCCCGGCCCGCTGCATCTCCCGTCGCGAAGACAATGACGGTATCGCTTGTCGAAGTGTCGCTGTCGACAGTGATCCGATTATAGGTGTCTTGAGCATTTTTAAGCACCGCTTGCTGAAGCAGAGCGCGGTCGATGTTTGCGTTCGTAAAGTGGAAGCCCAGCATCGTAGCCATATCCGGCGCAATCATGCCGGAACCCTTTGCGATCCCGGAGATGCGGAGTGTGTCGGCTGAGTGGCCGGCAAGCTTCGGATAGGTGTCCGTTGTCATGATGGCCTGAGCGGCATCCAGCCAGGCGGTGCCCTCGGCGGCTTTGGCGAGATCATTCAGGAGATGTGCGAACTTGCCGGTTTCAAGCGGTTCTCCGATGACACCGGTGGAGGCGATGTAGACTTCCTCAGGCTGGCAGCCGACCGCTTGAGCGGCGGCTTCGGCGGTCATCCTCACGGCATCAGAGCCGCGCTGACCGGTGAACGCATTGGCATTGCCCGAGTTGACGACGAGTGCCCGTGCACGTCCGTGTTTGAGCTGCTCGGCACACCAATCGACAGCGGCCGAACGGGTCTTTGATTGCGTCAACACACCCGCGGCAACGGTGCCAGGCTCAAAGACGGCGAGTAAGAGGTCGCGCCGTCCTTGGTACTTAATCCCCGCCTCGGCGGTTGCCAGGCGCACACCGGGTACCTCCGGCAGGTCCGGCGACACCTTTGGCGCGAAAGGTGAGATTGGGCCATCCATGCCCATCTCCCGTTAGTTGTGAGGTCTTACTTTTTTTCTTCCGCAGGCTTTTCGGAGGCGCCGGGTTTGGCATCCTCTTGAGCATCCTGCATCTTCTTCAGCTGTTCGATCAACTGCTGCTGTTGCTGCTGTTGGAGAGCGGCCTTCTTTTGCTCTTCCTCAACCTGCTTTTTGATGCCGGCGTCGAAGTACTCGATTTTCGCGCCGTCGCGAAGCTCCTTAGCGACCGACTGTGCCTTCTGATGGATCATGCCGTTCAGGATGCGATCCTTCACTTCGTCGAACTTGGGAAGAGGCTTCTTGCGCTTCTCCTCGACCAGGATCAAGTGCCAGCCGAACCGACTTTGGACAGGGTCGGACACCTCATTGGGCTCGATAGAGAAGGCCGCCTGTTCAAATTGTGGGACCATCTGACCACGGGAGAAAAAGCCAAGTAGGCCGCCGTTGGCTTTGGTGCCGGGGTCCCTTGAGTGCTCTTTGGCCAGATCGGCAAATTCGGCTCCGCGATTGAGCTTTTCCTTGATGTCTCGGGCTTCGTCCTCGGTCTCCACCAAAATATGGCGGGCCTTCACCTCTTCTTCCGGCTTCAGACCTTTGACGCGATCGTCGAAAAATGTCTTGGCTGCAGCTTCGCTTACAGACGATTTTACTTTGTTTTCAAAGTAAGTCTCGCGTTTTGCCCGCCGTTTGAAGTAAGCCAAATTACGGTCGAGGTTGGGTGTTTTCGCCTTTTCCTGATCGAGAGCATCGGCCATGAGCTGGGTCTCGATGACGTACTCCACAAGCACCCTGCGGCGGGTGTCGGCGGCCAATTGACCGAGATCGGAGCCGATTTCCGCTTCCGCCAGCTTCACGTCGCGTTCCGTGATATCATGGCCGTTGACCGTCGCGATTACCGCGTTGCCGGTAGTCTCAGCGATGGCTGGCGAAATGGTCGGCGGAACGGCGCTCAACGCAAGGGCGGCCGTCAGTGCGAAGGCGGCGATCGGACTCGATTTAGTGCACATGGGATTCAACTCGGTTGCTGTTAGGCTATAATGTTTGGACGAAGCCTTCTGGCGCCGTGTGCTGGTGCAAACGGCTGCGGACGGCCTTCGTCTGGCCGTTTAGACCAGAGCGACCGCGACCTGCCAAGTGAAGATTTGGACAGGCAACTGGTGTATTGGGCGGGTTGCTGACGTTGCGACGCGTTGACAAGCCTCACCAGCGTTCCTTATTGCTGTGCAGCTGCAATGTCGTGAGACCCTGCGGCAATTCGAGTCGCGTCCTGCGTTCTCTACCTGTTCCCACTGTGGATCGCATTGATCTGGGATGATGTCAAAATGACATCCGACGCTGCGCCAGGGATGGCGGGGACTTTGGGCCAACCGACTAGACAAGCTCGATTGATGATTCCACGGGGCCTGTTTTACGCATCACGAGGATATTGATGCTTTCTCTCGGCACGATCGCTACTAAAATTTTCGGTTCCTCCAATGAACGGTTGGTGCGCAAGTTTCGCCCAAAAGTGGAGGAAATCAATGCGCTTGAGGAAGAGCTCGAAGCGCTTAGCGATGAGGAGCTAAGAAGTCGCACCGGAATGTTCCGTCAACAATTGCAGGACGGCGCCAAACTCAATGACCTGCTGGTGCCGGCCTTCGCAACGGTGCGCGAAGCCGCCAAAAGAACGCTCGGTCAGCGGCATTTCGATGTGCAGCTGATCGGCGGGATGGTGCTGAACAACGGCGATATCGCCGAAATGAAGACCGGCGAAGGCAAGACGCTTGTTGCCACGCTGCCCGTCTACCTCAACGCGCTAACGCAGCGCGGCGTCCACGTCGTCACCGTGAACGACTACCTTGCCAAGCGTGACGCGGAGTGGATGGGGCAGGTTTACAAGTTTCTCGGTTTGACGGTCGGGTGCATCGTGCACGATCTCGATGATGAGGAACGTAAGGCGCAGTATACCTGTGATGTGACGTACGCGACCAACAACGAACTCGGATTCGATTATCTACGCGACAATATGAAGATGAGCACCGAGGAGATGGTGCAGCGCGGGCATGCCTACGCGATCGTTGACGAGGTGGATTCGATTTTGGTCGATGAAGCGCGGACGCCGCTGATTATCTCCGGACCGGTTGAGGACAAGGCGGATCTCTACGTCGCCGTCGACAAGTTTATTCCGAACTTGAAGCCCGAGCACTACGAAATCGACGAAAAGCAGCGGCAGGTGGCGCTCAGCGATGAAGGCAACGAATTCCTCGAAGCGTTGCTGGCAGAAGCAGGGATGTTGAAGGGCGAGACGCTCTACGATGTCGAGAACGTTTCCGTCGTGCACCATGTGAACCAAGCGTTGCGTGCGCACAAATTATTCCAGCGCGACAAGGACTACATCGTCAAGGGCGGTGAAGTCGTCATCATCGATGAGTTCACTGGTCGTATGATGCCGGGGCGCCGCTATTCGGAAGGTCTGCACCAGGCACTGGAAGCCAAAGAAGGCGCGAATATCCAGCCGGAAAACCAAACGCTCGCGTCTATTACCTTCCAGAACTATTTCCGGCTCTATGGAAAGCTTTCCGGAATGACCGGGACGGCGGCCACCGAGGCGGCCGAGTTCATGGACATCTATGGTCTCGATGTCATTGAGATTCCAACAAACGTGGAGATTGCGCGGGCGGACGAGGACGACGAAGTCTACCGCAGCCAGGACGAGAAGTACCGCGCGATTATCATGGAGCTTTCGGATGCCGTGCGCCGCGGGCAGCCGGTTCTGGTCGGCACGGCTTCGATCGAAAAGTCCGAATATTTGTCGGAGCTCCTGAAGGACAAGAAGTACGTTCAGGAACTGGGCAAGAAACTGCTCGCCCAGGCCGAGACTTTCAAATCCGACAAAGAGGCGGAGTATCGGGCGCATCTTGAGGACGTTGGCCAGCACCTCATCGAGCTTGCTCGCAAAGGCAAGACGGGTGAACCGCTTATCGCGCACAAGGTCTTGAACGCGCGATACCACGAACAAGAAGCCCATATCATTGCCCAGGCCGGCGTGCCCGGCGCCGTTACGATTGCGACCAACATGGCGGGCCGCGGTACCGACATCCAGCTCGGCGGCAACTTGGAGTTTCGTCTTCGCGATTGGATGGAGGAAGAAGAACGGGCCGGTCGCGAGGTGACAGAAGACGCGGTTGCCAAACAGAAGAATGATATCGAGTCAGATGTCGCCGAGAAAAAGCGGCGGGCCTTGGAAGCTGGAGGTCTGTACGTGGTGGCGACGGAACGGCATGAGAGCCGTCGTATCGACAACCAGCTGCGGGGGCGCTCCGGGCGCCAGGGTGACCCAGGTCGCTCGAAGTTCTACTTGGCCCTCGATGACGACCTGATGCGGATTTTCGGCTCCGACAAGATGGAGGGCATCCTCAAGAAGCTCGGGATGCAAGAAGGCGAAGCGATCACGCACCGCTGGATGAACAAATCGCTGGAGATGGCGCAGAAGAAGGTCGAAGCCCGCAACTACGACGCGCGCAAATACGTCCTCAAGTACGACGACGTCATGAACGACCAGCGCAAAGTGATCTTCGAACAGCGGCTCGAGATCATGGGCAGCGAAGACGTTTCGGAAACGGTCGAAGATTTGCGCCACCAGGTTGTCGCCGAGCTGGTCAGCAAACACATCCCTGAAAAGGCCTACGCGGAGCAATGGGATACGGCCGGGCTCGCCGAAGCGATGCAGCAGATCTTCGGGTTGGAACTCCCCATTGGTGAGTGGGCCGAAGAGGAAGGAATCGCCGATGAGGAGATCGAGGAACGCTTGATCAAGGCGGTCGATGAGCGAGCGGCGAAGAAGGCTGTCGAGGTCGGGCCGGAACTGTTCCGCCAGATCGAGAAGATGGTGTTGCTTCAGACGCTTGACCACCTGTGGCGTGAGCACCTCGTGATGCTTGAGCACT
The DNA here is from genome assembly GCA_029287535.1 of Filomicrobium sp. Classification (GTDB taxonomy): domain Bacteria; phylum Pseudomonadota; class Alphaproteobacteria; order Rhizobiales; family Hyphomicrobiaceae; genus Filomicrobium. The sequence goes on from JARFQY010000337.1 coordinate 51,283, forward strand.
TGCGTCAGGTTATTGGGTTCCGCGCTTATGGACAGCGCGATCCGCTCAACGAGTACAAGACAGAAGCATTCGTCCTGTTTGAAGCGCTGCTAGCCAGACTAAGAGAGATGGTCACCGGGCAGCTGATGCATATCGAATTGGCGCCGGACGAAGAGGAAGAATTCCTGCAGCCCGCCGAGTTGCCACCGATGGAAGCTCACCACATCGACGCAACCACGGGACTTGATGAGTTTGAATTCGCCGATGCCTCGATCGACGGTCAAGGGCGCTACGACGATGGCCAGGAATTGCGCCGGGCCCCGATACAGACCCGGAAGCGGGCCGCGCAGATCGACCCGAACGATCCGGCAACGTGGGGTAAGGTCGCGCGCAATGCCGCTTGTCCTTGTGGTTCAGGGAAAAAGTACAAGCACTGCCACGGCAGCTTTAGCTAAAGGTTGTCTTCTGCGGCCCGAGCGTGCCGAGCCTTTTTTGGGTCTTCGCGCCGGGCCGTTGGCTATTGCCGCGGGGAGCCTGACAGGAGGTACACCAGCGTTTGCGTATACTTGGGCTTGTTTCAGCGACGCATGATAGTGGTCTGGCAATTCTCGAGGATGGCAAACCCAGGCTGGTTCTCGAAGAGGAAAGGCTCAATCGCGAAAAGCGTACAACGGCCTTTCCCCGGCAGAGCGTGATCGAGGCGTTCGGGGCGGGCGGAGCCGGGCTTCGCGACATCGATGTAATCACCACGCCATGGGATCAATCTCGACTGCGAGTCAATTTCGGACGCGTGCTTCTGGCCGGACTGCCTCACAGCCTGAATCTGTTGCGCAAGAGTTCGCACACGCCGCAGCGAAATGAAATCGTTCGGCTCAATGCTGTGCTGTCGCGCCGGCTGCGACGCATCACCGGTGAAGAGTTCGAGCTGCCGAGGATCGTGCCCGTCGGGCACCACGATGCACATGCGGCGGCATTCTTCGTCTCGCCTTTCGAAGAGGCCAACATATTGGTGATGGATGGGTTTGGGGATGATGCCTCGACCAGCATCTATTCCGGGCACGGCAACCGGGTTGAACGGCGCTGGAGCGAAGGCATCCTGGATTCGCTCGGACTGGTTTATACGTTCGTCACGAAGTATCTCGGATTCAAGGGCTTTTCGGACGAAGGCAAAGTCATGGCGCTGGCGGCCTGTGGCGATGACAGCTACGTGGCGCGCTTTTGGGACTTGATCAAGTTGTTGGACGATGGCCGATATGCCGTCGACATGTCCTACTTCAACTACGGAAAATATGGTGAGCTTAAGCCGTTAACGGCGAAGTTTTATGATGTCTTTGGGCCGGCGCGGCCGCCGGGGGGCATTCTGGAAGACCGGCATCTTGCCGTTGCCTACGCGTTACAAGCGGTGACCGAGGGGGTTGTCTTACACGTCGTGCGCGAAATGACGTCGCAACGGCCTTGCGAGAATCTCGTGCTGTCGGGCGGCGTGGCGCTGAACTGCGTGGCGAACGCTCGAATACTCGAAGACACAGATGTAAAGCGGGTTTGGGTACCGCCGTGCGCCTCGGATACCGGAGCCCCGCTTGGAAGCGCGCTGTGGCACTGGCATCAGACTTTGGGAAAGCCCCGGGGCTTTGAGCTTACTCATGCGTATTATGGCCTTGAATACGCCGACACGCAGATTGCTCAAGCGCTCAACGAAGCGGGTTTGGAGTCGGAACTCCTCGAGGAGGGGGAGCTGATCGAACGTGTGGCGCGGGACCTGGCGGATGGAAAGATTGTCGGATGGTTTCAGGGGCGCTTCGAGATGGGCCCTCGGGCGCTTGGCAATCGCTCCATCCTAGCGGATCCGCGCAAGCCGGAAATGCGCGACATACTCAACGCGAAGATAAAGCACCGCGAGGCTTTTCGGCCGTTTGCGCCGTCTATTCTGGAAGACCGCGCGACCGAGTTTTTTGATGTTTTGCAACCTGATCCGTTTATGACCCTGGCGCCACGGGTTCAACCGGACAAGCAAACCAAGCTTCCGGCGGCCGTCCATGTTGACGGAACGGGGCGCATCCAAACCGTGTCCCGCGAAGCGAACCGGCGCTATTACGATCTCATCGAAGCCTTCGGCCAGCTGACTGGAGTACCGGTTTTGCTGAACACAAGCTTTAACAGGCAGGAGCCGATCGTCTCGCGTCCCAGCGAGGCAGTGTCCTGCTATTTGCGGACCGGCATGGATGTTCTGGCGATTGGTAATCGCTACGTCACGGACCGCAATGCGAAGGCGCAGGATTGGGCACAGCGAACATTCGTGCGGGGACCGATTTAGCCGCCCGTTCAAATTGAAAGCGATGATTGATAGGGCGGGCCTAACGGCGCCGTGCGGCGCGTCGGCGACGGTTTTCCTTGCGCCTCTTCTTGGCGTGCTGATTGGCGATCCGCTTTCGTTTGAGAGCAAGAAAACGCCGGCAGCTCACTCTTCGTAGATCACAAGATACGGTAACACGCGGCCGGCGGCGGACCGCACGGCCCTTCTTGCCGACCGCAACGTAGCTAGAGGCGCGCGCTTTGGCCTCCTTTCGGAGGCGCACGATCTCGTCCGGCGGCGTTGTCAGCAGTGCCAACAACTTCTTTTCCGCGTCGGATAGAGTTTGCCACCGGGAGGGGCGGCTCACAATTTTCTGTAATAGCGTTTCGGCTTCTAGAATTTGTGCGGTTTCCCCGCACACGTTTAAAGGGCGCGTGGACTGGCCCACCTCCTGGGGGCCTATATCGCTGACCTGATAGCTGCCCCTGCAAACGCTTATCCGGGGAGGCCTCTTGGTGCGTTCAAAGGAATCGTAACCGGCCTTGAGGTTCCTCCAGAAGCCAATCCAATCGGACTGCTTGTACCGGTCAAGGTTTTGCTCCGTCATCCGGAACGGGAAGACGTGGACGTGGATATGATCCTGACCCGCCTGCAGTGCAGCCCTGACGAGCCCGAAGACTTCCGAGATGACGGGGTTGGTCATGGCATAGCAGCCAATCGATGAGCAGCCGCCGTGGATCAAGATGTACGAGCCGGTCCGCAACAAGGAGCGGTCGAACGCGTTGGGGAATCCGATGTTAAGTGAGCGGGGCCAACGTCCCGAGTAATGCAGTTGCCGCTTCGTGATGGTGTAGAAACCCTCAGGGCTTTGCTTGTCGCCTTCGGCAAGCTTGGGTCCGAGTGAGCCGGACCAATGACAGATCGGGTAGGTGGCGAACTTGATGTAGCGATCGCCCTTCATCATCCAGAGCTCGAGCTGGGACTCTTCCTTGAAGATGCGCAGCATGACCGGTGAGCCGCGCTCCAGGTCAAACTTCTCCAGACGGGCTTTGATAGCAGCAATCTCGGGTGTGCCGGCCAGTGGTGCCCCGCGCGCGACCTGCCGCTGACGTTCGATACGGTCGGGAGCTGCATCCTTCAGTTCTATTGAAACAGCATTAGCGGGGGTTGAAACGTGACATGCCGCGGAAACCACAACGGCGAACGCGGCGAGCCTGCGAAGCGTACGACTGGCATCGCGGACCGGCGTCAAGAGGCCCGTGGCGTCGCTCGATTTGGCCTTGATATGCAACACTGTGTACCCGACTAGCCAACAAGGAGCGCTGTGACGCAACCGCCTCGAGCGAGATTGGAGCGTGCGGCTGGTTTGCGGTTCGCCGCGCGACTACCAATCCGCCAACCGAGCATACACTAGCAGATCCAATCGTCAGCGAAAGCCGAGTGGCGGCGATTAAGATTAAGAGGGCGTGTGCGGCTGGCTTCCAGAGTGAGCCAGCAAACGCAGCATCTGCAACTATCTGGGCACCACTGCGTCGGCCTCAAGTCGAACGCCGGCGCTAGTTGGTTGCGACGGAGTTCTGCTTTGCGCAGCTGCGGGTGAGTTGGCGCGTTCCAGTGCCGCCAATGGTCCCCGGTGAGGCGACATAGCGCCGGCCGCAGACATCCACGTGTGGTGGGATGCGCGTTTCTTCAAACAGATCGTGAGCGACCTTTAGCTGCCGCCAGAATGGCTCCCACCTGTGACCGGCCTTTTGCCTCAGATTGGCTTCGGTCATGCGAAAGGGGAATACCTGGACCTGGAAGCGTTTCTGACCGCTATTCAAGGATGCCGTGATGATCCTCCAGATTTCATCGACGCCGTCGTTGGTCATGGCGTAGCAACCAATCGAGGAGCAGCCTCCGTGCACCATGAGGTAGCTGCCGGTGCGGCCATGGCCGCGGTCATAGAGGTTGGGGAAGCCGAGGTTGAATGAGCGGTGCCAACGGCTGGCGGGATTGAGTTGCTTTGAACTCACCGTGTAGATGCCCTCAGGTGCCTGGCGGTCGCCCTGTTTGAGTTTGGGCCCGAGCCGACCGGAATAACGGCAGATCGGATAGCTGGCGAAGCGTTTGAAATTGTCCTCGTCCTTGAGCCAGACCTCGAGCAGAAATTCGCGCTTAAAGATGCGGATGAAGACCGGCGCGCCAAGATTGAGATCAGCCTGCTCAAGGCGCGAATCGAGGTCACCGGCCGGAGTGCCGGGCAAATCCCATCCCATGCTCCAGTAGGCAAACCGCCAAGTGCGCTGAAAGGCGAGTGTGGGGTTGTCACTGTCGGAAATGAAGCCGCCGACACGCTTGCCGAGCAAGTTATCGAGGCGCGACTCGACGATGGCCGCTGCACCGATCATGAGGATCGCTGCCGACAAAAGATAAATGGTCTTGAAGAAGCCGCCGACGGAGGACTTCCAGCTCCGATCTGCCATTTTTTCTCCCGCGCTCCGAATCCTCACCACGCGTTCTATTGGAACCCGAGAACTCGTCAGGTTTGGGGCGGGACAGGACCAGTGGCAGCAAGCCTAATGGTTTGAAGATCAGAAGCCCAGGGAACTCAGCAGTTCATTGGACGGCTTGGACTGATTGTTTTTGCTTGGAGACATGCCAAGACCGTACGGGACAAGCATTGGGCCGCCATTGCGTGCAACGGTTCGCATTTTCGGACCGGGCGCCTTGATCGTCTTGAAGGCAATTTGCTCTTCAAACGGTTGCGGGACGAAAGGCTCGAGCCTGGGGCGCCGGAAGTAAGGGCAGCGGCCTTGCGGATTGATGTTCTGGCTGGACGGCCATGCAACGTTGACCATGTACTTGCGTTCGCAAACGGCAACATTGGGTGGAATTCGGTGCGCTTCGAAGTGGTCGTACCCGTGCTTCAGAGTGCGCCAGAATCTATACCATTTGTGCTTGCTGTGCCGCTTCATGTTGGCATCGGTCATGCGGAACGGGAAGGCGTGGACCTCGAAGCGCTCCTGGCCGCCGCGAAAGGCTTCTCTGGCCAGCGCATAAATCTCTTCCATCAGGGCATCGGTCATGGCGTAGCAGCCCGCGGAGCGGCATTTGCCGTGGACCATCAAGTAGTTGCCGGTCCTGCTATGGGCCTTGTCGTAGGCGTTGGGGTAGCCGAGGTTGAAGGCAACGTGGAAGCTCGAATTTGGATTCATCTGGCGTTTGGACACCGAGTAGAAGCCCTCTGGCGCCTGTTTGTCGCCTTGCTTCTGCTTGGGACCGAGATCGCCGGACCAATTGCAGATCGGGTAGGTCTTGTAGTGATAGAAGCGGCCGTCGTCGCGCGCCTTCCAAACTTCAAGCTCGGATTCTTCCTTGAAAATACGAATGAATATCGGAGCACCGGATTCCATGCCTTTGCGGCCCAGGAGCATGAGAGCTTCCTTGGACAAAGGCTGTTGTGCGGGAGTAAGTTCAGGCGCGCCAGCACATGCCGCCAGCAGTACTGCTGAAGCGACAGCGAGCGCAACCGCGCGCAAGCCCGATAGGCCCCTATTTCCCAGTTGGACCAAACTCATTACGTAGTGCCCCAATCGATCGCCAATTATCTTCGAACCGACGTCGTTAATGTGAGGTTAACACAACAAAATTGCGTTGCGAAACCCCGTAACGTGG
>JARFQY010000038.1 GCA_029287535.1 Filomicrobium sp.
CTTCACGCGCTAACTCGTCGGCGACTTCCTGCGGGTCGCAGCCCATGTCGATGTACCGCTTGATTAGCGTGGCCAACTCTCTCGCAAACTCTTTTGCATCCGTCATCTAAACATCCTCCCAGCGGGCTCCATTATAACTGACAAGATTCGGTCTTAGGCCGCCCACGGCAAGCGAACGACTGACCTAGCGCGGCACATCAAAATGCGCGCTGCTATAATCAGCCTGCGCGTGGGGAGAACCACAGAGGGTCTTCGCATGACAGACGACAACGACGCTCAGGCGCGCCCTCGGGCCTTGGCTCGGAACTAGAGGACTGCTTGAGAGGTCTCTAACGAGCCCGTGGGTTGAACACGGTCTGCATCAGACTGGCGTACATCTCACCGAGCTTCGTCATCTCTGCCATGTGGGTCTCGTAAGCCTTTTTGGCGTACTTCGTCTGCACCTCAATAGCGTCTTCGACCGACTTGGCGCCGACCATTGTTTGATACGCTTTCGTAGAGTCTTCAAAGGCCTGCTTGGAATACTCAGTCCACTCGGCCGCAATGGCCTGGAAGCCCTTGCTCAGTTGTCCAAAAGAACGGAAATAGTTGTTGAAACCGTCTTGGCCAAAGCTCTGCAGTTCGTCAGCAATCTTGAAGTGTTCAGTCATAGCGTTCCCTTATCCGGCAGTGCTCTCGGGTTTGATCTGACCGAGTACTTGGTGCGCCTCACGATAAAGTGCAAGGCTGCATTTTGCGAGCTGCTCAACTTCTGTGGGTTCTGATCGAGGGCCCCGCGTGCCCAATGTCCGCTTTTGGCACTTAACGGACATGGGCGAGCGGAGTGGGCATGTCCCCTTTACTGCTCAAAGCGGACATTGCGCGATACTTCCCAGCCGCCACCGGACTGGATGCATTCACCCGCGGGGTTGCCCCTAGGGACGGCGGCGTCCCTCAGTGCTTACTGGTGATGCGGCTAACGTCGGGATTCGCAGCGGTTGTATCTGAAGATATGTCAGGCAGCGCCAGATCCACTCTACCGGCCCGAATCGAAAGTATCGAAGCCACCAACTGCTGAAGACGATCTGAATCACAAAAAATAGGACTGCGTAGGCGGTCGTTGCTAAGGGGCCAAGCAAGTACAGCTGGCCAAATCCGTATCCGTAAAAGAGCAGGGTGAACATAAGTGTGCCGGAAAGATAGATCGTCAGCCCCATCCGCCCCAAGGATTGCAGCGGCGAAAGTACGGTGTCCCACTTGCCCTGTTCCGCTAACAGTAAAATGCCAGCACCGAACGCTAGCGATAAGGCGGTCGATCCAAACAAAAACAGCAAGTCGCCAAGAAATCGGATCCCCATCGAGGCCGTGTTGCCCTCAAATGCAGCGTAGCCATGATAACGGCCCAGGTACCACTCTATCGCTGCAAAGACGAGACCGGTTGTCATGCCCCATCGCAATATCCAGCGCCATTTCTTGGTGTGTTCTGCTGCATCATGAACGAGACGGCTTCGGCCAATTTGGAAGCCCAGCAATATCATCGCGAAGATTGCGAAGCTTGATTCCGGCTCATTGAGCCCATTCCACAATCGGGGGGGTATCACTTCCGCGTTTGTCTCAAAGACATCACTGAGCGTGCCTAGGTAAGGGTGGTCATCCCTTAGTTCTGCTAGAGACAGAGAGGCGTCCGCATCGACGGGCGCACTGGCACCCCGGAGCGAATCGACAACATTGCCGACCGGAAATGCCAACATGAGCAAAAAGGTCAGTGTCAGTAGCGTACCCGCTGCCAGTCGGCGAAATACAGGCAGAATGAAGCCCAGTAGAGCATATTCCATCAGAATGTCGCCGTCATAAAACAGTGCGTGCCCCACCCCAATCACGAATAGAATCGCTATTCGCCTGAAGTAGAACCACAGGTTTCCCCCACCCAAACTCTCCAATCTGGCCAACTGCAGCGCGAATCCAAATCCAAATAGCATGGCGAACAGGCGCCAGGATTTCGTCTCGAAGACGGCGTGCATCGCCGCATTGAAAGTTTGATCTAGGCTATCCGTCCATTCCGACGAATACGCTCCGAAGTTGAACATGTTGACGAGCAGCACACCGAAAAGAGCGAATCCGCGAACTGCATCAGCGGATCGCAATCGGGCGTCCGGGTCGACGGGACGAAGGTGATCGGAGGGTGGCATGATTGCCATTCTTCCTTACCTAGGATCCTGGTACCTTCGGCTATGCAGGATGCTTAGCCTCGAGGAGATGAAGCAGTTGGCGACAAGGAATCCACATGAAAGCGTTCATATTGTCGTACCGATGGCCACCGATGCGCTAGCGATTGGCTTCACCCATCAAGTCGCGAGCTGCTACTCGATGGCAGTCTGACCAAATTTGCTGGTTGAAGATAGGCTGCAACTTGACCAATCGCGACCCCGAGAAGAACTTTAAGGCACTATGGAAAACGTTCCATAGAAGGTACCCATTCTTTACGCTGCGGAACGTCGACTGGCACAAACAGTACGAAGTATATAGGCCTCGAATCTCCTCAACCACGAGTGACAAGGAGCTGTTTGAGGTCTTCTGCAACATGCTCGATCCACTCGACGATGGGCATGTCGAGATCTCAGCGAGATTAGGTCACTCTAAGGCAAAGGTGCATTTCACGGCTGAGAAAGCGCCGCGCTTTTATCGCGAGTTCACGACACCACAGATCAAGCGTCTTTTCGACGTTACGCGGGCCACGCTAACGGCCAACGGTTTCGGCCCCTTCAGGAAAAGCAAAGCCTGGATGATGCGGTACTGCCGATCACCCGATTACGGCTACATGCGCATTCTTGAGTTGGAAGACGTAAAAAAGAAGAAAGTGTCTAAGGCTCTCGACATACTCTCTCGTGATATGCCTGATCTCAAGGGTTTCATAATAGATATTCGCGATAACCCGGGTGGTGAGGATGACATCGCACTCATGATCATTAATCGCTTTGCTGATCGTAAGCGTGTGGCGTTTCACCGGCGATCAAAAATTGGACCGGGGACGGACGAGTTTGGCCCACTAAAGACCTGGCATATTTCACCGAAAGGCGGTGTGCAATTCACCCGTCCTATTATTCTCCTTACGTGCGATGCCGTCTTTAGCGGCGCGGAGTGCTTTGCGCTGGCACTCAGAGAGCTGCCACATGTAACAATCCTGGGCGAACATACGAATGGCATCTTCTCGTATCAATTGGAGAAGACGCTACCCAACGGATGGGATTACAGCCTTTCGTATCAGGAGTACCTGTCGGCCGATATGGTTTGTTATGAAAGCAAGGGCGTACCTGCGGATATAGAACTGCTCAATACCAAGGCTGATCTTGACGCTGGCGAAGATCCGCTCATCACCCGCGCGCTCGAAATTCTCTCACAACAA
>JARFQY010000088.1 GCA_029287535.1 Filomicrobium sp.
GTCATTGTCTCGTGGGCTCGGAGATGTGTATAAGAGACAGGTGCGGCCGTTGCCGGCTTGGCCACCTCGATGCGTAACGGATCGCGCATGAACTGGTCGACGAGCCGCGTGATTTCGGGCGGCATCGTTGCAGAAAAGAAGAGCGTTTGTCGCTGCGGTGGCAGGAGTTTGCAGATCTTCTCAATGTCCGGGATGAAGCCCATGTCGAGCATCCGGTCAGCTTCATCGATCACCAGGATTTCGACGCCCATCAGCATGACCCTTCCACGTTGGAAGTGGTCGATGAGACGTCCTGGCGTCGCGATGAGAACATCCACGCCGCGGTCGAGCTTTTTGGTTTGCTCATCCATCGACACGCCGCCGATCAACAAGGCCAAATTCAGCTTATGATTGACCCCATAATTCTCGAAGCTCTGTGCCACCTGGGCGGCCAGCTCTCGCGTTGGCGCCAGGATCAGGCTGCGCGGCATTCTTGCTCGCGCGCGGCCAGTCTCGAGCCGTGAAATCATCGGCAAGGTGAAGGAAGCGGTTTTACCGGTTCCGGTTTGGGCGATTCCGAGAACATCGCGTCCGGTCATGGCGACCGGGATGGCTTCAGCCTGGATTGGCGTCGGCTCGCTGTATCCGGCCGCATCCACTGCGGCCATAACTTTCGGGCTGAGCCCAAGCTCAGCAAAGGTCTTCATCGTCAATAGACTTCAACTCCCGTCACAGGATCTTGGCCCGCGCGGGTTTCGTGCGCGGTACGTTCGGTCGGCAGCGTAGGGGCAAGTCTCGAATAAGATCGATGAAGTTCGTTTTCCCCCGTCAAGAAAACAAAAGAATCATTTCCCCTACGCTTATCTGGATTTCGCATCGCACAAAATCTGTAGTTCTGCAAGTAATACCCCAATCTCAAGGCTGCAAATGCATCAGATTTTGTAGCAAAACTGACAAGCTTCTTTGGTTTGCCGTACTGGTGGAGTGTTTTAGCAAATCAATCGTTGATCCAGCGGCCAATCAGCCCGCCGGCGACCCCACCGACAATCGGCGCCACCCAGAATGCCCAAAGCTGCAGTAGCGCCTGCTGGTCAGCGAAAACCGCAATGGCCGTCGCCCGGGCAGGATTAAGCGCAGCATTCGACATCGGCGCCAGTACTAGGTGCAGGGCGGCGATCAGAAAACCAAGCCCGATCGGCGCGAAACCTGTGGGTACGCCGGAGGATGTCGCCCCGACGAATAGCATCAGTATCAAAAGTGCCGCAATGCACTCGGCAATCAACACCGCTGCGAATGGGAACATTCCGTCGGCGCCGAACCGGTTGGCGATAGATGCGATCGGTGCCGCCACCTGTTGCGGCACGGCACTCAACATCAAGGCAAAGCAACCAGCAGCAACCAGACCGCCAAGCACCTGCGCAATTACATAGGGAATCGCTGCACGCGTTTCAAACCGCCCGGCGGCGACAAGCCCGAGCGTGATCGCTGGGTTGAAATGGCAGCCAGAAACGCCGCCCAGCGCAAAACACATGGCCGTGAACGTGAAACCTGCTGCAAGCGCGACATGCAAGCCCCCGTCGGAAGCCTGCCCGCCCAAGAGCGCCGTTCCGCAGATCGCTGCGACATAGGCAAAGGTGCCGATGAACTCGGCGATTAAGGCTCTATTCGACATTAACCCCCCGTCGCATGGATTGGCCTAACCGGCCGTGCCTTACCAGACCGCGTATATCTCCAAACTCTGGGAACACAGATCCGAAGCCCGCGGGCGAGTGTATAGACGCATTGCGACGAGAAGTCGCGAATTCAGCACGCTAGCAGCAGATTTGAGCACAGATTTGCAACCTCGGCAGACGATCTTTTCATCCGGGTAAGCAAACTGCCGCAGTTTGGTTGGAACTGATTGAATTGTGGGCTATTCCGACTTCATATAGGAATGACAATTCTCGAAACGCAGTGTAAAGATATTTAGCAGTCCAATACATGGTTTCCGCCGCGCGCTGAGAGACCAAGGATTACCAAAGGCAAATCGTTATGAGTACCGCGAGTGTTGGTGAAGCCTCCGGCCCGGCCAGAGCGCAGACTGTGCGAGGTTTGAAGGCCCGCGATAACACCACGAACTTCATCTACATCGCACAAGTCTACCTCATCATGATCGTCACTATCGCTGCGACGATATGGAGCTACGGCCTGGTCGCTGATGCCGGCCTCGGGTGGTGGTGGAATATTCCCGCGACATTCGTCGCCATTGTGATTATCGGCGCTTCCCAGCACCAATTGGGCGGTGTGATCCACGAAGGCACCCACTACATCCTGTTCGAGGATCGCAAGCTTAACGAAATCGCGTCAGATTGGCTCGGCGCATTTCCGATCTACACCTCCACCCATGCCTTCCGCCTGCATCACCTCTCTCACCACCAGTTCGTTAATGATCCCACGCGTGATCCGAACATGGACCAGGCCCACGCCTCTGGACACTGGCTCGATTTCCCCATCCACCACATCGATTTTCTCGTCGAGATCGTAAAGCAGCTCAATCCGGTTCGGCTGGTCGGCTACATCGTCGCTCGTGCCAGGTATTCGGCCCTCGGCGCTGGCTCTAATCCCTATACCAAGCCGGACAAGTCAGGCTCCCCCTGGGCAATCCGGGTCGGCGTCATATTCATGGTGCTCATGCCGTTTGTGCAGGTCGGATTGATCGCGGCAGGCAAGCTTGGTTACGCCAACGAAGGTTTGATGACTGGGATCGCACTGGGGCTTCTAGCCATCGCCTGCGCGGCGACGATTATCTACTATCTGTTCCTCCCCGATGAAGCCTATGCCGAGAGCCTGATCAATCCGGTGCTGTCGCACCGGGTGACAACGATCAGCCGTGTCGTGTATCTCACCATTTTGTTTGGCGCGCTGACCATCACGGAGTATTTCACCAAGGCACCGGTGTGGGGTTATTACGGACTGCTTTGGATCCTGCCGCTGTTTTCCACCTTCCCACTTTTCATGGTGCTGCGCGAATGGATCCAGCATGGCAACGCGGATCGCGGTCGCTACACAAACTCGCGCGTGTTCATCGTCAATCCGATCTTGCGTTACGCGGTGTTCCCCTTCGGCATGGACTATCACCTGCCGCACCACATCAACGCTTCGGTTCCTCACTACAGGCTCAAGGACTTCCACGAATACCTGGTGGACAAAGACGAAAAGTATGCGTCCAAGGCGCTTGTTGTTGAGGGGTGGATGCAACCCGAGGACACGAAGGGACCTCCAGGGATCGTCGATGTGTTGGGCCCGAAATACACCCCGCAGGGAAACCGGGTGCATATCGACAATGATACGCTGATCGATGCCGACATTAACGATAAAGCCGCCATAGCGGCCCAAGTCGAAGCATCGCAGAAGGAAGGCGATGCGGCCCAGCGTGGACCTGACGACAGCACCTAGAATAACGCGGTCGGCTTTGAAGGAGGGCCCTGCACCCCCGCCGGTGAATTGATTTGCGCCTTGTTAGGAATTGCGGGACGTCCTTGCGCTAGAATGACCGTCGTAGCATCAACAGCTTACGGTCATGCCTGAGCAACCTTTCGATCTTCTTGCGCAAGTCGAGCCGTTTTCGCGGCTCGATGCCGGCACGCGCGCTGCCATCGCTGAGCGCTTTGAGCTGATCCACATCCCGCGCGGCGAAATGCTCGTGCGCCAGGGCGAATTCTCAGATCGTCTCTATATCGTCGTCACCGGACGCTTCGCGGTCATGCGAGGTGACGCAAAGCCGCTTGCCGTGATCGCAGCTGGGCAGCCTGTTGGCGAGATCGCCTTTTTCGCCGGCGGTCCTCGAACGGCGAATGTCCGGGCCGAGCGCGACAGCGTTGTGCTGGCGCTTTCCCGCTCTGAATTCGAGGGCCTCGCCGCGCGCCTGCCCGATCTTTGGCCGAGCGTCACCAGCACGCTCGCCAAGCGCTTGGCTGATACGACGGCTGGACGTTGTAGCAGTGGTTTTGTGGCCCCTAAAACGTTGGCGCTGTGCAGGGCCGGGCAGCGCCGTCTGCATCCAAAATTTATTGACGATTTCAAGCGCAATAACTCAGGGGTTTCGCGCACGCTGTTTCTCGACTCTCGGTCGGCCAAATCTCATTCGGACCTGTGCGGGACCGATGTCCCCCGGCAGGCCTTTCACTTCAACGACCTTGAGAAACAGTATGACCAGGTCGTCTACATTTGCGACGAGGAGCCAACGGATTGGACCCAGAAAGCATTGCGCCAGGCCGACCAGGTATTGCTCATTGCTGATGCGCGGGCCGCCGCCACGTCACACCGCTGCGCCCCAAACGCCCTCGAAGAGCTAACCGCCTCATTGCACGAACCTGCAAATGTTCGGCTTGTTCTTTTGCAAGCGGGCTACGCACCGGTCGTCAAGGGGACGCACCGCTGGCTTGATCCGCGTCCCTTCGTTGGCCAGCATCATCACGTCGCTCTCGGTCGCGATGCGGACCTTCAACGACTGATGCGCTTTGTGAACGGCAAGGCGTTGGGGGTTGTTGCCAGCGGCGGTGGTGCCTTCACGGCAGCACATATCGGTATGTTCCAGGCATTGCAGGAAGCCGGCTACGAATTCGACTGTTATGGCGGCACGAGCGGTGGTGCTGCGATGGCGGCCGCGTTCGCCTGTGCCGTCGACGCTGAGTTCATCGACCGCCACACCCACGTGATGTTCGTCGAGCGCAAGGCCATGGGACGATGGAATTGGCCACGCTACAGCTTGCTTGATCACACTGTGTTCGATGCTTGCCTTGCCGAATTGTACCCCGCGCCTGACGTCGCCGACATTTGGGTGCCCTACTTCTCCGCAGCCACCAATCTGACGCGCAACAAGCTGGAGGTCCTGCGACGCGGGCCGCTTTGGAAGGTCATCCGCGCATCGGCAGCAATCCCGGCGCTCTTTCCTCCTGTCTTCAAGGATGGCGAGATGTTGGTCGACGGATGCCTTATCGACAACGTGCCCCTACGCCCGATGCGGGAACTGAAGGACGGCCCCAACGTGATCTTGGACCTCAAAGTTCCCGATCTCGGCCCCTATAAGACGGACACATCCAAGTTGCCGTCGAGAGCGGGGTTGCTTAGCAAGATGCTTATGCCCGGCACTTCCCCTTCACCAGACGCGCCGGGTCCGCAGGCGGTACTGTTAAGCAGCCTGCTTCGCGAGCGCCGCGACGTCTCGCGCGAACTGAGATCTGGTGACCTGCTGTTGTCCTTTCCGGTGCCCGAGGACGCAAGCGTGCTCGATTGGTCCAAGCACCGCGAACTTCGCTGGGCCGCATACGACTTCGCACGGGCGCGCCTGACCGGCTTAAATATCTAGGTCCGTGGCGAACGCCGCGTTGTCTTGGATGAACCGGAAACGTGCCTCGGGTTTGGAACCCATGAGAGCGTTGACCGCATCGGAGATTTCCCCGCGCTCCGCATCGCCGACCTCGACCCTGAGCAGCGTCCGCGTCTCCGGAGACATGGTCGTCTCCTTGAGCTGCGCCGCGCTCATCTCTCCAAGGCCCTTGAAGCGGCTGATTTCGACCTTGGCATTAGGCTTGAATTCGGTCGCCATCAACTCATCCTTGTGAGCATCGTCACGCGCGTAAACCGACTTTGAGCCGTGCGTCAGCTTGTAGAGCGGCGGTACGGCCAGAAACAGGTGACCGTTGTCAATCAGCTCCGGCATCTTTTGATAGAAGAACGTAATCAGCAAGGAAGCGATATGCGCACCATCCACGTCCGCGTCAGTCATGATGATCACGCGTTCGTAGCGCAGATCGGCATCATTGTAGTGCTTCCCGATCCCTGCCCCAAGCGCCTGAACAAGGTCCGACAGAAGCTGGTTTTGAGATAGCTTCGCCGCCGATGCGTTGGCCACGTTGAGAATCTTGCCGCGCAACGGCAGCACAGCCTGGGTTTCGCGCTTGCGGGCACTCTTCGCCGAGCCGCCCGCCGAGTCTCCCTCCACGATAAAGATCTCGGTTCCCTGCGCTGAGCGGATCGTGCAGTCCGACAGCTTCCCCGGCAACCGCAACTTGCGCGTCGCAGATTGCCGGCTGACCTCTTTTTCGCGCCGCCGCCGAAGCCGGTCCTCGGACTGCTCGATCGCCCACTCCATGAGCTTCGTGGCTTGCTGCGGGCGATCGGCCAACCAGTGGTCAAAGGCATCGCGAACCGTATTCTCCACAATCCGGGCGGCTTCGACGGTGGCCAGCTTGTCCTTTGTTTGTCCTTGGAACTCCGGTTCCCGGATGAACACCGACAGCATCCCCGCTGCGGTGCTCATGGTATCTTCGGCCGTGATCTGCGACACCTTCTTGTTGCCGACGAGTTCACCATAAGCGCGAAGGCCCTTGGTCAGAGCCTGTCGGAAGCCGTTTTCGTGCGTCCCACCTTCGGCTGTAGGAATCGTATTGCAGTAAGAGCGCGTGAACCCATCCGCGTTACTGATCCAGGTGATGGCCCACTCCACCGAGCCATGCCCGCCCTCTTTTTCGACACGGCCGGTGAACATGTCGGACGTGACCTGCGTGTGCCCATTGAGGCTCTCGGTCAGGTAGTCCTTCAGGCCTCCGGGAAAATGAAAGACGGCCTCGGCCGGCGTGTCGCCTGTGATCAACGACGGATCACAAGACCAGCGGATCTCAACGCCTCCGAAGAGATACGCTTTCGAGCGCGCCATTGTGAAAAGGCGGGCGGGTTTGAATGCCGCGCCCTTACCGAAGATCTTCGCGTCCGGATGGAAGCGCACCTTGGTTCCGCGCCGGTTTTTGATGGCGCCAAGCTTTTGGAGTTTGCCGGAAGGCGTCCCCCGTTCGAAGTTCATGCGATAGAGCTGCTGACCGCGCGCCACCTCGACTTCCAGATGGTCCGACAGCGCATTGACGACCGACACGCCGACCCCATGCAGACCGCCCGACGTCTGATAGGCCTTGCCATCGAATTTCCCGCCGGCATGGAGCGTTGTCATAATGACTTCCAGCGCCGACTTGGTCTTGAATTTGGGATGCGGGTCGACGGGAATACCACGGCCGTTATCGGAAATCGTGAGATAGCCATCGGCATCAAGACGCACCTCGATCCAGTCGGCATGACCGGCCACCGCTTCGTCCATCGAGTTATCGATGACCTCAGCGAACAGATGGTGCATCGCCTTCTCGTCGGTACCGCCGATATACATGCCAGGCCGGCGCCGGACAGGCTCCAGCCCCTCCAGAACCTCGATATCAGCCGCGGTATAGGCCTCTGCTGCGTCGGCCGGTTTGCGGCCACGAGGGGATGTTTTGGTGCTCAAGCTCTTCCCTGCGGTCGCGAAAAGGTCGCTGCGTTGCGGTTTTGCCATATCGTTTTGGTCCCGCTGAACACGCCATATGCGCCAGCCAACGCGGGACAACTGCGGCTAGGCTATCGGCGAATCTCTTTAACGTTCCTGTTGGCTGATTGGGTGCCATGGGCTCGGGCCCTTTGGCAAGGACCTCAACGTCACGGTCGGCCCGAGATGACACTTATTTGCCATCATCCCCGGTCGAAAACCGCACTGCGAAGGCGGCGATCCCGGCAACCGCACCGATGAGACCTGCACCGATTAAGTTCATCGTCGTCAGGTCTGAGTAATCACTGGTGAACCACGCCCTTGCGCACAGGTAGCCGACACCAACGAGCCCCCCGGCGACCGCGGCGTAGATACTGTTTTGCTTATCAAGTGTCATCGTTCATCTGCCCCAGGAACCCGTGTGTTCATGGTCCAGCCGGGACATTGTCGATGAGCCGTGTCCGCCCCAACCATGCCGCACCGAGCACCCGTCCCGGCCGACCGGCCTCCGCCTCGAATGGCGCAAGGGTTTCTGCGTCGACCACTTCGATATAGTCAACCTTTTCAAAACCGAGCGTCAGCAGACGGACTTTCGCCGCTGCCTTCAGGTGCGCGATGCTGGCACCGTGAGCGGCGGCCTCCGCGACTTCCTTCAGCACCATATTGAGATTGGGTGCGACCCCGCGGTCTGCCGGGTTTAGGTAGGCGTTCCGTGAGGACAGGGCCAAACCGTCGTCTTCTCGCACTGTCGCGACCGGTACGATCTCGAGCCCCATATCGAGGTCCCGCGCCAGTTGGGTCACGACAATAAGCTGCTGATAGTCTTTTTCGCCAAAAACCGCGAAATCTGGCCGCACTTGGTTGAAGAGCTTCGCCACGACAGTCGCAACGCCACTGAAGAAATGCGGCCGGAAATCGCTTTCAAGGCCTTCTGCTGCCTTTCCCGGGGCCACTCGCGTCGTGAAGCCATCAGGATACATCACGTCGGTTGTCGGCGCCCACACTGCGTTGACGCCGAGTTCTTCAAGTTTCTTGAAATCGCTGTCTTCATCGCGAGGGTAGCGATCAAGGTCTTCGTGGGGGCCGAACTGGGTTGGATTGACGAAAACCGATACGATCACCCGATCAGCAACAGATTTAGCTTTCTCGACCAGCGCCACATGCCCCGCATGCAAAGCGCCCATGGTTGGCACCAACGCGACTTTGGCGCCCTTTTCGCGCCACGCTGAAGTTATCTTTCTCAGCTCGTCCGGGGTGCGGGCGACGACCAGCTGATTCGCTTCAGCCGGAGCAGTTTCAGGCTTCTTTGCACGTACCGCAGGTTTCTTGGCAGCCGCCTTCTTTGCCGGTTTTGCGGCCCGTTTTCTGGCTGGAGCCCGGCGCTTGGGCTTTTCATCACTGCGGATTTTCGGATCACTCTGGGCCGCCGCGTTCTGCGACGGGACCGTCTTATTGGCAGGTTTTTCCGGCGTTTCAGTCACTTTTTGCGTCTCCTCTCGAGTAAGGCCCGAGACGTCCGTTCCCGAATTTGTGAGGTGGACCGTGGCGAATTTCTCAACCGGGAAACATGTTCGCGACTCGCCATGCGGCTGGTGGCTCATAATATGATAATTAACAACGAGTCTTTGAGTCGTCTGTTTGTTGCAGAAACCCAAGGGGACGACATGGCTGCGGTCAGCGGGACTGAGCTAGACGATTTTGATCCATTCATACGTGGCCTCGATGCGGGTCCGCCGCGCGATGAGTTTGGTGACTACCACCTCATGGACGAAGGCCGGCTTGTCTCCGGTTTAATCGAACGCGCCGTCTACAGTGAAGCCGAGCGCCGCCGCACCGCAGAGGTCGCCCGTCAACTAATACACGCTGCACGCACCAATCGCCATGAATATGCGGGCGTAGATGCGTTCATGCGCGAATATGACCTTTCCACCGAGGAAGGCGTCATCTTGATGTGCCTGGCCGAATCGCTGCTGCGCGTTCCCGACGCGGAAACCGCTGATCAGCTGATCGCCGAGAAGATCGGTCAAGGCGAATGGGACCGGCATCTGGGACATTCCGACAGTCTGTTCGTGAATGCCTCGACGTGGGGCCTATTGCTCACGGGTCGCATCGTCAAGATGAATGTACCGGGCAAGATTGGCGCGATTGACGCGCTAAAGCGACTTGTTGTGCGCTCCGGAGAGCCGGTCATTCGTCAGGCCATGCGCCAGGCGATTCGCATCCTTGGCGACCAATTTGTCTTTGGCAGCTCAATTCAGGAGGCTCTGAAACGCGCCGAGGCGTACGAAAAGCGCGGCTACATGTTCTCCTATGACATGCTCGGTGAAGCCGCACGCACGCATGCTGATGCTGATCGCTATGCAACCCGATACATGGATGCGCTGCTGGCGATTGCCCGCTCTACAGGGCCCTTGATGACCCAGCATCCTGACGCGTTGATGCGCCGGCCTGGCCTGTCCATCAAGCTTTCCGCCTTGCACCCGCGAGTCGAGCCCGGCAAGGAGTTTCGCCTTGCCAGCGAACTCATGCCGACCTTGAACAAGCTGCTTAGCGCCGCCGCCGCGCAGGGTGTTCCAATAACGATCGATGCCGAAGAACAAGATCGCATGGACCTTCAGGCGGCCGTTTTCGCGCATGCCTATATGAACCCCGCACTTAACAATTGGCACGGTCTCGGCATCGCCGTGCAGGCCTATTCAAAGCGCGCCATACCCATGTTGCGTTGGTTGCGCCGGCTTGCCGAGCGCAAGGGCAAGCGGATCCCCGTGCGGCTGGTCAAGGGCGCCTATTGGGACAGTGAAATCAAATGGGCGCAGGAGCGCGGCCTGGAAAACTATCCCGTTTTCACGCGCAAATTGCACACCGACGTGTCGTACCTGGCTTGCATCCGGCTTCTGCAATCCGACCGGAAAGCATTCTTCCCGCAGTACGCCAGCCATAATGCCCATACACTCGCCTCCGCATACATTGCCGCCGGCAACAGCGCTTACGAGTTTCAGCGCCTTCACGGTATGGGTGAGGCGCTCTACGAGGAAGTGGTTGGCTCCGACAAACTCGCAGCACCATGCCGGATTTACGCCCCCGTCGGCGGCCATGAGGAGCTGCTTCCATATCTCGTGCGCCGTCTGCTGGAAAACGGAGCCAATACCTCGTTCGTCAACCGCCTGGCCCATGATGATCGCCCGGTAACCGACCTTATTCGCGATCCCATTGAAACCGTTGAAAAGCAACGCACGACCGAACAGGGCTCCTTGCCCATTCCAAGGCCGCGCGACATCTTCCTGCCTGAGCGGCGCGCCAGCGCGGGACTGGCTTTGGCGGAGCCCCATGTACGCGCCGTACTTTATCCCGCCATGGACGAAGCTCTGGCCGAACCGATAACCGCCGGGCCGATCCTCATGGGAGAGGCTCGCATCGAGCCCGAAGGCGGTGAATTCACGCTGTGTCCACACGACCGGCGCGAGCGCATCGGCAAGGTCACGAGCAGTTCGCCCGGCGACGTCAAAACGGCGCTGGCTGCGGCATCTCTTTTCGCTCCCGAATGGGAGCTGACACCCGTCGATGAGCGCGCCGCCATCCTCGAGCGCGCGGCGGATCTCTACGAGCGCGATCGCGCTCGCTTGATGGCCATCATCATTCGCGAAGGCGGTAAGACGCTGTCCGCCGCCCAAGATGAGGTGCGCGAGGCGGTTGACTTCCTGCGCTATTATGCAAGCGAGGCCCGGCGGCTATTTTCCGGACCCGTCGAGCTGCCGGGACCAACCGGTGAGACCAACACGCTTGAACTGCGTGGACGCGGCGTCTTTGCATCAATTTCGCCTTGGAACTTCCCGCTGGCAATTTTCACCGGTCAGGCCGCTGCTGCTATTGCCGCTGGCAATACCGTCGTCGCAAAGCCCGCTGAGCAGACCCCGCTAGCGGCATTTGCCGCGACCGAGCTGATGTTGGAAGCCGGATTGCCGGCCTCGGTCCTGCAGCTCTTGCCCGGTCCCGGCGTGATCGGCGCTTCGCTGATCTGTGACGATCGCATCGCGGGAGTCGTGTTCACCGGCTCCAACGAAACCGCATGGAGTATTCAACGCGCCCTTGCCGATCGCCGCGGTCCGATCGTGCCGTTTATTGCCGAGACGGCTGGCCTCAACGCCATGATCGCCGACTCCACCGCGCTGCCTGAGCAGATTATTCGAGATGCTGTGAGTTCGGCATATGACAGCGCGGGACAGAGGTGCTCGGCCGCCCGCATCCTCTTCGTGCAGGAGGAGATCGCGGCTCCCACAATCTCCATGCTGGCGGGCGCTGTAACCGCACTGGAGATCGGCGACCCGATGGACTTTGCCACCGACGTCGGTCCCGTGATCGACGAGGTCTCGCAAGACCAGCTCGACGCGCACAAGCTGGCGATGAACCGGACCACCCGTGAGATCGTAGATTGCCCATTACCCGAGAGCTGCCGTAATGGTTCCTACGTGACCCCAGCCGCTTATGAGATCGAGTCGTTGAACGTGCTCACCCGCGAAACTTTTGGCCCGATCCTGCACGTCATAAGATACGCTTCCGGCCACCTCGATGGCGTGATCGATGCCATAAATGCCAAGGGTTACGGACTCACGCTGGGGCTGCACAGTCGGATGCTCAGCGCCGCCGATTATGTCGCTAGGCGGGCGCGGGTTGGAAACTTCTATGTCAATCGCAATCAGGTTGGCGCCGTGGTGGGTGTTCAGCCCTTCGGAGGTGAGGGTCTGTCGGGCACCGGCCCCAAGGCCGGCGGTCCCAACTATCTGTCGCGCTTTGCCACCGAACGGGTGCGCACGACAGACATCACAGCGACAGGAGGCAACCTGGAGTTGCTGCGAGAAACAGCTGAGGGAGCCAACAAACCCGATAGCGAAACTTGAGCAAAGCGCCGCCTGAGTGCTGTCGGCTTGCGTCGCGACGCGCCAAACGCCAGATCTGCCTAAGTTGTGATTTCACGTCTCCGGAGGTTGCGGATGACGACCAAAAAGACTGACGAAAAAGAGATATCGGT
Organism: Filomicrobium sp.; assembly: GCA_029287535.1. Taxonomy (GTDB): domain Bacteria; phylum Pseudomonadota; class Alphaproteobacteria; order Rhizobiales; family Hyphomicrobiaceae; genus Filomicrobium. The sequence continues at coordinate 12,333 of JARFQY010000088.1, forward strand.
AAGCCCCGGTGTCGATAGCGGCAAACCTGGGCAGACACCTGTGCCCAACGATTCGAAGGTTCCCGGCACGCAGCGTTCGACAGATAGCGAAATTGCGGATTTTCTGACCAAGGTAAAAGCCTTCACCCCGCAAACAGGTGCCGGCAATGGCCGGCTGATATTCGCCATGGACGCCACCATGAGCCGCCAGCCAACCTGGGATCTGGCGCTGTCTTTGCAGTCGGAAATGTTCGCAGCCGTTCGTGACGTGGGAGGGCTTGACGTTCAGCTGATGTATTTCAGGGGCTTTGGCGAATGCCGCGCCTCAAAATGGGTGTCCGATCCCATGGCCTTGCAGCGTTTGATGACCGGCATTGGTTGCCTGGGCGGTCATACACAGATCGGCAAGGTGCTAACCCATGCGCGCCGCGAAGCGCAAAAGGGCCGCGTTGATGCCCTCGTTTTTGTTGGCGACGCAATGGAGGAGAAAGTCGACGATCTGTGTGCTCGGGCCGGTGAACTCAGTCTCCTCGGCGTACCGATGTTTCTTTTTCAGGAAGGTCGCGACCCGACCGTGGAAAGAGCATTCAAGGAGCTCGCCAGGCTGACCAAGGGAGCCTGGTGTCCGTTTGACACGGGCTCCGCGGTGCAGTTGAAGGAGCTGCTGACAGCTGTTGCGGTCTATGCCGCCGGTGGCCGCCAGGCGCTGAAGAGGCTCGGTGGCGGCCGCGGAACGCAACTGCTCTTGGAGCAGCTCGAGCGTCGCTAGGCATGCCGGGCTCACCTCAGCGCAGCCGGCCGGTGTAGGCGTTAGGACAAACCGCGCTCTGGTACGGTAAGCGCGAATGTGGATAAGTAACAGCCCTCTAACAAGCTGGCCCCCCGGGGTCGCCCGACAATGAGTCGACGCACTGTACATGCACTATTTTCTGATCGGCCTGGTGTTGTTGGCCCTCGTGCTCCTTGCAGTGCACGGCTTTAAGAATGCCAATCCTACACGCTTGGCCCGCAACTTGAGACTGCTCGCAGGTGGCGCGCTCCTTCTGGTTTCCGCCCTCCTGCTGGCGCGCGGAGCGGCCGCTATCGCGCTGCCGCTGGCTATGACGGGTATCTGGTTGATGGCCGCCGCGGCGCTGACCCAGGCTGGCAAGTCGCAAGGTCAGATTTCCGAAGTGAAGACCGAATTCCTGGAGATGCAACTTGACCACGACACCGGCGAGATCAGCGGCCGGGTCATCAAGGGCATTTTCGAGGGCCGCCGAATAGAGCGGCTCAAACCCGCCGAATTGGCGCTTCTCTGGCAGGACGTCAGAATAGATGATGCTGCCTCCGCGCAGCTAATCGAGGCCTACCTCGATCGGACCTACCCCTCGTGGAGAGACGACATGGAACGCGGGGAAAAGGAGATGGCAGGTCCCGACGGACGTATGACCAAGGAGGAGGCTTATGAGATCCTGGGCCTTCGACCGGGTGCCGACGCCGACGAGGTGCGCCGTGCTCATAAAGAGCTGATGCTTAAGTTGCACCCGGATCGGGGAGGCTCCACCTACCTGGCATCGAAGATCAACGAGGCGAAGGAGGTTTTGCTGGGCTCCAGCTGATCTTTGCGGGACGACGCCAAATTATGGTTCAGGCGCGTTGCCGACTAGGGCCTGGCGACAAAGCAATCGATGGATCGGCGGCGCAGTTCCGTACAGGTGGTCGTTGCGCCACTTGAGTCGAAACCTGCAAAGCGCGCCCGATAGACTGTCCGGGATTTGTTCGAGACCTTGACCGTGACCCTCACAGCGCGCTGCGAGTAACCGTAGAGCAACTGTTCGGCTCGCCGCGCGACGGCCCTCAGCTGAGCCTGGGCCTCCTGGCGGCTCGCGTAGGCGCCGACCTGAATCTGATAACCGCCGTTGCTGCGCTGCACCATTCGCCGGGATCCGCGATCCTCCGCCGAGCCCTGCTCCTGTGCTTCGGCAACATCGTCGATTCCGCTGCGAGCCAGCAGCGCCGCCAATTGGTCCTGCAAGGCCCCAGGTGGCCGTTGCCGCGAACTTTTGGCCGCACGCGTGACATCGAGCTTGCGGACCTTGGCGATCTCTACGGTTGGCCGGCGATATCTGCGAGTGTCGGCGCGGCCGACCTCAACGCGTTGACTGACCACTGGCTTTTGCTCTGGCACCGTCGGTCGCATCACCGGGCGTGGCCGCGCGATGAGCTGCGGCTTGCGCGTTTTCCGCTTCGAGGCCTGCTTGAGCGCCCGGGCAATGATCGATCTCATATGCGCGTTGCGCCGTCCCGCCGTTTTGCCGCCGAAGACGACGGCGACGACATGCTTGCCGTCACGCTTGACCGAACTGACGAGATTGAAGCCGGAGGCCCGGATGTATCCCGTTTTGATCCCGTCTACGCCTTTGACCCGGCCAAGCAGAGTGTTGTGGTTCTTGTAGGTCTTCCCCCGGTATTTGAAGCGGCGTGTCTTGAAGAGCTTATACTGCTTGGGGAAGTCGTCCTGGACCCGCAGCGCCAGCTTGACCATGTCGCGGGCGGTCGTGACTTGGCCACTGTTGGGCAGCCCGGAGGCATTCTTGAACACCGTGTTCTTCATGCCGATCCGACGCGCGGTTTCCGTCATAAGCCGTGCGAAGCGGGCCTCAGATCCCGCGATACGCTCAGCTACGGCGACAGCGACGTCATTGGCGCTCTTTGTCACCAGGGCTTTGATTGCATCGATGACGCGAATGCTTTGACCGACCTTGAAGCCGAGTTTTGAAGGCGGCTGAGCGGCCGCCTGGGCGCTGATAGGAATTCGGGTATTGTAGCTGAGCCGCCCCTTTTCGATCAGATCGAAAACGATGTAGAGCGTCATGATCTTGGTGAGCGAGGCCGGGTAACGCTTGGCGCTCCCGAAAGTCTCAAACAGCGTGTTGCCGGTGTTTGCATCATAAGCGATCGAGGCGTACTTCGATTTCTTCGCCTCTGCCGCAGGCGAGACCGCCACCGTGCCTCCGGCGGCTATCAATAAGACGCAAATCCAACTTGCCGCGCAAAGGCGCGCAAGCCGCGAAATAGATAGGTGCAACTGAATTCTCGTCGCCATGGATACTGTTGGCCCGCGCCGAAAAGCGACGCATGTCCCCGTCGTGCTCATTTGAGACTTTGAGAACATCCCTTCGTGACCTCTTTGCGGCGTTGCCGCGGTTTCTCAGGGGTGCCCTGCAAAGCCTGCTTCGTTCCACCACACTCCGGGTTAATACCCGCTTAACCAAATCACTGAGCGCGGCCTCACCCGTCAGGTCGCGATTGCAACCGGATCAAAGCGTGCCATAAAAGCGTGAATGCCGTTCTAAGGCGCCGGAAAACCGCGGATCTTGGCGGTTCTGAGAGATTTTGCCCGAGAATTGGGCACAAATTGCCGCCTACGACGGTCGGCCTATTGTGCAATGCAGCAAAATCTGCTTGGATGCTGCCGGGTCAGCTTCCGAGATGCGTTGTATTTGTAGTCGAGGAGGTAGCACAGATGCGCGCTGCAACGCGCATCTGCTTTAGAGAGCTATCCAACAGGAGAATGATTATGGAATTTAACATGATGAAGGGCTTCGAGTCGATGAAGGGTTTCGAGTCGATGAAGGGCTTCGAAGAATTTCAAAAGCTCAACCAGCAGAATGTCGAAGCATCCATGAAGTTGATGGGTGAGTGGAGCAAGGGTTGGCAGGCGATTGCTGCGGAAATGACTGATTATACCCGCCGTTCCTTTGAAGATTCTACTGCGACATTTGAAAAGCTCATGTCTGCCAAGTCGCTTGATCAGGCATTCGAGATTCAGTCGAGCTTCGCGAAGCGCGCCTACGACGAGTACATGCACCAGATGACGAAGGTTGGTGGAATGTACGCCAATATGGCCAAAGACGCTTCTAAGCCGCTTGAAAAAGCATTCCAGTTCAACAACTGATCTCGTATCAGACGTCTGAACGGTTGATCGCGGTCGAGATTCGCTCGGCTGCAATCCATCGGCTGCAATCCAAACGAAAAAAGGCCCGGTCGACACCGGGCCTTTTTTGTGTCCCGATGTGCTCCCATTTATGAATCTGTATCAAACTTGAGATTCGGCTTTTTTGGTGAACCGGTCATCGTTGCCCATTGGCCAGAGATAGGCGAAAATGGAAGCCGGTTGCCCGACGTGAACTGCGGGCGCATCTGGTGAGTAGAAGACCCACTGAAGACATGCTGAGGGAAACACCATTGCACCCAAACGGCACGGATAAGGAGGCCGGTTTCGAACGTTACGACCCATTGGCGCTGCGGCTGTCGGCGGCGATGGGGCCGGATGATGGTGATTCAAATGACGAGAGCCAGACCGGCATCGTCACGAAGACCCGGCCAAAAACAAAAAAGCCTAGCCTTTACAAAGTCTTGCTTCTGAATGATGACTATACTCCTATGGAGTTCGTGGTCCATGTTCTGGAGCGATTCTTCAACAAGGGTCGTGAAGAGGCGACCCGCATTATGCTTCATGTCCACCAGAAGGGTGTGGGCATTTGTGGCGTCTACACATACGAGGTTGCCGAGACGAAAGTGACGCAAGTCATGGATTTCTCCCGGCAGCATCAACATCCACTGCAGTGCACTATGGAGAAAGAGTAGGTTCTCGTGCCATCGTTCTCAAAAAGCCTCGAATCCGCACTTCACCGCGCATTGGAATATGCCAACGAGCGTAAGCACGAATATGCGACGCTTGAGCATCTTCTGCTGGCGCTCGTCGACGATCGCGATGCGGTCGGCGTGATGCGTGCCTGTAACGTCGACCTCGATGCGTTGCGTGAGCGGGTGACCGATTATCTCGACGCCGAGTTGGAAGACCTCATTTCGGAATCCTCCGATGAGGCGACCCCGACGAATGGCTTCCAGCGTGTGATTCATCGCGCGGTCGTGCACGTGCAGTCATCGGGTCGCGAAGAAGTGACTGGAGCCAACGTGCTGGTGGCTATTTTCGCCGAGCGCGAGAGTCATGCGGCTTTCTTCCTGCAGGAACAGGAGATGACCCGCTTCGATGCCGTCCAGTATATCAGCCATGGCATCGCCAAACGTCCCGGCATGTCCGAGAGCCGGCCTCCGCATGGGGCCGACGAGGACACCGAAGGTCAGGAAGACCGCAAGGGCGGCCAAGACGCTCTCAATTCCTACTGCATCAACCTCAACAAGAAGGCGCGCGACGGCAAGATCGATCCGCTGATCGGCCGCGAGCCCGAGGTCCTGCGCACGATCCAGGTGCTTTGCCGGCGCCAGAAGAACAACCCGCTGCTCGTGGGCGACCCTGGCGTAGGTAAGACCGCCATAGCCGAAGGGCTGGCCCGCAAGATTATTCGCGCGGAGGTACCCGAAGTCCTCCGCAGCGCGACCATCTTCTCACTTGATATGGGCGCGTTGCTGGCTGGAACCCGCTACCGCGGTGACTTCGAAGAACGGCTCAAGGCCGTGATGAAAGAGGTTGAGAATTATCCCGGTGCGATCCTCTTCATCGATGAAATACATACCGTGATCGGAGCTGGCGCGACGTCAGGCGGTGCGATGGATGCCTCTAATCTGCTGAAGCCTGCGCTTCAGGCGGGCGTCCTGCGCTGCATCGGCTCGACAACCTACAAGGAATACCGTCAGCACTTTGAAAAAGACCGCGCGCTCGTTCGCCGCTTCCAGAAGATCGACGTCAAGGAACCGACGGTGGAAGACGCTGTAGAAATCCTTAAGGGCCTCAAGCCATACTTCGAGGACTTCCATCAGCTCAAGTACACCAACGAGGCCGTTCGCGCCGCCGTCGAGTTGTCGGCCAAGTACATCAATGACCGAAAACTGCCCGACAAGGCCATCGACGTCATCGACGAGACCGGTGCGTCCCAGATGCTGGTGCCAGAGGAAAAGCGCAAGAAGCGCATCACGACCAAGGAGGTCGAGGCGACTGTCGCGACGATGGCGCGTATTCCTCCGAAAACGGTCACCAAGTCGGACGCCGAGGTCCTGTCCAACCTCGAAAAGGACTTGAAGCGCTTGGTGTTTGGCCAGAACGCGGCGATTGTCGCGCTGTCGAGTGCCATTAAGCTATCGCGTGCCGGCCTGCGTGAACCTGAAAAGCCAATCGGCTGTTATTTGTTCACGGGCCCCACCGGCGTCGGTAAGACCGAGGTTGCCAAGCAGCTGGCGAACCTGATGGGCGTCGAGCTGTTGCGCTTTGATATGTCCGAGTACATGGAAAAGCACACGGTGTCCCGTCTGATTGGTGCGCCTCCTGGATATGTGGGATTCGACCAGGGCGGCCTCCTCACCGACGGTGTCGATCAGCATCCGCATTCCGTGCTGCTGCTTGATGAGATTGAGAAGGCCCACCCGGACCTGTTCAATATCCTTTTGCAGGTCATGGACCACGGCAAGCTCACCGACCACAACGGCAAGTCTGTCGACTTCCGTAACGTCATCCTCATTATGACGTCGAACGCTGGCGCCAGCGCCATGGCCAAGGCACCAATCGGCTTCAACCGCATCAAGCGTGAAGGCGACGACACCGAAGCCATCAACAAGCTGTTCACGCCGGAGTTCCGCAACAGGCTCGATGCCGTTATTCCGTTCTCCGGGTTGTCGACTGAGGTCATCGAGAAGGTCGTCGAGAAGTTCGTCTTCCAGCTTGAAGCTCAACTCGCCGACCGTAGCGTGACGATCGAATTGAGCCCCGACGCCAGCAAGTGGATCGGAGCCAAGGGCTACGACGAAAAGTTCGGCGCCCGCCCATTGGCCCGCGTCATCCAAGAGCACATCAAGAAGCCGCTCGCCGAGGAATTGCTTTTCGGCAAGCTTGAAAACGGTGGCACGGTGAAAGTGCTCGTTGAAGGCGAGGAAGACGATCGCCGTCTCGGCTTCGAGTACATCCCAGCCGACCCATCGATCAAGAAGTCTGAGTCGGTCGATGACGGTTCCGATGACGACAGTGACGATGACGTCGATGAGGACGAGCCGCAGGCCGCCCTCGTCTCCGCGTCGCCACGCAAGGCTCTGCCGAGCCCGAAGGGCAAGAAGGACAAACCATCGGGCAAGGGCGGCAACGGCACGGGCACGGTCCCGGGAGTCCCTCGTAAAAAACGGGACTAGCCATTTGGCCACCACCAGTGGAACGGCGGGCGGAGCAGCAGTCTCCGCCCGTTTTGCATTGGGAAACGGGGCCG
>JARFQY010000145.1 GCA_029287535.1 Filomicrobium sp.
CCGGGTCGCCAACGCCGGATGTTGCAGATCGCGACATCCTCCTTCGATACTCTTAAGACGTCCACCGAACCTGGGGAACTCCTGGCAGACACTCACTCGCCTCGATTGCTTTGTGCCGTAAGCAACTAGCAAGTCAGTCGATCGGTCCGATTATGACAGTGCACGACTTGAATTAGAGGCCCTCGCATCCAACACTTCGGCAATCACGTCATGACACCAACCGACCAAGTCCTCCTTGTCTAGCAGGTCCATCAGCTTGCGCCATCGGACATATCTTTCGGCCCGCGGCATTGAAAGGGCTAGACGGATCGCATGGGCCGTTTCCGCCTTGTCATGGGGATTGACGAGCAGTGCACCATCATGACGCGCCGCACCGCTGATCAAATTGGACATGATCAGAACGCCTGGATTATCTGACTGTTGTGCGGCGATAAAGTCCTTTGCCGTCAGGCTGACGCCTTCGGAAAAGGGCGTGAATAGCCCCACCGCACTGTCGCGGCAAAGCGCGATCAGACGCACAGTGTCCAAAGGCTCGTGAAAGTAGTGGATGGGTGTCCACCCGAATGTAGCGAATTCGCCATTGATACTCGTGAAGGCGCGCTCGACGTCGATGCGCAACTGAGTATCTTCCGGGAGCCAGCCGCGCTGGGGCAGTGTTGCCTGAACCAATGATGCCCTACGCCGCCATTCCGGCGCTTCGGTGAGCAGCATTTCGAAGCTGCGCAGCCGCTCGATAATGGCTTGGGTCTGATCAAGGGATGCAAACGAAGCAATCAGGCTCTGCCCGGCCGTGCTTTCGCGGAGATGATCTGCGCTTGCACGGACGATGTCGGACTGCGCGCGCTTGACGATGTCTCGAGACCGCCCCGGCAACTCCTGCACACGGGTCATGACGTTGCCAAACGGGCCAACCAGTCCGTCAGGGGTACGCTGTGCGCCAATAACGCGTTGTGCTGCGACCTCGAAATGCCGGCGACAATCTACCGACTGGAAGCCGGCTAGATCGTAGGCGCAGAGCTGGCGCAGTACCTCTTCATGCCGTGGCAAGTTCGTAATCTGGTCAGGCGCGGGAAAAGGCGCATGGCATAGAAAGCCGACCGGGACGGCTACGCCTGCTCGTCGTAACGCATGTCCGATGGGCACGTGAAGATAGTCGTGCACCCAAACTACATCTCCGTCGACAAGCCACGTCGCAAGGTCCGCTGCGAGTTGGCTGTTGACATTCTGATAAAGGTCGTATGCGGCGCTGTCGAAGTTGATCAGGTCGGCTCGGCCGTAGAACGCCGGCCACATAATTTGGCTGTTGAGCTGCGCGCTCAGAGCAGTCGTTTGCGCACGGCTCAACACGCGCACCTGCAAAGATTCGTTATTGCCTGAGCCTCTTGGCGCTGCATCACTACCGGTCGCCGACCAGCCGACCCAAATCGCATCTAGAGATTGGCGAATGGCATCAATGATTTGGCTGGATCGGTCCAACTGGCTATTCGCCGACGATGGCTTCACCGGGCTTGAAATAAGAACAACGCGTGGATTCGACATGACTTATCGGAATTATCTGTGGTGGGCAGTTCTGCAGGTTGCCAATTCTGTACCCACGTCTGTCCCGTGGAGACACTGACCTCAGAGCGCAACTTCAAGGCAACCGAAAAGGACCTGCATTGATTTGAATCACGAAAAGTACGCTCGGTCTCCAGCATATGACAGACGGCATCTGATGTGATGCCGACTCGCGGCTGTGGGTCCAGACCGACATAAGTGAGAGCGTTCAGAACCAGGGCCGGTTCGCGGTGTTTGGCAACAACCAGATGTTGGCCACCGATCCCAAGACGGGTGAGATCCGGCGCTTCCTGACCGGCCCTAAGGGCCAGGAGATCACCGGTGTCATCGCGACGCCAGATCAGACGACAATGTTCATCAACGCTCAGCATCCGGGCGCCCCGACCTCGAAGGAAGACTTCGCCGCGGGCAAGTTGCTCAGCCACTGGCGCCCGTTAACGGAAAGAAAGCGAGCCAGATCCCAGCGACCAGGAGATATTCCTGCATTGGTCACTGGTTCGGTCGATCTGCCGAAATAGCGAAGCACTGACCATCAGCACGCATAATCTTAAACTCGCCACAGTTAGGCGTGAGTTCACTTAAAGGTTGGCCGGTCAAGCCATCCTGCTTCCTAACATACAAGTTGGAGATACTTGAATATGCGAAGAATAATGCTGTCGAGCCTGCTTGTCGCATCGTTGATGGCGACGTTGGTTCAGAGCACGACAAGCGCCGATGCGCGCGACCGCAGCCGCCGCAATGCCGCAATTGTTGCGGGTGCTATTCTCGGCGCCGCGGCCCTCGCGGCGAGCTCGCAACATCACCGCCACCAATATCATCGAGCTTATGGTGGGTATCAACCGAGATGGCGTGGCGCTTTCAGCCCGGCGCCGCGTGTGACGTGTTATCCGCGCCAACGCGTTTGCTACCGCCGGAACGGTCGGATCGCCCGCAAGTGGACACGCCGGTACTATCGATAAGAGGAACGCCTAACATGTCGATCAAACGTATATTCATCGGTTGTGCTGCCGTTCTGCTGACAACCCTGAGCGCATCGGCGGCGACCACGTCAAGTGCTCAGCAGATCATCAAGACCGATCAATTCGTCAATATGCATGCGATGGATTTCATCGATGGCAAATTGACACCCGAGCAGTTTGTTCAGCTGAAGCTGATGGCACACCAAGCCGCCGTCGCCGCCGTCTGTGAAGACTTCAAACTCAGCGAAAAGAAGTTCGTCGCCGCCTTTGGCCAGTTGGCACATGAACAAGAAGGCGAGATGACGGACGCTGAGAAGCAATACTACGAGCGGCACCTGCTCGTCAGCTACGGCACGCTGCTCGGTGGAGAGGTTGCGCGTGCGGCGCCCGATCCGTCCGGTTTTTGCGAGGCGGCCAGAGAAGAGCGCAAAGATCCTGAGCTGGCAGAGCACAACCTCTGGGAGTAGTTATGCGCGCTGTTCGTGAGGATTGCGCCAAGCCAGCCGCTGGGCTGGTTCGCTGGATACTCGCCAAGACGGCATCAGCGCGACGCGATCCGGCGGAAGGTCGGACAAGCACGAGTGAGGCAGGCCGCCTCACTCGTGCTTTTTCTTTCGAGATCAGCCCACCGCGGCAGCTGCCACCACGATCGATTAGAGGAATCAGTCTCGCTGGCTGCGGTAAATTGTCCAAGAG
>JARFQY010000154.1 GCA_029287535.1 Filomicrobium sp.
CAGATCCGGTGGACAGTCGATGTCGTGAGTGTGGTCCTGGATTGCGCTGATCGGTGTACCGGCAGCGATGCGTCCCATCACCGGCACGGGTATGGATTGCGACTGCAGGATGCTGGGCTCGGGCAGTGATGCCGCGGGCGGCGAGCTTATCCTAGGTTCCAGCCCTTCTATGAGTTCACTGCCGAGGCTCAACGGCGGCCCGTCACCGCCTTCCGGCAATTTGATAACCTCGATGGCACGGGCACGGTGCGGGAGGCGTCGAATGAAACCGCGCTCGACAAGCGCCGTGATCAGCCTGTGAATGCCCGACTTCGATTTGAGTTCGAGCGCGTCCTTCATCTCGTCGAAGGAGGGTGGGACGCCGGTTTTCTGCAGCCGTTCATGAATGAACAGCAAGAGATCCTTTTGCTTCTGTGTCAGCATCTCGGCCTCAAGCTCCCTGCTGCCAAGTCTCCGGGGAAAGCGAATTTGTACAAAACATGAACGTACCATAACTGTTCATGGCGCGTTCTGCAACCTTATGCAACCTAATCAGAAATCAATTGGCAGGACTGTGACTTTCTCACCAGCCCGCAATGCGGCCGCAGCGGGCGCGCGAACGATCAAGGCGTTCGATTTGGCGAGTACGGAAAGTAGCGAACTATCCTGACTTTCCGCAGGTGTCACGACATCTCCGTCGGCAGTGCGCTCAAGGCTGGCGCGCATGTAGTGCTGGCGCGGGCCATTGCGTTCGAGCGGTGTGGTGAGGCGGGCCTCGCGGGGGATTGTCGCGTTGTGGCCGTTGCCACTCAAGGCGGCGATGAGGGGACGCACGAAAATGTGGGTACAGATGATGGCCGAGACGGGATTGCCCGGCACACCAACTGCTCGTTGCGATGCGCGCTGGGCAAACATGAGCGGCTTGCCGGGGCGCATGGCGATTTTCCAGAAATCAAGCTCAAAGCCGGAGCTGGTCAATGCGTTTTCGACCAGGTCATGCTCGCCAACGGAGGCGCCACCGATGGTGATGACGACGTCTGCATCTCCGGCCTGGGCCAGCTTGGTTTGCAGGTCCGGCAGTGTGTCGCCGGCGATGCCGAGCGGTCTGGGGCTGCCACCAGCGGCTTCGACCATCGCCGCGATAGCATAGCCGTTGGAGGCGACAATCTGACCGGGCTTCGGTGTCGTGCCCGGCTCGACGAGTTCATCACCGGTGGCGAGAATTGCGACCACGGGTTTGCGATGGACCTTGAGTTTGTTGTGCCCCATGGCGGCCGCCAGAGCGATGTGACGCGGGAGCAGCTTTGTGCCGGGCGGTATGATTTTTTGGCCCGCCGAGAAATCACCACCGCTGGGGCGGACATGGCCGGGGTCGGGGTCTCCGTCCTTGATGTGAACGGTATTACCGTCGCGGTCGGTGTTCTCCTGGATGATGATGGCATCGGAACCGGCCGGCAGTGGGGCTCCGGTGAAAATACGCACGGCTTGGCCCTGCTTAATGGCGCCGGCAAACGGATGACCGGCGGCGGCTTCGCCGATTATGTCGAGGCTGACAGGCAGGTCGTCGACATCCGCCTTGCGTACCGCATAACCATCCATGGCGGAGGCATCGAAGGGCGGCTGCGTGAGGCGTGCAACGAGAGGTTCGGCGATGGTCCGGCCGACGGCCTCGAGGAGTCCGACATCCTCGCTTGGTGTCGGTTCAGCGCCGGCGAGAACGCGCGCTAAGGCTTCGTCGACCGTCAGCGCGTTCTTCATGATTGCGGCCCGGCATCGGCGCGGTAGTGGCCGGACCGGCCACCGGTCTTTTCGATGAGGCGTATGCCATCGAAGCGCATGCCTTTGTCGGCGGCCTTCAGCATGTCGTAGATGGTCAAGCAAGCGACGGAAACAGCCGTCAGAGCCTCCATTTCAACGCCAGTCTGGCCGGTGACTTTGACCTCGGATGTGACGCGCACTCCTACGGGGGCATCGCTGAGTTCAAACTCGACCAGCGCTTTGGTAATCGGCAGTGGATGGCAAAGCGGGATCAGTTCGTGGGTGCGCTTGGCGGCCATGATGCCGGCAATGCGCGCGGTGGCCAAGACGTCGCCCTTTTTGGCCTCGCCAGTCTGGATCAGCTGAAGCGTTTCGGGCGCCATGGCGACGAAACCTTCGGCGACCGCCGTGCGGGACGTCACGTCCTTGCCGGTGACATCGACCATACGGGCTTCACCGCGCTCATTGAGATGGGAGAGTTTGTTCATGGATTTTAGGCCCCGAGCAGGGTTCGTGTTGCGGCTTCGACGTCTTCGTGGCGCATGAGGCTCTCACCGACCAGGAACGTGTTGACGTTTGCGCCCTGCAGACGGACGACGTCGGCATTGGTGAAGATACCGCTTTCGGACACGGGGATGCGGTCGGCTGGAATTGTGCGGACCAGGCGCTCGGTTGTCTCCAGGTTGGTTTCAAAGGTTCTGAGATTGCGATTGTTGATGCCAATGAGCGGGCTGGTGAGATTGAGGGCGCGCTCAAGCTCGTGTTCGTCGTGAACCTCGACAAGGGCGTCCATGCCCCAGTCATGGGCGGCGCTGACAAGGTCTGCAGCGGTCGTGTCGTCGAGCTGGGCCATGATGACGAGAATACAATCGGCCCCCCAGGCGCGGGCCTCGACGACCTGGTAGGTATCAAGCATGAAATCCTTGCGCAGGACCGGAAGCAGGCAGGCGGCGCGCGCGGTTTTGAGAAACTCGGGTGCGCCTTGAAAAGAGGGCGTATCGGTCAAAACGGACAAACACGCAGCGCCTCCAGCCTGGTAGGCCGCGGCCAGCGCGGGAGGTTGGAAGTCAGCGCGGATCAGGCCCTTGGAGGGGCTGGCCTTCTTGATCTCGGCGATGAGTGCCGGTCTGCCGGCGGCGTGTTGCTGCTTCAGAGCGCCGATAAAGGGCCGTACGCGGGGTGCGCTGCGGGCATATTCGGCAATGATCTGGAGCGGCTCTTGCTGTTTGGCTTGAGCCACTTCCTTCAGCTTGTAGGCGGTGATATTCTCTAGGATGTCGGACATGGGAAAGGTATACGCTAACTTTGCCGGTCGCTGTAGAGCCTTGATCTGCCCGCGCTAGGCTGAACTGGGTTGGTTTGTGGCGGCGATGAGTTTTTCAAGTGTGGCTTTGGCCCTGCCGGTATCGATGGCGCGTGCGGCGCGCTCGACGCCCTCGGTAATCGAGGCGACGCGTTCGCCGACGATCAGGGCGGCTCCGGCGTTGAGCAGTACGATGTCGCGGAACGGGCCTTTCTTTCCATCAAGGACATCGAGGATGGCCTTGGCATTTGTCTGAGAGTCGCCGCCTTGAAGATCGGCGAGGCTGGCCCGCGGCAGGCCAGCTTGCTCCGGCGTGACTTCGAACACGGCTACAGAACCTTCCCTCAATTCAGCGACGGTGGTGGGGCCGGTGGTCGTCAGCTCGTCCAAGCCATCAGCGCCATGTACGACCCAAACGTGATCGGCGCCAAGGTTGGTGAGTGCATCGGCGATGGGTTCCACCCAATGCGGGGCGAAGACGCCGACGATTTGACGTGTCACGCGTGCGGGGTTGGCAATAGGGCCCAGCAGATTGAACAAGGTCCGGGTTTTGAGCGCGGCACGGGCGGGCGCCCAGACCTTCATCGCGGGGTGATGCATCGGCGCCCACATGAAGCCAATGCCAGCCTTGGCAATGGTATCGGCGACTTCGCTGGCGGACCGGTCGACTTTGACGCCCAGCGCCTGAAGGACGTCGGAAGCGCCTGACTTTGAGGACACCGAGCGGTTACCGTGTTTTGCCACCGTTACTCCAGCGCCAGCGGCGACAATCGCGGCGCAGGTCGAGACATTGTAGGTTCCGTGGCCATCGCCACCCGTGCCGACGATGTCAACGGCGCCTGGCGGTATGTCGACGGGCACCATACGATCCCGCAGAAGCTGGGCAGCGCCAGTGATTTCGGGTGGGGTTTCACCGCGAACCCGCAAGGCCATGAGAAAGGCGGCACGTTGGGCGTCGGTTGCTTCATCGCTCATCAACGCCTGGAGGGCTTCGGCGATCTCCTCTTCGTCGAAGATTTCCGAGCGGGCTGCGCGATCGAGAAAGGCGAGAATGGTGGTGTCGTTTTGCATCGTTTTTCGGACCGCTTGCCGACGTCTAGTCAGGCGGCTTTGTGCGGGGTCGCAGGGGCTTTCTTGAGGCGCTTGAACCCGCTGAGCTGGAGGAAGTTCGCCAGGATGTCGTGGCCATGTTCGGAGGCGATGCTCTCGGGGTGGAATTGGACCCCATGAACCGGGTGTTCCTTGTGCTGGAGGCCCATGATGATATCGCTGTCGGAACGGGCGGTGATTGCGAGACAGTCCGGCAAAGAGGATTTTTCGACGATCAAGGAATGGTAACGGGTCACCTCGAAGCTCTTTGGAAGCCCCTCGAAGATGCCGGCGCCATCATGCGTGACGGTGGAAAGTTTTCCGTGCATAGGCAGGGGCGCGCGGATGACCTTGCCTCCATAGGCTTGGCCGATCGATTGATGTCCGAGGCAGACGCCCAGGATGGGGATGCGACCAGCGGCCTGTTTGATGAGATCAAG
>JARFQY010000168.1 GCA_029287535.1 Filomicrobium sp.
CACCTACGAGGCCGAGGTCGACCCCGACAAGGTGATCGTCTGCTACTGCACCGATTGCCAGAAGATGACGGGCGGGACCTGTCACGTGAACGCGCTCGTCGCCGATGACGGCTTCAGGGTCACCGCTGGAAAACCGGCTGAGTACGTTAAGATCGGCGACAACGGCAACAAGAGGATCCAGGCGTTCTGTGGAACCTGCGGGACCCATCTCTACGCGGCCAACGTCGAAGGGCCGAAGCGCTATGGCGTCCGCACCGGCGCGATGGACAGGCGGTCCGAACTGCCGCCCAACGCGAGGGTCTACCTGCGGTCGCAGCCGGGCTGGGTCACCGATGAAGCGAGCCTTCCGGGCAAGGATGCCCAGTAGCCTTCGCGAATGCGGCGATCCTCACCTGCCCGGCGGTCTGGATGCCGGTGCGCGCGGGCTCAACGATTTTGGAGGGCAGTCATGATTGAACAGGTCCGCGCCGCGTTGGAGCATGCGATTTGATCGAAGAACTTAAGGCATTGGCCGAGATCGGCTCTCTCATCATCGCAGGATTGGCGGGGGCGGTCATCGTCATCGGCTTTGTCATGGCGCTCTACCGGTATTTTAGCAGGTGGAACGCGGAAGACCGCGAAACCGGATTTCATCGCCTTCGCGGAGAACTCGGGCGCGCATTGCTGATCGCACTGGAGATGCTCGTTGTCGCCGACGTCATCGACACGATTGTAACAGAAGTCACCGTCAATTCGCTTTCCGTTCTCGCGCTGCTTGTCGTACTGCGAACGATTCTGAGCTGGAGCCTTGCGTTGCAGGTTGAGGGCAAGTGGCCCTGGCAACCCGAGCAAGACGAAAAGGAAATGCAGAATGGATGAAGTCGTTCACACATTTGCTGTAGCCGGTGTGCGGATCATCACCTTGGCAGCCGCGTTCCTGCTGCTTCTCGGCTTCGCGATTTCATCGGTGAAATGGATCATGCAGGCGTCGAGCGAGGGAATTTCGCCAGCCTACAGCACGTATCGCATGAAGATCGGCCGGACGATATTGATCGGGCTCGAAGTCCTGCTCGCCGCGACGATCCTGAAATCGATCGTGGCTCCACCAACCGTCGAGGCCTTGGCCCTGATTCTCTACACCGTCGCTATTCGCACGGTACTGGGCTGGACCACCACCCTTGATATCTATGGGCGCTGGCCCTGGCAAAAGCCGTAAGCCCTCTTGTTTGGTTTCCTCTGCTAGCCGTCAGAGCGGTCCCGCTGACCCTATCCCCGACATGAAACCAACTGATTTCCGTTGGTTAAACCGACGGTATTCGTACAGGGGCGTCGGCCAAACCGACACCCTTTCGGCGCTGTAAGGACGGTACGAAACGTACCCCCGTTGCAAGGATGCCCCGTTTCAGGGCGCCTTCGCTTAGGGGGCGGTGAAATACCGCCGCCCCAGCGTGTTGCCGCACTTAACGCGCTCACCGAAGTGGCCTGCGAACGCGCGGAGGCGTGGAGGCGGGAGGGTGGAGCGCGAGGCGGTCAGGCCAGTCCCAACAAGGAGGTGGCAAAGTGCCACCAGCTTCCAACCACCCAACGCTGACTTTGCAAATAGAATGCGGGGCTCCACGTATCTCAAGTGAGCGTCCGCGAACCGATTCGGCTCACTCGGCCTGGCAATTCCGCCACGGGAGTAACTCGTCGATCCTGCTGATCTTGTGGTCGGCGATACGGGCAAGTACATCAGTCAGCCAGGCTTGCGGATCAACGCCGTTGAGCTTGGCTGTCTCGATCAGCGTGTAGGCAATGGCAGCCGATCTGCCGCCGCTGTCCTAGCCCATAAAAAGGTAATTCTTCCGCCCGAGAGCTATGCTTCTCATGCCGCGCTCTGCGGCGTTGTTGTCGATACTCAGACGGCCGTCGTTGATATACGGGCGCAGCCGCTTGAGGCGATTCAGGCCATAATGAATGGCACCGGTCAGAGCAGACTTGCCAGATGTCCCTGCCCCTTAAAACTGGGCCATTATGATGCTGCCCCCGCGGTTGAAGAAAGAGGTAGGCGCAACCACGCGCGGTCTTACTTTCACGGCGGCAGTTGCCATCATCATGGTCTGCCTTTTCGATCTTTCGACCGTTGCCTCGCTTGGAAGCGCAGCGTCCCTGATGGTCTATATGCTGGTGAACCTAGTCGCTCTCAAGAAAATTGACGCAACCGGGTCCCGTCTTCTTCTGCTCCAAACAAGTGTTGTAGCCTGCCTCTTTGCGATCACGATTTGGGTGACCTACACGCTACTGAATAAGCCACAGACGTTCCTGATTTTCCTCGCCTTTCTGGTCGCATCCGTTGCGGTTGAGGCGATCCTACAGCGAGCCCTCAAGAGACGGATACTGCCGACGCCGGACCTGCAAGAAAAACGGCATAGGGAAAAGTAGGATCGGTGCCATCTCTAAGGAGCTCGCCTACTTATTTCTGCAAACGTCCCCCTCCGAGTATCCGGACTAGAAGATCGCCAATTCGCGATAACCCGCGAGTTAGTTCCTGCGACACTGCAGAGGCGCGGACACGAGCCCAGCTTGGCCCAAAGGCAGCAGCCTTTTCCTCCTGTCATATCAGAGCAACACCTGGTCGCTGCCGGTTCTTAAGAAAGCCACGTCACATAGTGCGACTGTTATGCTTTGCATCATGATTCGCGACGGCAGGATGCAACAGACAATGAGCAGATTCACAATCCTATTCGCCACTCTAATCTGCATCAGTCAAAACTTTTGCCTGCCGCTTCCGTCTCAGGCGGAGGAACTTACACACCACGAGAGCCTGCACGAGCGCTCAACTCTTTTTGGAGATTGGCGCGGTGCGCGAACAGCTTTGGCCCAGCGCGGTATTCTCCTCGACCTTTCAACGACGCAGTTTTACCAAGGCGTAACAAGTGGTGGCCGCAAGGAGGATCGAGGCGAGTGGGAATATGGTGGCTTCGGGGACGCTCTGCTGACGATCGTCGGCGATAAGTTCGGTCTTCGGGGCTTTTCTGCTCAGATCAAGGCTGAGACGAAGTTTGGAAATGACATCAATAGCGCCGTCGGACTGGCACCGCCGAATGTCCGTTTGTTAGTTCCCCTATTCGATGCTCCAGGGATTGCCGTAACAGGTTGGCAATTGAACCAGCAAATCCGGAAGGAGTGGATCGTCTCCGCAGGCAAATTCAA
>JARFQY010000108.1 GCA_029287535.1 Filomicrobium sp.
CTCTGTCGGTCCGTCCACCATGGATCGGCCCGATTCATTAGGCCCTTGTCGCTCCTGAATGTTGTCCCAGTGCTCCACAGCTTGGCCGTCTTCAAATCTGAAGACTTCGAAACCGATCTTGCGAGTCGCAAAATCGTACTCCGTATGCCCGAAGACAAAATCGTCGTCTTCAAAGACGCGTACAACATTCACCTTAGGGCCCGTTTTGGACAGACGCTGGAATAGGTCAGCTAAGCCCTCGCTGCCTTCGTGGGTCTGGGGGTTGTGCTGAATGTATTTGGCTTCATTGACAACGGCGACCGGCACAGGATCCCCGGTCTCGATGCTCTTCAGCAACGCTCGAATCTGATCTTTCTTTTTTACAGTCATTGGATAATTGTAACTGAGGAGTTCGTTTGCCACGATTTGTGGACGAGGTGGGGCCAATTTCTCGGCAAAAATTAAGGTCTGCCAGATGGGGCAGGGGGCAAGATTGGATTAGACCTCGGCGTTGCGAGCGACTGAAAGCTTTTCGAATAGATCCGCCTGAGTGTCTTGATTGTTGCAACCGAAACTTTCCCAAACCACAAAGCAGACGTTTGATCAGGGACGACGGTTTAGCGAGCGAAATCCATAGCAGCTTGATCCGCTTTGTCGTTTGACTCGCCACCGTCAGTACAACCCAGAATTGACTGAGTCCGACATTGGCCGAGAATTGCAATGAGGTCGATGTCCATGAGAATCATTCATTACCTGTACAACGCGTTTCTGGTCGAAGACGGCAATGCAAAAGTCGCAATAGACCCGGGCCAGAATCTCTGGATTCTAGCTCTCAAGAGTTTGATCCCGAAGGAGGAGTGGCCGACAGTTACTCATATCGTGATCACGCACGGTGACCCGGACCATCACTGGCAGTCGGACCGTGTTGCGGCCGCGTCGGGCGCCCACGTCGTGTGCGGCACCGGTCTGACGAAGGTTCAGGATGGGCAAACGCTCGTTGTCGATCCGAGAGGTCGGGGACTTTCGTCCTGGGTGCCCTTTGACAACCTTCACCCGCTCGACGTTGGAGAGTCCATTGAGCTTGATGGCGTCAGTGTTGAGGCGATTAGGGCAGTGCATGGGCCCATCGCTGTGCCACTCCTTGGATGCACAGTCAGGCAGAAACCGGGCCCAGGCGAACGCGTCGGCCTCGGTTCGATGGCCTTCCGGATCACAATCGGGAACAAATCGATTCTGAATCTCGGCGACTCGCTGCTTCTGGCCGATTGGGAGAGCCTGCGGCCAACTGTACTAATGCTCCCGATCGGGGGGCTCGGCCATAACACCTGGACGATGGATGTCCACGACGCAATTGAAGCTGTCGAGCTGATCGACCCGGAACTGGTTATTCCGTGTCACTACAGTGTTCCGTTTCTTTGGAAAAGGAAGTTTGCGGTTGCGGATGACGCGAGATTTAAACGCGAGGTAGAGGCGCTCGGGAAGAAATGCAAAATTCTCGGGGCCGGGGACGTTGCCCTGATGTAGATCTGGATGCATTGGTATGAAGAATCAATCAGACGACAACGGATTTGACGTCATTGTCATAGGTTCCGGCATGGGTGGTATGACTACGGCTGCCGCCCTTTCGCGCCTGGATCACAGGGTATTGCTGTTGGAGCAGGCGCAGACGATCGGCGGACTCACGCACACATTCTCCAGAAACGGGTTCACGTGGGATGTCGGACTCCATTACTGCGGCTTGTTCGGTCATGATCAGTTTGCCGGGCGGATCCTCGACTGGCTCAGCGGCAGCACCATCGAGTTTCACTCGGTCGGCACTGTCTATGACGTGCTTCACTTCCCCGATGAACTGGACATCTCTGTCGGCCGTCCGGCCAACGCCTACAAGACGGAGCTCAAGGAGCGATTCCCCGATCATGCTGCAGATATCGACACGTATTTCGAAGCATTGCATTCTGCAGAGGAAGCGATGCGCATCGTCAGCACCGAGCGGGCAATGCCTGAACCGTTCCGCTCAGCGCACAGATGGTGGAACAGAAACAAGATTCAGCGATGGTGCGGCAGAACGACCCACGAAGTAATCGGCGACATCGTGTCCGATCCGCGGCTGGCCGCGGTGTTGTCGGCGCAATGGGGCACCTATGGTGGCAAACCGACGGAGGCAAGCTTTGCTATGCACGGACTCATTATGGGCCACTACCTCGAAGGGGCCCGCTATCCCGTGGGCGGGGCCTCTGCGATTGCCGCGGGCTTGGTCCCTGTGATCGAGGCAGCCGGCGGCAGCCCCCGCGCCTGCACACCAGTTAGCGCGATCATGGTCGAAGATGGCAAAGCCGTCGGTGTGCGCACAAGTTCAGGTGAGGAGTTTCGTGCGCCGGTTATCGTCTCGGCTGTTGGAGCCGATGGGACCATCAGGCATCTGCTGCCGAAGGAGATTTGTCAGCAGGACTGGGCCCAAGAGATAAGCACGTTTAAACCGTCGATGTGTCACTTCGAAATCTTTCTCGGCTTCGAGGGTGATATTGCCCGACATGGCGCAACGCGTGCCAACCACTGGTTCTACGAGAGCTGGAATACGAACGACATTATCTGGTCACCTGCCGGCGACGAGCCGATTCCCTGGATGTTCATCTCATTCCCGTCGCTAAAGGACCCTTTGCACGACCCGGGACCGTCGAAGCGGCATACCGGCGAGGCATTCGTCTGGGCGGACTGGTCCGATGTGGCTCCGTTTTCCGCCGGCGGGGCCGAAACCCGCGCCGACGAGTGGCGTTTGCTCACGCAGCACGTCGAAGCGAAACTCATGGCGTTCTTTTCAGCGAAGTTCCCGGCGCTCGAACAATTCATCGTCCATTGTGAGCTCGGCACGCCGCTCGCTACGGCATCTTTCACCGGTCATGAGAAAGGCGGATTCTACGGGATCGAAACCACACCGCGCCGTCTACTTTCCGATGCCCTCAGCGCGCGGACGCCGGTGCCGGGCCTGTTTCTCTCGGGCCAGGACGTTGCGACGCCAGGCATCGCCGGAGCCTTGTTGGGTGGCATGCTTGGCGCTGCCGCGATAGATCCCCGTGTCTTTCAGAAATTCAAATAAGCGCTGGTAATTGGCGTATAGGTATCGAATTCTCAGAATGTTTGTTCACGGCTCAAAACGGAAAGTCTCGCAACTCACGATCACATTGTTCAGATTTTCTCTGTTCCTATTCGCTATCGTTGGCCTCGGTTTGTTCTTGTTGGGCTGCCTCTACTTGTCGCTGGACGAGTTTATGCCTTACCACGCCGAAGCCCTGCAAAAAGAGTGGGGCGCCCTGGACGCGAACTCTCAGGGCTTGATCTTGGGCCTTTTAAAGGGCTTTGGAAGCGGTGCTTGCATATCCGGATTCGCGATTCTGTTCATGATCGCCAGTTCGATTCGAAAAACGCCAAGACCATTCACTGTGCTATTGCCGCTTACGGCGGTCGGCTACTCTGCGCTTCTATGTTACGCAACGTTTACGGTGTACGTGAGAACACCGGGCAACCCGCCACTTCTGCTGACTGTAGCGCTCTTCGCAGCTGGCGTTTTGGCTTCTCTTACGCTTGCGATTTCGCAGCGCAATAGCACCACCTACTAGTTTCACTAACCGCGTGGATCATCCTCCACTGGCTGATTAGCAGAGCTTCACGATAACCTGAAAGCGGCCGCTTGAGCGGCGGGTACCGGCAAGGTAGCAGGCGGCGAGGCGTCCAGTCCCGGCTCGTCCTTGCCTTTGAGCTCGGAATAGAACGTCAAGATTTACGGAAAAGTTAAGATTGCAGAAGAGGATGAGTAGTAAGTTCTGACCCACACTTGCCACCTGGGCTGAGCGGCTACTTTTCCTGAGAGACCCCTGTCGACGTGACAGGGGTCCTCCGCCAATACAAGTCAGCCAATTCGATGTCGGTTACTTGCTCCCGCAAGATGATGATGCTGCAGCCGACATGATTTCGTCTCTCTCGGACGCTGTAATCAGCCCTTCCTTGAGGAACTCGTTCGCGGCATGCGCGACAGCAGAAACAAACTTGCCATGATT
>JARFQY010000233.1 GCA_029287535.1 Filomicrobium sp.
TGATTTTTGCGAAGTTTTTGAACGGCCGGCGCCGGGGTTAGCTTCGGCTGTCGTCCCTATTTTTATGGCCTTTGGTCGCACACCCCACAACACCCGCGCGGATAGGAATTGCCACCTGTTTGGATAGGCGGCAGGCAATCAGAAAAATAATTGGAAACAGCAGGTTAGTCGTTACCTCCTACCCGAAGGGGTAGGGCGTGCGCCGGGTGGGTAGGCAGTTTACTACCTTTCCAGATCAGCGCGGTGATCGCGGATGGGGCGCTTTGCGACAGATACTAGAACCTATCTGGGCCGCTGGAAAGATACATCGCGACGGCCATGGCGCGATTGTTGGCGCCGATCTTCTCATAGAGGTTCTTGAGATGATACTTGACCGTATTGCGCGAAATTCCGATGCGTGTCGCTATCTGCTCGTTGGTCCAGCCGTTGGCTAAGGCGCGCAGCAGTTCCTTCTCCCTTACGGTCAGGTTCTCCAGCGGATCGCTCATCAACGCACTGATGTCGACGAATGGGATGCTCATCCGCCCCTGGTAGACGCTGGAGATGGTATCAATCAACACCAATGGATCATCGGCCTTGGAGGTTACACCCCAGGCGCCACTCTTCACCGCTTCGCGCAGCACCGCCGGACTGAAATCACCCGTGTAAACAATAACGCGTGTGGGCAGATTGCGGCGTTTGACTGCCCGCAGCACATCGCCACCGGTCATATCAGGTAGACCCCAACCGATCACGCCGACCTCAATGCGATGGCGCTCGCACACGGAAATGAACTCCGATCCGCTATCGACCATCTCCCGAACGACAAACCTCTCATCGCGGGCGATGTAGTCGAATAGTCCCGCGCGCACGATCGGATTCTTGTCAGCGACGGCAATGGAAACGGTGTTGTGATCACGTTTGGTCGACATGGACGCGCCTTGCGGCTCGGATTGAGCGTAGATCTGTGGTCGCGCCTGCATCGGTTGATCTGTCCTCGAGTGTCGAATCGTGCTGCTGGCTGTGTCCTTTAAACTATAGCGAACCGCCCGCATAACACCAGTGCTAAGCCGCCTGCTGCGGGACAGCAAGATATTGCATTGCAAAAGGAAAACACCGCATCCGCAAGTGGTAGGTTTTCGGGGCAAGCTCACGGCGTGCAAGCCTTGTGAAGCAAAAGTCCGGCCTGTCGCGCGTCGCCGATGAGCTTGCCGACCCATGCCTTCGCTCGATTGACGTTTTGACGGAGAAGACGCTCCACAATTGCAAGGAACCATGGTGCGTGGGCAGATAGAAAGGTTTGCGGATGAATTCGAGTTGACCGCCGGCTTTGCGCAATGGCGATGCCGCTGCGGCCGCGGCCCTTGTGCGCGGGAACACGGGTTGGATGTCGGCAGGGGTGCGGACGTCTCGTCGGCGAACCTGGCCGCGCGCCCAGGCATCAGGGAAAGTTCAGATTGAGACACCAGCCATTGGGGCCCAAGCTGCGTGTCCCGTTCGCTCGCCAACCCCACGAGCGAGTGCAAACGTAGGCCTGATTTGCGAACCGCACCCGAAAGCGTCATCGCCGTGACGAAATCCAATTCGATCACCTAACTCGTTGAACCGCGTGAGGATGGACGAGATCATGATCAGTGCCGATGGGCCCTTGTCACCGACGGAATTCAACGACCGTTTCCCATGGTGGGGCGGCGACCTGCAGACGTTGCGAAACCAGTTCATGCCAGGACCCGAGCACCTCGGCGGTGATACCACTCAGGTCCTCATCCCCTTGAGCGACGAAAGCAACGACCGTCTGGTTGCCTATCTCGATACGCCGCCTGTTTCAGTCGCGGGGCCGCTGATCGTTTTGATCCATGGTCTGACCGGCTGTTCCGAGAGCACCTACATCCGCGAAAGCGCAAGGTTCCACATTGCACGCGGTCGGCGCGTGTGCCGGCTCAACTTGCGTGGCGCGGGCGTTTCGCGGACGACCTGCCGGAGCTACTACCATGCAGGCTGCGCGGATGATATCTCCGATGCCCTCTCCGGATTGGCAGCGGTTGTTCCGGCAGATGGCGTCTTTATCGTGGGCTACTCGCTGGGCGGCAATATACTCCTGAACTTGCTCGCCCGGCCCTGCGACCACCTCGGCATCATTGGTGGCGCCACTGTCAGTGCGCCCATCGAACCACTGCAAGCGGCCCAACGCTTGATGCACACCCGCAACTTTTTGTACCAGAGATTCCTTTTGCGCCGCATGAAGAGGGACGTCCTGCACCCCCATGCAGGGCTCAGCCCGAACGAGGCGGCGGTGTTCCGCCGGTCCCGGTCCGTGTATGAATTCGACGACGTTTTCACCGCGCCCCGTAACGGTTTTGACGGGGTCGAAGACTACTACCGGCGCACCGCCGGGATCAGGCACGCGCCGAACGTCGGTGTGCCGTTGCTCATGATCCATGCCTCGAACGATCCTTGGATTCCGGCGGAGCCCTATCGACAGCTCTCGGGTAACCCGAACAGTCATCTCGAAACCGTCCTGGTGCGCAGCGGTGGCCACGTCGGATTCCACGGCGCTGACAGCAAAGAAGCCTGGCACGACCGGCGGATCGAAGCGTTTCTGGCACCTTTGCGGCACACTACGGTCGAACGATCACTCTAACATGATGTTCGCAGGCTGACGGTGCGCTCCGACAACTAGCTTTCAAGGCTCATGAGCGCCCGCTTAAAACTCGAAGCGCCAGAAGAGCGCAGCGGAACAAACGGCTTTTCAAACTTCCGGCACAGCGCCTTGGCGCGCTCGCAAGCCCCGTGGCTGACGCATTCTATCGGGCAGAAGACGGCGTCGCATCGGGTAACAAGTCCGTCGATGAGCTCAACGGTTTGTTCAATCCCACCGTCATGATGAAACATCTCCGCATTGGTCTGTTCAGCTATGGACTTCAAGCGGTCAATGGCATTGGGACGACCACCAAGATAAAGAACCTTTCGCGGCGGCAGGTCGAGCTGGCAGGCTTCAGCCCCAGGACAGCCATCACGACCAGCGGCGAGGCGTGCACGACGTGCGTCCCGCTCAAGCTGCTGCAGCCGGCTTTGAAGCTTGGCGTTCTGGGCCTCCATATCCCGGGCGCGCTGCCGCGCGGAAATCAAAGCGCGCTCGCGGGAGAGCAGCAATCGCGCGGTCCGACCTGTTCCGCGCGCCCCCCTGTGCGATGTTGCCGAATTCGATTGTTGCTCACCGCGCGCGGCCAACAGGTCGGCTTTGAGGGCCGCAATTTGTCGATCACGCCGCCCGATAGCGCGTTTTTGACGGTCGGCCTCGCGCAGGAGCCTATCTTCCAGCTCTTCCAGGCGGGAGCCCAGGTCAGAGGCCTTAAGGGCGGCCTGATGGGTTGTGCGGCCAAGAATGTGACTCAGCATGTGGACTTCGCCGAAGGCACGTTTTCGCAAATCCGGGGGCACGTGAGTGTGGGTGAGCAGCGCCCAGTATGCCCCGGGTATCTGTCCGGATTCATATGCGCCTTTCCAAAGGGCGACGAGCTCGGCTTCCTCGGACAGCCGCCCGACCCGGCGTACCATGCCACTGAATCGGCGCTCCAACTCCTTTTGGATGACGCGCGATATCTTGCCGTACTGGGAGGCTTCTCGGACAAAGTAAGCGTGAATGTCGTAGTCAGCGGTCCCTGGCTGGATTTCAAGGTCAAGCTTGCGAGCCAGTTTCAGGATTTCCGACTGGGACAGGCAGGTGCCGATGATCGAGCACTGAAGGTTGCCTGGAACCTCCCAGATTGCCCAACGCCGCTTGCCGTCGGGCGCTCCTGGTTCATGATCGTCGTTGTCACAGGTGTTTTCTTTGTGACGGTAGGACCCTGTCAAGACTCACCTCTTATGAAAAGCGCGCAACAGCTGCGGATCCAATGGTCAGGACAGTGTGCTGGCAATTGGAGAGTTGTCTACTATACTTATCAGCAAATAGCTTCGGTCAATCCAATAATATAGGGTAGCGTGGTCAAATCACGTGACTTGGGTCACGAAATCAACTGCTTGTTGGTACCCGGCCGGCTTTTGCAGTTGGCGTCAAAGCACTTGTCGATTAGGCAGGTTTGAACGTTATGATGTATAGTTCTGGCACTGGCAGTTTTTGGAGTACTGTTAGTGTTAGGCCAAGCCGTCGCCAGGGGGCTTAATCATGAGCGGCGAGACACGAAGAAGTGGTTGGAGAACGCCTTAGATGAGAGTGCCGAAGCAGATATCAGACGCCATCCGGATCCTGGTGCAATGCCAAAACTCCGGTGATGAACTGGTCAAGATCGCTGTTGTGGCCGAAGAGCTTGATCTCACCAAACAGATGGCCCTCAAGCTTTCGAATATTCTCCGGCAGCTTGAGTTTCTCGAATCGGTTCGGGGGCCAAACGGCGGCATCCGTCTTTCGGAGGCGGCCAGGGACGCAACGGTTGGAGAAGTTGTGCGCGCCCTCCTAGGCCGCCCCGAGCTTAGTCAAGATGCCCGGGAGGTCGTTGACTTCAACGGACTTTATGACGAGGCCTTCGAAGCGTTTCTCGCCGTCCTCGACCGCCAGCCACTTCAAGACTTGGCAAGCCGGCCGGCGCGCACGAAGGGCTCAAAGCGAACCGCATCAAGTGAAAAGAAGCCGCGCCCGGTTCAAAAGTCCACACAATCGCTTTCTGAACCCCGTCGCCGCGCGAAACCGCGCCGGCAAAGTCGTCACCCTGCTTGAATCCATTGACGTCCCGCCCTTCGCTCCCCTCCGCCCGAGACGAGCAGCAAGGAGCCGCCAAGGCGCGTTCGGATCACCCCTTCTTGAAGACGACGGACAATCCCAGCAGCACGTTATCAAGAAACTGAACTTCTACAATTTGCCGTTCGCCCTTCACGAAGACTGTCATGTTCGCCTTGACGTCGCTGCCCGAAACAGAGACGCGAAAACCTCCGGTCGTGATCTCGCCCTTTAGATCACCCTCAAACTCGTAGGTGCGTTCACGCCAAGTGCCGGTGAGCTTGCCATCTGTCTCTTGAATCTCGCTTTTGATGTCGACCTTGCCGCTCGCAGTGGCGCAGCGCACCGCCTGCAGCAACCGCGCGCCGCCACTGTCCCACCGATACGTGGCGCGGCATTTGACCTGTTCGCGCTTGCCGTCCTTGAAGCCCAGCCAGCCTCGGCCGCTCCACCAGCCCAAAAGGCTTTGAAACGAGCCAACCTGCTGCTCAGAAGCCAAGGCCGGCGGAGACCCAGGCGGATTGCTAACGACGCTCCCAAGCAGCACGGCGCCCGCAGTTATGATTGCGCGTCCTGGCTTCATGGCATGCCCCCTTCGGACTTGGAACCGCAACGTCCGTGAGCTAGCAAGAACTGTGGCTGAGGACAACTCAGAGATTCACGGGACTGCCTTATTGGCAGTAATTATTGTTTACTTTTGCAGTGTTCAAATCTATGACATTCGCACTGACGACTCCCGTCAGCACGACCTACCCCTTGCGCTGGCTTACGCTGGCGCTTCTTTTTTGGCGGGAGGTGGAGCTGTTCTGAGACGCAGAGATCAAGATCGGCCGCGTCTCCTAGTCGCCGTTTCAAGCGACTTTCCGACTTCACAAGGCAAGCACGATGCGTGTTTTTGCGCGGGAAACGCAAGGACAGAAGGAATGCTGTCGTTCATCAACGTTCAGACAGGCATCCTTATGGATGACGTCCCCTTCGACGTAGTCGGTCACGCACTCACCGCAACCGCCGGTCCGGCAGCCTGGCTCGATCGGGACCCCCGCCTGCAGGAGGGCATCCAAAGCGCTTTGGCCGGAGCTCACTTCGAGGACCTGGTCGGACCAAGCAAGATAGATTTCGAATGAACCGCCGGCAGTTGGGCGGCCACTCTTGAGTGTTTCGGTGCTCATCGCTGTGCCTTCTCAATGGGCGCA
>JARFQY010000245.1 GCA_029287535.1 Filomicrobium sp.
CAGCGTCACGTAACCCATGAGCCGGCCGCTCTCGGCAACCACGGCAACCGCCGGCACGCCTTTGCGCTCCAGAAGTGCAACCGTCTCTTCAAGCGATGTCCGTGCGCCGACCGCGCACACATCACGCTCGATCGCCGTATCGATCGGCTGCGCACCCGAGTTCGTCTGCAGCTCTTCGATCAGGGATTTTCGGGTCACGAAGCCCAGTACGCGATGGTTGCCGTCGACCACCGGAAACTCTTGCTGGGTCGTCGCCAGAAGAAGTTTGGCGGCATCATCCAGCGACGCGTGTTCCGGCAGCGCCTCGAATTGAGTGATCATCGCTTCTTCTACGGGACGGCCCCGGGTGAGGTCGTGCATGTTGGCGCTGTAGGCCTCGGCGCTTGCAGCAAAGAAGATGAAGATGGCAATCAGGATCAAGATTGGGTTGCCCATGAAGCCGACAAACGCGAACAGGATCGCGATTCCCTGTCCAATCCGGGCTGCTATTTGCGTTGCCTTTGCCCGGTTCATGCCATACCCGAGCAATGCACGCAGAACACGGCCGCCGTCCATCGGAAACGCCGGGATCAGATTGAATATCGCCAGCACAAGATTGACGGTTGCAAGCCGGCCGATGAAGCTTTCCGCACCGGCACCAAAACTCTCGATGCCTTCCGTATCGATCTGCGCGCCCAGGATCAGGAAGAGCAAGGCCGCGATGACGATGTTTACGGCTGGCCCGGCAAGCGCGACGACGATCTCCTGCCCGGGGTCCTCTGGCATGCGGTCGAGCGAAGCCAGTCCGCCGATCGGCAACAGCGTTATGTCACGAGTCCCAATGCCGTAACGGCGGGCGGCGAAGGCGTGGCCCAGTTCGTGAAGTACGACGCAAGCAAACAGGAAAAGAACGAAGACAACGCCGTCAACGGCGGCTGCCGGTCCCTTGTAGACCCACAGCATTGCGCCGATCCAAGCCAGCAGCAGAAAGAATGTCATGTGCACGCGCACGACAATCCCGCTCACGCTGCCAATGGTGATGGACCATCGCTTCACGTTGTCATCTCCTTAGACCGCACCACGGTCCCGATGCGAGATTGTTCCGGTCTCCGCCTATGCTCCAATGGCCTCCTCCGGATCGACAAACGGCATTCCATGCGCTTCAGCCACAGCCCGGTGAGTCAGCCTGCCTGCATGAACATTAAGGCCGTCGCGAAGGTGCGGGTTAGCGAGCAATGCTGCCACCATGCCCCCATCCGCGAGCGCAAGAACAAAAGGCAACGTCGCGTTATTGAGCGCCTGCGTTGACGTGCGCGCCACCGCCCCTGGCATGTTCGTCACGCAATAATGAACCACCCCTTCCTCGACATATGTTGGCTCGGCGTGTGTTGTCGGGCGCGAGGTTTCCGAGATGCCGCCTTGGTCGATGGATATGTCGACGATCACGGAGCCGCGTTTCATGTCCGCGACGAGTTCGCGGCTGATGATGCGGGGTGCGGACGCTCCCGGCTGCAGCGCGGCGCCGACGACCAGATCAGCGTCCTTGACGTATTCCTCGATCGCTTGGCGTGTCGCATAAACGGTATCGAGGGCCGCACCGTGCCACTGGTCGAGTTCGTAAAGGCGTTGGATACTGACATCGATACAGGTGACATTGGCTTCAAGGCCCACGGCCGCTCGAATCGCGTTTGAGCCGGCGACACCGCCACCAAGCACAACAACCTTCGCCGGAGGCACACCGGCCAAGCCGCCAAGCAGCATCCCGCGCCCACCCTGCTCCATCTCCAGGCAGTGCGCACCGACCTGCACCGACATGCGGCCCGCCACCTCGCTCATTGGAGCCAGCAAAGGCAGGCGGCCACGGGTATCGGTCACAGTCTCATAGGCGATTGCGGTGGCTCCTGAGTTGATAAGGCCTTCAGTTTGTGCACGGTCGGGAGCCAGATGAAGATAAGTGAACAGGATCTGCCCTGGCCGCAACATGGCAATCTCGACCGGCTGCGGCTCTTTCACCTTGACGATCATATCGGCTTCGCCAAACACCGCCTGGGCGCTGTCAAGAACGCGGGCGCCGGCTCTTTTGAAGTCCTCGTCGGTAAATCCCAATCGGTCCGCGGCGGCGGTTTCGACCAACACTTCGTGCCCATGCGCGACCGCTTCACGCACGGAGGCGGGGAGCAGTCCGACACGGTACTCTTGAACCTTGATTTCCTTCGGTACTCCGATACGCATAGGTCACCATCACAATCAAGCCATCAGGCGTCTAACGAATATGGGTCACTTACATCATGTCTACCAGTCACTGGCCGGCTGTTTTGTTGGCGCTCGTTGTCACGGTCTCGCCCGTTATGGCCGCATCGGCAAAGGCCGAAGCTGGCGCTGAAGACGAGCGCCTCCAGCGGGGTCTGGCCCTCGCGGCGGCACATTGCGCCGCATGCCACGCCATCGGGAGGGCTGACGTGAGCCCGACGCGCATCAATCGCAACTCGTCCTTTCGCGACCTCCATAGGCGGTTCCCGATCAAGATGCTGGTTGAGGCAACCACGACCGGGACCGTCGAAGGGCATGACGAGATGCCGGCGTTTGATTTCTCCGCCACCGAAATCATCGACCTGTTGTCCTACATTGATAGTCTATCCCCGGAAGGGACGGGCAAGTACGTCGCGTCCGGGCGCGGTGGATAGTGCAGCGGTCTGCTAATGGGATACGCACAATGAGATTGATTTTACCAATCCTGACAGTCATGGTCTGGGCAAGTATTGCAGCGACACCTGCGCTCGCTGAACCGACGCCTGTGTCCTTGGCGACCGCAACGCCTGGCGGCGGCTTTATGCTCTATGGTGACAATGCCGCGGCGGTCATCAACGAGACCGATCCGACCCTCAAGGTCGAGACGCAGAACACCAAGGGCAGCCTTGAAAACATCGGCCTACTCGAGGAGGGAAAGTTCGATCTTGCCCTGGTTCAGGGCGTGGCGGCCCATGAGGCCTTCGCCGGAATTGGCCGCCCACCCGTCAAGCTCAAGGTTATTGCCGCGATTTACTCCAGCCCCGGCATGTTTGTCGTCAAGGATGCCTCTGCCGCACGGTTCGTCCGCGATCTGGTCGGTCAGCCGGTTGCATGGGGGACGCGTACGTCCGGTCTGACCTTGATGGCACGTTACATCATGGACGGACTGGGCCTTGACCGGGACAAGGATTTCAAGGGGACCTTCCTGCAAAAGGCAGGCGATGGTCCTCCACTCGTGATTGACGGCAAGGTTGCGGCCTTCTGGGGCGCGGGCATTGGCTGGCCAGGATTCACCAGGGTTATGAAGACCGGAGGCCGTTTTGTCGGTTTTACTCCGGAGGAAGTGGAAAAGGTGACTTCAAAACATGACTTTCTGAAAGCCATGACGGTCCCAGCTGGTTCCTATGCCGGTCAGAAGGACGATGTGAATTCGATCGGTGTTTGGAGCTTCATTCTCTCCCGGCCCGACTTACCCGACGAAGTCGCCTACAAGGTTGCCCGCGCGCTCCACACGGGCCATGACGCTCTCGTCACCCGCCTGCCTCAGGCCCGCGAAACCACACTCCAGAATACAAAAACCTCCGCAGACGCCTCACGCATACACCCCGGTGTTTTGAAGTACCTAAAGGAGAACGGCCTCTAGTGCGACGTTGCACGCCAGCGCACCCTGTCTCGTCGAGAGTCAATCGTAACTGAGTGCCGGGTCAGGGTGCGCTTGTGTTTCCAGGCGCATCAGTCCGGTCCTAACGCAAGGCAATTGGATTCCGCAGTGCAGGTGAGAAATATCTGCGTCGCGAAAATGGCTCCTCCTGTCCTTTGAAGATCGATCTTAAAAAATCCATGGGCCGTGCCGAGCAGGTCTTGTCGACGGCCGGCCGAAACAGTGCGACCAGTCCGAGTTGCCAACCGCGGTTAGCCGAACACTGCGATTGGAACCGTGAGGCTTAGGTTGTGAATGACAGCCATCTCAACTTGGGGCAGACTATCGAGAATTACGATCATTAATTTCCAAAGGCCTTATGCTAATAGAAGAGTGTTTCTTGCTCGATCGCGTTGTCCGTATTGCTTGCCTCCTCCGCTGCTACTGCCCAGGTCGTCCCGACCGAGGAAGCTGCGGAGAGCGGACTGCCGGCCGCCAGCTATTCCCCGTACGCAAATCGCTCCTTCCC
>JARFQY010000315.1 GCA_029287535.1 Filomicrobium sp.
CGCCAGAACGCCGATGAACGCCGGCAGGGCCATGCGCCCCATGAAGACCAGCGATGAAATGAGGTAGGCGCGGCGGACTGTCGGCTCATCCTTGATGCACAGCGCACGCGACAAGGCGGTCGGCCATATCGCAGAAGAAACGACGCCGGCCACCAACACCATCCATAGGACATAAGTCAGCCCGAAGCTCTCCGCTGCCAGGGGATCAAAACCAGCCTGCCCCTTCGTCTGGCTGACGGCGCGCACGGCCTCATCCCATTGCACGACTTGAAGCACAACGACCAGCGCGACAGAGAGCCCAACGATAATCAATACGAACTGGAGAACATCCGTCGCGATCACCGAGCGCATGCCACCATAAGCGGTGTAGGCGACAGCCGTGACGAGTAACACGACCATCAAGGCGTTGACGCTCGCCGATCCGCCTTCCAGGCCGAGCAGGGCGACAATAAAAAGAGCCGCCACCTTGAGAAACAGCCCCATGTTGAGAATTCCGCCCAGCGCCATGACGACGGCACCAAAGACGCGGACCTCCTGGCCGTATCGCTGACCGTAATACTCTGGAACCGTGAGCACACCTGTGCGGCGCAGAGGCGCTACGACAAAGCCCGTCAGGCCGACAACGAGGCAGCCGACGAAGGCGGCGGCACCGATGTGGAAGGCAGCGAAGCCATCATTGAAGCCCTTTTGAGCGTTGTAGGCGATAGTGATAAGGCCGATCTCGGTGGCGCCCAACGTCGCGATCGCCGTGCCAAGCCCGACGTTGCGGCCAGAGACGAAGTACTCGGCAAGATTGCCTTCGGTGGCATGGCCGGCCGTGCGACGCAGAATGAAAATCAGCGCCAAGGCATAGACAAGGGCGCCAATGGAAAGGCTGACGATAAGAGCGGGCGACATTTAGCGGTACCACCTGCAGGCCGTTTGAACGGGCATTAGCGCGGACCGATAGCACAGCTTGCGCCTTTGCCTGCAACCAACGGGCAACAGTGGGGCACCGCCGTTGGGGAAAAGGCGCGAGCGGCTTACCGCGAGCCTGCCGCCAAGGCCTGCGGCGTGTCGGCGTCAACGGTCTCGGCCTCGTCCTCCTCCTTTTTGGCGGGGACGGTCTGAGGCAGCCAATTCACTTCCGATTTGTGCCACGGCAGGGCGCGGGGGGTGTTTTCCGGGTGCAGTTCGCAGAAACGGCGGCGTATTTCAAGAACGCGGAGGCGCTGCAGGTAAGTGAGGTAGAGCGACGCACGCATGTACTCTCCGCCGCAGTCATAGGTTTCGACAGCGCCGTAGAGGACCATGAGGCGTAGGCAGTTATCGATTTTGCCCCGGTCGAGCCCGGCGGTCTGTTCGATCACGCGCAAGGCAACCGACTTGGGCTGCGGGTCGCGCATATAACGCGAACAAACGTTGGACAGCTTCAGGATTTCCCGGTCGGCCCAGTTGCTCTGACTTATGCTGTCTATCCAGACTTCCGCAGCAATGGGCAGCTCCTTGCGATCGATGCCGCTGATGCTGGCAAAGCGGATAAGGCGGCGTTCGTGGGACATTTAGGCGTGCCTAATGCAATTGCGCTTCTTCGAATGCGCACCGTAACTCCCGGCCCATAAAAACAGTCTTAACAAATCCATAAATCGTGTGCTGATTTTGGCGCCGCCCGCTCCGCTCTGGCTTTCGCTAACAGGGCTCAGCGGTAAAGGTCGGCGCGCGTCGGCGGCAACGGTGAAGCGCCCTTGGCGTTATGCGAGGCCAACGTCTGGAACAGCCGCGCCGCGCCACGCTGAAAGGCCAGCGAACACCCAGCCAGATACGCAACCCAAATTCGGTACGTCTCCTCACCGACGAGTGCGATGGCCTCCTCACGGCGAGCCGTCAGGCGCTCGCACCAAATCTTGGTGGTCAACTGATAATGCTCGCGCCAACCCTCGACGTCGTGGATCTCGAAACCGGCTTGCTCCATCGCCATGATGGTATGACCGATGTCGTCAAGCTCGCCGCCCGGGAAGATGTACTTTTGCAGCGCGCGCTGCTCGGCACGAGCGGAGAAGCGCTTATTCTTGCGCTTGGCGCGGCGCGAGATGGCGTGATTGAGGAATAGGCCATCTTCGGCCAGAACGCGACGAACGGATTTGAAATAGAGATCGATATTGGAGATCCCGATCGCCTCATACATCCCGATCGAACAAATCTTGTCGAAGGTGCCTTCCAGGTCGGCGTAGTCGCGGATTTCGAAGGTCACCTTGTCGGAGAGGCCGCGATCGGCGGCCCATTTGCTGGCATATTCAATTTGGGCTTCGGACAGCGTTATCCCGTGCGCCTGCACGCCATAGTTCTCGGCGGCATAGCACAACAGCCCGCCCCAACCGCAGCCGATATCCAACAACCGGTCACCGGGCTTCAAACGAAGCTTGCGGCAGATCATCTCCATCTTGTCGTGCTGCGCCTGATCGACGGTGTTGTTCCAGTCGGTGAAGTAGGCGCAGGTGTACTGCATGTTGGGATCGAGGAAGAGATTGTAGAAGTCGTTGCCAACATCGTAGTGGAACTTAATGAAGTCCTTGTTCTCGGCCTTCTCGCGGCCTTCTCCGCCCTCATCGCCAGTGTAATCACGACTTCGTTGAGGCTTCTCGGACGGCCCCACAAGGAACGGCCAGAGTTGACTGAGAAGCCGCCGCTTTTTCAGCTTTTTTAGTTTTTTGCGACTGCCTCCATCGGCCAGCTGCGCGCCGAGGTCGATGAGCGTGCCGCCTTCAAAACCGACTTGCCCGTGCGCGTAGTGACGGATGAGCCGATCGAGAGAAGGACGCCTCAGCAAAGACGTTATGACCCCAGGAGATGCAATCGTAATCGCAAGATCGCTTTTCACCTCGGAGCCAAGTGGCACGAGCGTGCCGTCCCAAAGGCGAACGGACGCATCTAACTCGAGATGCTGGCTGAGGTCCTCAGCCAACTGCTTGGCGGCCACAAGGTATTTGTCCTGGGTTCCTGTCATATGCTCATCCGATCCCTGCTTTGCCGGGACGGAAGCACACGCGGCAGGCGCGGGCAACCTGGCTTTCACCCGAACACCCGCGCAAGCCGATGTTAGCTACAGGTTTTTGCCGTTTGACCAAACAAGAGCTTTTTGCCTTCGTCGGTCACAGCGGGTCGGCTGCTCCACGGTTTGCCCTTCTCGTAAGCAGCCAAGACAGCCGGGCGCGCGCGCATGGCGTCAAACCAGCGCCGAAGGTTAGGGAAAGCGTCAAGGTCCTGGCCTTGCGCCTTCCAGGGAACCACCCACGGATAGGCCGCCATGTCGGCAATCGAGTAGTCGTCGGCAAGCCATTCACGTCCCTTCAGCCGCCGCTCAAGGACACCATGTAGACGATTGGTCTCTTTGACGTAGCGGTCCATGGCGTAGGGGATTTTCTCGGGCGCGTACTGCACGAAATGATGGTTCTGGCCGGCCATAGGTCCAAGACCGCCCATTTGCCAGAAAAGCCACTCCAGGACCGCTTTTTTCGCGCGTGTCTCTTTCGGCAGGAATTTGCCCGTCTTTTCCGCCAGATAGACGAGGATGGCGCCGGATTCGAAGACTGTTATCGGCTCACCACCATCGGCAGGCGCGTGATCGATGATGGCGGGCATGCGATTGTTGGGCGAGAGTTTAAGGAAATCCGGCTTAAACTGATCGCCGGCGGAAATGTCGACGGGCTTGATCTCATAGGGCAGCCCGGTCTCTTCGAGGAAAATAGTGATTTTGTGGCCGTTCGGGGTCGGCCAGTAATGCAGCTCGATCATCTCAGTTGGTCCGTTCTTTTTATGCGTGCGCACTTGCGATGTGCAGATGGCGCTCCAAGCACGATCTTCCAGAGAACCTCAAGACAACGTGACCATGTCTGGCCCTACCCCCGCTTCGGGCCGATGTGCGCTTGTCCGCGCCTTTCCGCCAAGTCGATCTGGCGCTGGCGTTCGCCCGCGGCCTTCTTCTTGGCGGCATCCGCCCGCTCCTCGCAGTCCGGGCAGGGGTGGCTTGCGTACCCGCCGGCGGCATCACCTGAATGAAACGGCGTGCGGCAGATTGAGCAGAGCTGGTAAGGACCAGGCCGCAGCCCATGACCCACGGAAACGCGCTCGTCAAAAACGAAGCACTCACCTTGCCACATGCTGTTCTCAGCCAGAGTTTCCTCCAGATATTTCAGAATGCCGCCCTTGAGGTGATAGACATCGTCAAAACCCATTTCCTTGAGTAACGCGGTCGCCTTTTCGCATCGAATACCCCCCGTGCAGAACATCGCGACCTTTGGGCGGTTGTCTCGTTTGAGGTTCTGGCGCGCCCAGCCAGGGAACTCGCGGAATGACTTGGTCTTCGGGTTTACAGCGCCTTCGAAGCTGCCGATCGCGAATTCATAGTCGTTGCGCGTGTCAACGACGACGACATCAGGCCTGGAAATCAATTCGTTCCAATCGTCGGGTGCGACATACGTGCCGACCGTGGAATTGGGGTCGATTCCTTCGACGCCCATGGTGACGATTTCCCGTTTGAGCCGCACTTTCATGCGCTTGAAGGGCATCCCGGTGGCGGTTGACTCCTTCCACTCCAGCTCAGAGCAACCCGGAAGAGCGCGAATGTGGCCGAGCACCCGGTCAATTCCGGTTCGGGAGCCGGCGATCGTGCCATTGATACCTTCGTGGGCGAGCAAAAGCGTGCCCATGACACCAGCACCATCGCAGGTCCGCTGCAAGGGTTCGCGCAGCGCTTCGAAGCGTTGCAGCGTGGTAAACTTGTAGAGCGCAGCGACGACGATGTCCGGCTTCGGATGTTGCATTTGTTGGGTCATGGGCTTTTTGGATTAGCGAGTGCTCGCGCCAAGAGCAAGTGGTGGCTTGGCCAGACGCACGGCGCTTGCTATCAAGGCGGTCCACAGAGCTACCCCATCAGCGCCAAGGAAAGAGGAGATCGCCGGTGAGCGAGTCGTCCCAAGAATCCACCACCCGGCAGGCCACCGCCGCCCTGATCCGCCGCTATTATGATGCCTTCAACGGCGCCAACACCGAAGCCATTATCGATTGCCTCACCGACGACATTGTTCACGATGTCAACCAAGGTGAACGGCGCCACGGCAAGGAGAAGTTCAAAGCGTTCTTGGCCCGCATGGGGCACCACTATGAGGAGAAGCTGGACGATATCGCGGTCTTGGTTTCCAAGGACGGGACACGGGCAGCTGCCGAGTTTAACGTCTCGGGCAAATACCTTGAGACCGAGCCCGGTCTGCCTGATGCCACCGGCCAGACATACAAGCTTCCGGCGGGCGCGTTTTTCGCTATTCGGGACGGTAAGATTGCTCGCGTTACCACCTATTACAACCTCACCGATTGGATTGCTCAAGTCGCTGGCTGAAGGCGCCAGACAGACCTCGATCATACCGGCGAACGCTATTTAGGAGTCCTATTGCTCAATGCTGCTCACTGTCCTCAAATGCAAGCTGCATCGAGCAGCCGTCACTGAGTGTGACCTTCACTATGAAGGCTCCATTTCGATCGACCAGGAGTTGATCGAAGCGACCGGCCTTATCGTCAATGAACGAGTCGAGATCTACAACATCGATAACGGCAACCGCTTTACGACCTACGTCATCGAGGCGGGCGCGGGTTCTGGCGTCATCGGCCTCAATGGCGCCGCAGCACGGCTGGCATGCGTCGGCGACAAACTGATCATCTGTGCCTACGCACAGATGGAAGAGGCCAAGGCCCGAGACTGGCAGCCAACCGTCATCGTGGTGGGAGATGACAACAAAATGGAGAAGCCACGCACATGAGCCTGAGTGTCGAGGCGGTAACCGGGCCCGCATTGAAGGATGTTCTGCCGGATCTGGCGCGGCTGCGCATCGCGGTGTTTCGCGATTGGCCTTATCTTTATGACGGGTCTGAAGACTACGAGCGGGAGTATCTGGCCAAATTCATTGCCGCCAAGGGAGCGGTTTGCGTTGTGGCTCGTGATGGGGATGCCATTGTTGGCGCATCAACCGCCTCGCCAATGGCCGAGTCCGATCAGGAATTCATCGTGCCTTTCGAAACCGCCGGATACGACATCAGCAAGGTCTTCTATTGTGGTGAATCCGTTTTGATCGGGGACTATCGAGGACAAGGTGTCGGCCACAAGTTCTTTGACGAGCGTGAGGCGCAAGCACGCCGACTGGGCGGATTTGAGGTGGCCACATTCTGTCGTGTCGTCCGACCTGACGATCATCCCCTGAAACCGGCGAACTACCGACCGCTTGACGGTTTCTGGAAGAAACGCGGCTACAGCCCGGCCGATGGCCTCATAGCCGAATACGCCTGGAAGGACATCGACCAGCCGGAAGAAACCATGAAGCAGTTGCAGTTCTGGACGAAGTCACTGACATGACGGCACCGGAGAGTGTGACAGTTGCTGCGGCTCAATACCCGCTCGACCCGGTCTCCACGCTGCAGGACTGGGAGGACAAGGTCAGCCAGTGGGTCGCGGAGGGAGCCGCGACGGGTGCCAAGATCCTCGTGTTTCCAGAGTACGCAGCGCTCGAGCAGTCGGCCGCGCTGGGCAAGGAAGTGGCACTTGACCTTGGGGCAACGCTCAAGGGTGTGGCGGAATTGGCCGGTGAGCGTGTCGCCTTTCACGCCGATCTCGCGCGTCGGCATGATGTCCACATTCTCGTGGGAAGCGGACCGGTGATGAGCGACGACGGCCGTTACTATAATGCGGCGCAGCTTGTCACTCCGAGTGGTCAAATTGGCGAACAAACTAAGGTGATCATGACGCCGTTCGAGCGCGAGTGGGGCGTCGAAGGCGGAGGTGCGCTACGGGTCTTTGAAACACAGCTCGGGCGTATCGGGATCGCAATCTGCTACGACAGTGAATTTCCGCTGCAGGTCCGCACCTTGGCGGCGGCTGGGATCGAGTTGCTGCTGGTCCCGTCTTGCACCGAGTTCGTATCCGGGTTCAACCGCATCCGCACGGGTGCTCGGGCCAGAGCACTGGAAAACCAAATCGCCTGTGTGACGAGCCCAACCGTGGGCGAGGCGGTGTGGTCACCGGCCGTCGATTACAACTCGGGCGCGGCGGGGGTTTATGTGCCTTCGGAACGGGGCGTCTCCGATGACGGCGTGCTGGCTGAGGGAATTCTCAACGAGCCCGGCTGGGTAACCGCCGACATCGACTTTGCTGCACTACGGGCACTGCGACACGGCGGCGAAATGCGCAATCACCTCGACTGGGATCAGCAAAGCGGCGCGGATCGCATTAACCATGCGGCCGAGGTGATTGATTTGAGGTGATGCACCTCATGGCAATCGCAACCTGCGCGCCGTTCAAAATATCGAGCGCCGGCCGACGTACGGTCGATCCCAGTGAACGAGGAGTCCATCTGCGTCGAAAAACATCCTTACCCGTGATTTGGAAAAGTATGGCTTGTACAAGGGCTGCAATTCAGGGTGCTCGCTGGCACCGTCAAACTCAAAACAAATGAGATGCCTGACCATGTGCTGCCAGCGAAGAGCGCCAGGTTGCGAGGTTTCAATCAGTCGGATGACCCGGCGCTTGACCGGCTTGGTGTAAAGCCACTCATAGCTGCACATTGTCATGAGGTCGTAGATATCCTCCATCCGGCCTTCGACCTGGATCAGCCGAGCGACAACCGATTCCAGCCCCTCCCAGTGAAGCGTGCGTCGGGCGATGGCGTCTTCCGCCACGGCGAGGACTGCGGGTGGACTTAGGCATAGATTGAGGTTCGCGCAGACTGTAGCATTCGCCAAATCTCGCGCTGTCGCCTCTGCGGCGCTGGACCGCGGCGGATCGTGCGCGGCAACCGAGCCTGTGCTCACGGAGGCGCCTTCTGCGGTTGTATTGTCAAGGATGAGGACACGCCGTCGCGAGTCATCTTGCGTTCTGGATGGCGCCACGGCGGCCATTGTCCGCTGTCCCTGCGCCGGCCATCCCAGCATTCGCCGGCGTAGCCGCCAGGTGGCCCGCCCCAGCCCCGCGATAACCGCGAAGACCATAAGAACGCAGAAGAAGGCCGCCGAAGACAGGGCATTCAAGGTGTCCTGCCGGAAGCGCCGGAACAAGCGCGCCCAATTCCAATTTCGTCGCAGCGGCCAGAGCGGTTTCATGGCGCCTCGTTGCGTCACCGGTACTCGTACTTGGCTCAGAATAAGCCGCGAAACGGTGAAACAACAATATCGTTAGAGGCGCTTCGAAAAGTTAACTTCGACTGGACGTGAGTTGGTTTTGGATTGCATGCGCGCCCAAAACACCTGACGTGGGGGTCTGGGCCGCCTGTGCAGCCCAAGCGACGTTAAGGATTGGGCCGGCGGCCAACAAGCTAGGCGCCACAGGCCGCTATGATCAGAGCCTGCATGTTAGACATGCGGAGAGCAAAACCCTCCTGCCATTTCGGGTCAGCGGCGATGCGGGTCTCGAACTCCTTCTTGAAGCGCTCCTTATCGGTGAAGTAATAGAAGGCCATTTCGCGCTCTTCGGTGCCGAACCGCTTGGGATCACTCAGCAATTTCCGCTCACAACCGCAGGATTTTGCACTCCGGTTCTCAACCGTGGCGCAGAAGTCATACGCAGCATCGAGCAGGCCCTGCTCCGTGTAGTCAGCGGACTTTGCTGGCGCATTCTTGGGGTCGACGGCGTGCGAGACACCCGTCACCGAGAGCGCAGCGACAAGTGCAATCAGTGCGGTGAAGATTGCGAGTTTAACCTTTTGGATCACGGATGTCCTCCCTGCAGGCAATGTGTGTTTTGTGTTTTCGGTTCTGCCAAGAACGTTGAAATGCGCGCACTGGACCGTTCGGTCAAGGCCATCGGTGCGGTCAGGCAGCTGCCGGTTTTGGGAAGTAACGCCGGTAGAGGGCTATCGTGGCCGGCAAAACAACCAGCTGAGCAATCAACGAAGCAAACAGGCAAACGGCCGTCAGCTGGCCAAATAGCCGCAAGGAGGGCAGGTCCGACAGCATCGTGACACCCAGGCCAAGCGCCAGCACGATTGTCGTCAGAACAACGGCGGGACCAATATGGTGGGCTGTCTGGCGCAGAGCCTCAATATGTTTTCCTGGTCCGCCCCCCAGGCGGTCTTCCTCGAGGTGATAGCGGTTCAGGAAGTGAATCGTGGAGTCGATCGCCAACGAGAACGCGACTGTGATGGCGACGATTGAGGCGAACTGGAGCCCCCCGCCTGACGCCCATAGAAGCGCACCGGTGGCAAATATGGGGAATAGCGACGGCAGGATGCTGGCGACACCGGCGAGCACGGAGCGCAACGCCAGTCCGAGGAAGATAAAGATAACGAACATGTCGCCAACGAGCCCCCAGTTGAGCTCGGTGATCAAGGTCGCGGAGTTGCGCGCGGCGATTGCCGGAAGCCCCGTGACGGAGATGCGATATTCCGGATGTGCGGTGCGGACCGGATCAAGTTCGATGTCGATTTTCTCGACCACAGGAAGAATCTCGCTTGCGTCGATGTCAGGCAGACGCGCGGTGACCAGGACGGCGCGCTCGTCCTGCGAGATGAAGCGGCGCACGAGATGCTCGGGCAGAATTGAGACGTAACGCTTGATGGTCTCGACGCTGTCGTCACCGGCTTCGGCGAGCCATCGCCGCAAGCTGTCGATCGACCATACGTTGCCCAGTCCAGCTCTCTCTTCGAGGATGCGGTGGGCCTCGGCGATCGTCTGCAGCGTCTCCTTATCGTAAAGCGTCGCCACCTCGCCGCTGTCCGAATGGCGCTGAGGCAACTCAATCATGACATGCACTGGGTTGGCGCCCGTTAGCTTCTTGTCGAGCCGTGCCGAACCAGCGAGTGCCTGCTCCTGGTCGGGAACCTGGTCAGCCAGACGGTAGCGGGGCTCGAGCTGGATATAGGCCCAGCCCGTCCAGGCGACTGCGGCGATACCGAGCAGCGTGAGAATAAACGGACGGCTGGCGCTAAAGCCGACGATCCGATCCGTGACCCGCTGCAACATGCCGACGCCACCGCGTTCGTCTTCCGGGTGAGCCAGGATCTTTGGCTCCTTGCGGACAAGAAGAACGGCCAATGTCGGGACGACGACAGCAACGGCGATGTAGGAGATACCAACCGCAAGCAAGGCGGCCTGACCGAAAGTGCGGATCAAAGCCGATTGAGCCAACGACAGCGAGAGAATTGCAATCGCCGCGTTCATTGCGGTCAAAAGGCATGCCGGGGCGACATCAAGCACGGCCTTGCGCGCTGCCGCAAACCGATCCTCTCCGGCCATGACGGCGCGGCGGACGGCAAGCACAAGGTGCATGGAATCGGAGAACCCTTGCACCAAAATCAGCGGCGTGATCACGTTGATGAATAGGTTGAGGCGGAAATCCAGGGCCCCAATCACGCCCAGTGTCCAGAGGATGGCGATGGCCGGGCCGGCGACCGCGATCAAGGTGAGCGAAAGCCGCCGGAAAAACAGGTAGGCCACGATGAGCCCAACCAAGAAACCAAGCCCGTTATAGACTAGCCGGTCACGCTCGACTGCATTGCGGATCTCGAGCTGCATGACTGGTGCGCCGGTGAATTGCGTATTGAGGCCAGAACCCTCAAGGGTGGCATCAACTGCATCGCGCAGGCCGTAGACGACCTGGCGCAGGCCCTGCTCGGCGACAACTTTCCGGTCGAGTGAAATAACAATGAGCGCGAGTTCACCATCATCGGAGAGAAACTTTCCCTTGACGATATCGTTGTCGCGCAAGTCCTTGAGCATAGCGTCGAAAGCGGCCGCGTCTTCAGGAAGGTCGTCTGGCACAATGGGTGCGGCATAGCCTGTTTCATCCGGCTTACCGCGAGCCGACAACATGGACACCAGACCACCGACACCGTCGGCAAGCTGCAGCTCAATGGTTGTATCGGCGAACCTCTTTATAGATTCGCGCGTGAGCAAGTCCTTGCCTTCAACAACAATAAGGACGTCGTACTCGCTGGAGGGAAAGAGCCGATCAATCGCCTCGTACTGGCGAAATTCCTCAGTATCAGTACGGAATAGCTCGGAAAGGGAATCGTCCACCTTCAGTAGCGACACCCCATATACGGCCAGTACCGACAGTATCAGGATGACCACGGCCGACAGATAGGGGGCGGCCAGCGCGACAAGACCGAGCTTGTCGAGGCCAAAGGAAAACCGGAATGAGCGGCGCGGCTCAACGTCCCCGGCAATCGCCATCCTTGTTGCTCTCCCCCCTGGCCGATATCCCATGTTGCAGCCGCTGGAACCGCAAAGAAGCCGTCAAATCGCGATTCTCACCGTTCAAAGCGAAAACTGTTTCGCCCTTCAGAGCGCTTTTGGCAATGTCGAGGCCGAGTTGTCCAGACATTGAAGTCTTGAAACGAGAGCACGCAGGGCCTCCGGAGTGGCTTGAGATGGTGCGTTTGATGGCTTAAAAGCGCGCTTTACGCCGGATTTGGAGTAGCAAACCATGGCCGTGGCCACCAAGACACTCGATGTAAAAAGCCTAACGTGCCCGATCCCGGTGCTGAAGGCGAAGAAGGCCATGAAAGACCTGCCGCGCGGCGGAACGCTTGAGGTGCTGGCCACGGACCCGGGGTCGGTGGAGGATTTCAGGGTTTTTTGCAAGGCCACCGGCGCGACCTTACTTGAGCAAGATGAAAATGGTGGTGTGTTCCGGTTTCTTATCAAGAACAACGGCTAGGGTTCGGCATCGTCAGGTCCACTTGACAGCCTAGCGCCACCAACTCATAGACCTTGACCTCGAAGTAACAACTCGGACGTCGGACGGGGCGGCATTGGCGCCAGTTACCAGTTCGAATTGGGCGGTTAGCTCAGCGGTAGAGCACACGCTTCACACGCGTGGGGTCACTGGTTCAATCCCAGTACCGCCCACCACTTTCTTGCCCACCGCGAACTTCGTCGAATGTTGGCAGCAGCTTGTGGCCAAGTTGGGTTCGCCTTTGAGTTGTTGGATCTGAAATCATCAATCGGCGTTGAAGCGCGCGGCCATCGAAAACAAGTCGCGGGCGACACGGGAAAGTGGCTCTATGGGGCCATGCTAATGCCGCTGAAGTCTTCGGAAAAATTTTCCTTGCCGCAGCAGATCTATAAACGCCGCGTGACACACGTGTTGACGTCTTGGATGGCGCGTGCAAGCTGCGGACAATATGCAGCA
The DNA here is from genome assembly GCA_029287535.1 of Filomicrobium sp. Taxonomy (GTDB): domain Bacteria; phylum Pseudomonadota; class Alphaproteobacteria; order Rhizobiales; family Hyphomicrobiaceae; genus Filomicrobium. The sequence continues at coordinate 12,149 of JARFQY010000315.1, forward strand.
TGCACCATTCAGCGCCGCTCTGATGTTGGGAGGTGTGTACTGCATGTATACGACAAGGGCTGTCGTAATCGGCATGAATGTTCGACGGGGTTCTTGAAGAGCGAAGGCGTGCCGCTGCTGACGAAAAGCAGAGGACCCAATTCGCGTTTTTTGGGTGTCTGCCAATGGAAGCCGCTGAATGCCATAAAGAAGCAATTCACGATGCCAGCGTGCTGCAACCGAGACCGTCGAGACCCTCGGACTTTGTCAAAGTCAGGCTGAACGATCCTAACGCTTACAGCGATATCTCGGACTGGGAGTTTGATTTCCG
>JARFQY010000129.1 GCA_029287535.1 Filomicrobium sp.
ACTGAAGGCGGCCCTCGCAGGATCCCCGTCCGCTTAAAGCTGAATGATGACCGAGCGTTTCCAAACCGGGCGAGTATGGTCCGCTTGATGAGACTGACACTGTCGCGCAGCCTGCGCCGGGCTGCGCGGTCCTGCAATATCGCGGCCGTATGGAGCGCGAGACGGAAGATGAATATGCATAAACTGCGTCTCTTGGTGCTTATCCTCGGTCTGGCCTTTGTGCTGGGCCCGCTGTCTATTGCGTATGCGCAGCAGGAGGGTAACGGCTCGGCCTCAGCCGATGCGTCCGTCGATGTGAAGCTCTCGCCCGAAGTCACTGAACCAGGGATTTCGCCAGCGGAACTGGACGTGCGTCTGGTCCCACTGACCAAGGCTGAGTTGAAGCAACTGGCCGAAGAATGGGGGAAGATCGTTAAGTCCAAGACCGAAGAAGTCATGGAGGCCCAAGTCGCGATTGCTCATCGGGGAAGCGAGGTCGAGGACGCGGCCCGCGAACGGCTGACGCAACTGGTTGGCGAGCGCAAGCAGTTATTCGATAAATTCAGCGCCGTTCTGAATTCATGGGAGAAGAAAGGCGGCGACGAGAAGGCAATTGCAGACTACCGCGCCTATCGCAATTCCATCATTGCCGAGGAAGCACGCACGGCGGATGTCCAGACGCTTTTGGCCCGTGCTGTCTCTTGGTTGAAGGCTGAGGATGGCGGTATCCACCTCGCCAAGAGTATTGGCGTCATTATTCTGTCGTTGCTAGGGCTCCTATTCATTGCCCGAATCGTTCGGAGCTTTGCCCGTAGATGGATCGGCCATGTGCCGCACATCTCCAAACTTTTGCAGGCCTTCTTGGTTGGGCTTATCTACTGGATAACCCTGGCAATCGGTCTCATGATCGTGCTGTCAGCGCTCGGTGTCGATGTCACACCCCTGTTCGCCCTGATCGGCGGCGCCTCATTCATCGCAGCCTTCGCGCTCCAAGACACCCTCGGCAACTTGGCGAGCGGAATGATGATCATGATTAACCGGCCCTTCGATGAGGGCGACTATGTGGACGTCGGTGGGGTTGCGGGAACCGTCAAGTCGGTCAGCATCGTCGCGACAACCGTTGCGACACCCGATAACCAGGTCATCGTGATCCCGAACAAGAATGTCTGGGGCAACATCATCACGAACGTGACAGCTAGTGATACACGCCGGGTCGACCTCGTCTTCGGGATCTCCTACGACGACTCGATTCCCGACGCCATCCGAGTGCTCGAGGAAACTGTCGCCGCTCATCCGCTCGTGCTGCACGAGCCCGAGCCTACCATTCGTGTGAACGAACTGGCCGATAGCTCGGTCAACCTCATTTGCCGTCCGTGGGTCAGGGCGTCAGACTACTGGAGTGTCTACTGGGACTTGATGCACCAGGTCAAAGACCGCTTCGACGACGTCGGCATTTCAATTCCCTATCCGCAACAGGACGTGCACGTAAAAAATGCGCCGGTAGAGAAGAGCCCTGTGGGTTCTCTATCAAGTTCGTAACGCTGCCAGGCCATAACAGGTATCCAATCAATGTTGGACGGGTATTGGTGTAAGTTCCGCGCGTCTGTCGTGAGCCTCGGCCTGGCGATGATAATATCCAGCTCGCCGGGCGGCGCTGAAACTTTGCGTCTGTTCACCATTGGGGCCGGCGATGTCAGCGGAGGTTACTATGCGTCCGCTCAGGCCATTTGTGAGGTGGTGAATCGTGCTGAACGCGGTCGGTTGAGATGTAGTCCCGATCCGACGCAAGGGTCGATCTACAATCTCAACGCGCTGCGCAAAGGGCAGATTGATTTCGCGATTGTCCAGTCCGACTGGCATCGTGCAGCCTTGGAAGGCACGAGCATCTACGCGCAAGACGGACGCTTCGAAGACCTGAGAAGTGTTCTCAGCCTTTACGAAGAACCGATTACGATCCTGGCCCGTCGTGGTGCGGGGATCAATCGGCTGGCCGATTTGGTCGGCAAGCGCATTGAGATTGGGCACCCGGCCTCCGGCCGCCGCGCCACAATCGAGCGGCTGTTTTCCGCGATGGCCTTCACGTCGGAAAAGTTCGCCAAGGTGATTGAGCTGTCTTCAAGCGGCGCTCTTGACGAGCTTTGCGCAGGGGCACTCGATGCGACGATCCTGGTGGTTGGCCATCCCAATGCGAGGATCGGGCGGGTCCTGGCAACGTGTGACGCAGACCTTATTCCTGTCGCGGGTTCTAAATTGGCGTCTGCCCTGGAAGGCCAGCGCGACTACAGTCAGGCCGTCATTCCAAAATCCTATTATCCGGAGCTTTCGGCGGACGTGGCGACCTACGCCGTTACGGCAACCCTCGTCACCCGCACCACCATGGATGCCGACATTGTCCAATCCCTGGTGCGCCATGTTTTGGACCAGCGAGCCGGCCTCGCGCAACGTGCCCCAGTACTCAAAGACCTGGATCCGCAACGGATGCGACGTCAGGGGCTGACGGCACCGCTGCACACGGGGGCAAAAGCCGCGTTCGACAAGGAAGGCGTCAGCGATACGCGGCCTTCAAAGGTTCTCGAAAATGAACGACGGTAACACGGCAATCGACGACGCTGGAACGTCCAAGATGAGGGCCTCTTCGAATGCCTGAGTTTGTCTACGACATTCCGGTTTACCGGTTGGCCCTCTATTTTGGTCTCCTGGCCATCATCGCCGTTCTCGTCGGGATCTTTGTGATCAAGCCAATCCTACGGCTTTTGATCGGCACGGGCCCCGAGTTCAACCACACCGTCAGCTATGCAACGTCCGGGTTCAGCCTCTTCTATGGGCTCTTGCTGGGCTTGTTGACCCTCGCCGCCTATCAAAACAGCGAGCGTGTCAAAGCAGGCATTCTGGCTGAAGCGACCACGCTTGGATCGCTTTACAGCGATATGAATTCGTACCCGGAGCCCATGCGCTCGGAGATGAAGGCCATGCTGCGCGACTACGTGATGTTCACCATTCATAAGGACTGGTCGGCGCATCGCGTCGGTAAAGTGATGGATGGGGGGTTCAACCGGGCCGATGCCATGCGCCGGCGACTCGCGCGGTTTGAGCCGCAAACGCGTGGACAGGAAATCGTCCACGCCGAGGTGATTTCTGCCGTCAAGGCCTTCTCCGACGCGCGCCAAAGGCGCCTTACCGGCACGATTACGGAAATTCCCAGTGTCTTGTGGTACGCGGTTCTCGTTGGAGCCGCTTTGAATGTAATCCTTCTTTCTTTGCTGCGCATGCGCTTGGTCCAGCAGTTCGTTCTGGGCTCGCTGACCACGTTCTTCCTTGGTGTCATCCTTGTGGTCATCGTTACGCTCGACAAGCCGCTACGATCGGATGCTGGCCTGCAGCCTGAACCTTTGCGCTTGTTATGGGAACGATCGATGGTTTGGGACGAGCCATTGAAGTGAGGAGGCATAGGTGGCTGAGTTTCTGATCCGCGACATCGAGGGGATGCGGCAAGTCCAGGTCGAGCTGCGCGATGAAACGGTCCGTACGCGTTACGGCGCGCTGTCCAATATACGCGGTAATATCGAGATGAAGCCGTGCCTGCCAAACCCGATGGATATGGTCCGCGCTATCTTCAACAATGAGACGAGCATCCGGCCATACTTTTATGGCACGGGCTCCATGCGGCTGCACCCGTCGCTCAGTGGATACCATATTCTTGACGTCGCTAGCGACGAGCGCTGGATTCTTGAGCCCGGCGTCTACTGGGCGTGTGAAGGCAGCGTCGAACTCGGCCTGCACAAGGAGCGGTTCTGGCCAAGCTTCCGAGCGGGCGATGGATTGTTTGCCTGGAAAACCACGCTTGCCGGAGAGGGCCGCGTGGTCATCCGGGCGCCCGGCCCCGTCGAGATCGCAGAACTCAGCGATGCGGAACTGAAAGTGCAAGGACGGTTGGTTCTCGGGCGAACGGACGGTCTGAGGTTTTCATCGCGTCTCCCCGCGCCCTTTCCCCGCAACCTGATCTCGGGTCAGAATCGCCTGCGCGTTTTCAGTGGCACCGGCAAAGCTCTCGTGTGCTGGACACCTTACTGGAACGAACACATGTATACGCGAATGACCGGCGAGAGCATCGACGCTTCACTCTTTGAATGACGTTTAAACTGCATTAATGCCAGATGCCCCCCTTGACGCATGATTGAGCCTATTCTTTTGACGACGGTACGCGTTTTGACGTTGGTTCAGCGACAGGTCACGTCCCAGACCGCATCCAAATCGGTCTAC
>JARFQY010000371.1 GCA_029287535.1 Filomicrobium sp.
CGCCGAAGCGTCTTGGTTGGAGCCACCGCGGCCGCCGTGGCGTCCCCGCCGTTATTTCCGTCGATCGCGGCCGGGCCACTGCCGCTTATGACGGCTGAGGATCTGAACGCTCGCGTCACCAGCTTCCTGTCATTACTCGACGAGCAGCAAAAGAAGCTGGTCAGCTTCGCCTGGAACGGTCCTGAGTGGCGGAACTGGAACTATTTTGGTGGCGGTGGGTTCATCAAACCCGGACTGCGCCTCGAGCAGATGTCGCAGCCCCAGAAGGATGCCACCTGGAATATTCTGGCGGCGGTCTTGTCGCCAGATGGTCTGACCAAAGCAAGAAACGTCATGCTCTTGCAGGACATCTTGGCGGCCGCCGGTAATGGACGCGGGCAGCGCTCATCGCAGCGCTTTTCGATCGCCATCTTCGGAACGCCTGGAAAGGAAAACGCATGGGGGCTCCGTCTCGAGGGCCATCATCTCTCGCTGTCATTTTCTGTCAGGAACAATCAGGTCGTCTCGGTGACGCCGGCAGCATTTGCGGCCCTTCCCAACAGGGTCATGAGCGGGCGTCACCAAGGTCTCGTGACCTTGCAGGGTGAAGAGAAACTCGCCCGTCAATTGCAAGCCGACCTCGCTCCAAAGCTCAAAGCTCAAGCTCGACTCAGCGACGGCCGCCTTTTCAACATCCTCTCGTTTGCCGGCCGCGAGCGGGCGAACACCCAGAAAGTTGGTGTCGCGGGCGCCGACATGACGGAAGCGCAGCGCCAGATCCTCCGCCAGCTTATCGAGACTTACGCCCTTGAGCCGTATGTCGGGGTTCTGGCGGCGGCGCAAGAAGCGCGCCTGAGGCGCAACGATCTGGTGGGTGTCCACTTTGCCTGGTACGGGCCAAACGAAGCCGAGCAGTCATTTGGCTATCGGGTGATCGGCGATAACTTCGTTATTGAACTTGGCTGTATCGACCTGCAGGCCCAGCACCTTCACCCCATTTATCATGATTTGGACACAACACTTGGTCAGACAACGTAGTACTTTAATGCTGTCAAACATGCGCGCGGACGCTGGTCCGGAAGCATTGTCGTGCCGAGGTGCTGTGCCATGAAATCGAACCGAAACCGAGTGCGCGGAGGCGCCTTCGTATCGCGTCGAGCCGCTGCCAAGCTTCTGACAGCGGCACCGCTGCTGTTCCTGTCGAAGGCGGCGCGAGCGATACCGACGCCATCTGCAATGGAAGGCCCATTCTATCCATCGCCATCGATGCGCTATCAGGACACCGACAATGACCTCGTGAAGATCGCGGGGCGGGTCGAAAAAGCCGGCGGCGAGGTCGTGCAGTTGCGCGGGCGCGTTTTGGATCGTAATGGCCAGCCCATAGCCGGTGCGCGTGTCGAAATCTGGCAGTGCGACGTCAACGGCCGCTATCTACACACCGGCGACAACGGGGGCCGTCGAGCGCGGCGGGACACTGGATTTCAGGGCTTCGGCTTCGATGTTACAGACCGAAACGGTGAGTATGCGTTTCGGACGATTAAGCCGGTTCCCTATCCGGGCCGCACGTCGCATATCCATGTGAAGGTCCATCACGGCAACTCGGAGCTTACCACCCAGTTCTATCTCGCTGAGCATCCGCTGAACCGGCAAGACTTCCTGTTTCGGCGTATGTCTCAAACCGAGCAGGATGCAGTAAAAATGCACTTTGCAAGGAGCGCTGCGGGTCAGGTTGCAAGTGTCGATATTCGCCTGTGAGCCGGCGAGGAACCGCAGTCTTTGGCAAGACCGGCTCTAAAGGTGTCTGGCCGGACTTGAGCCGGTTGGCACACTCCAGCACACATCGCTAGATCGAAGGTCCAGAGAAGCGCTGGCTGAGGCTCCAGATCAATCCTCGTGCTTGCAGTTTGAATGGGCGTCGCGGTGAATCCGAAAATCGTGACTTGTTGCGACGGCTGACTCGCCCAAGATCATAGAGTCTGTTCGCAACAACTCCCAATGGACGCGATTATGAGCATGACCAAACATCTACCGATGGATCGCCGCGCATTTCTTTCCAGCGGTTCGGCCATGGTGGCGATAGGGGCCTCACCTGCATTTGCACAGGCCGGCTCGGCCGATCTTGTGCTTGTCAATGCACGCATCACAACGATGGACCCGGCTCGCCCAGAGGCGACAGCACTTGCCGCACGAGATGGCGCGTTTGTGGCCGTGGGCGATCGCGGCGATGTGACGTCTCTGATCGGACCGTTTACGCAAGTCATCGATGCCAAGGGGCAGCGTGTCATTCCAGGTTTGATTGATAGCCACACGCATGCCATCCGCGGCGGTGTCAACTACAACCTGGAAGTGCGTTGGGACGGTGCTGACAGCCTCGAGGAGGCCTTGCATCTTCTGCGCGTGCAGGCGGAGCGGACGCCGGAAGGGCAGTTCATCCGCGTCGCGGGCGGCTTTTCCGAATTCCAGTTCAAGGAAAAGCGTCTGCCGACAGTGGCGGAATTGGATGCCGTCGCGCCGAAGCATCCGGTTCTCGTCCACCACCTTTATAAGCTAACGCTGCTGAACAGCCGCGCAGTCGATTACTACGGCTACAATAAGCCCGGCCATCCGACCTATCCGGGCGGCACTATTGAGAAAGAGGACGGCGCGCCGACCGGTCGCCTGCTCGCTGCACCGTCTGGCTTGCTGATGTATAAAACCCTTTCCGGCGCACCAAAACTTTCTCTTCGCGATCAAATCAACTCATCGATCCAGTACATGGACGAACTGAACAGCCTTGGCCTCACCTCGGTGTCGGACGCAGGTGGTGGTGGCATGGAGTTTCCCGATGCCGACCCCTACAAAGTGTTCCGCTGGTTGCACGCACGTGACCTGCTGACCGTCCGCATCGGCTACCACTCATTCCCGCAGGTCAAGGGGCGGGAGCTCGCCGACTACCAACGTTGGACGAAAAGCATCAAATCTGGCACC
>JARFQY010000003.1 GCA_029287535.1 Filomicrobium sp.
GTTTTCCAGGCCGCAAAGATCGGCTTTGTTGTCCCGGCCTGACCAATTTGTTTGCGCTTGTGCGCAAGAAGGTCGGTTGCTTTCGATAAGCTTGCTCCTCCGCGAAGTTGGTGGTGGTGATGGATGTGCATCATCGCCGTAAAGAGCAGGCGATGGCCGGCAAGCCGCGCCTGTTGGTGTCCGTAGTCGAAGGAGTTGGCTCTTGGCGGCTCATGAAGCGCGGCATCGGCGACGGGATTGAAGCCGCCGCCATGGATCGTGAAGAGCTCTTCGGTGGTTTTTGTCTTGAAGATATCCGCTAGGATCCGGACCTTGAGTTTCGGGTCCATGTCAATCGTTGGCAGATCAGTTTTGAGGAGGTCGTCTCGTACTTTATCGATAATGGGGAGCAAGTTGCCCATCATCCTTGCGCCGTTGGCGGCAAGGAATTGCGTTCTAGAGACTTGATCCTCAGGCCATGCCATATAGGCCTGCAAGCGTAAGCATAACCTCGCCTGATGGGCGACGGCGGGTTTGCCATCGGCGTTGAGATAGAGGTCGTCCTGGAGGTCGAGGGTGCGCATACAAGCTCAAGGTAGGTGATTCCCTTGATCGGCATCAAGAAGAATCTTTGCGTGTGCGGCGTGCACACGCTCTGCACAACGCCCCCGCTAAGATATTGAATATATTGAATTTATTCTCCAATCCATCATCGGTGCGACGGAGAATCTATGTGGTTGATATTGCATGGAAGTGATCGTTGCCTCAGTGGCCCTGGCTCGGAGCATGCAAACGTTTATTTGCTTCTGTTCGCACGCTTTCGCACCCCTTCGCAAGTTCACGTCACGTGAGGCGAAACACAGCTCCAACAGAACGGCCATCGTAAGGAAAGACGTGGCCGTGCCGGCCCGTCAATCTTGCGGATATTCGCCCTGATCACATTCTCTGCTCACTGGGGCCAATGACGATCGCCCCGGTCCTGAAAAGCGGATACAACCCTCGACGGCAAATGAAGCCTTTTGCTTCCGGGCAGCGCCCAAGTGGAAAGTGGCGGAGTCCCAATGACAATGAACGCGGGCGGCAAGAGCGCCTCATTGACATTCTCGCGGGGAGGGGTTAGCGCGGCCAAGTTCGAAGCCCAGGATAATCTCCGGTTCCTACGGTCCGCTAGCTAACTCAAGCGGCAGAGTGCAGCCTTGGCCGCAGCCAGACTCGCTTTTCTTGAGTCAGCCGATCTGCTTTGCGAGACTTACCATATGAAGATCTACGTCGATGCCGATGCCTGCCCAGTGAAAGAGGAAGTCGTTCGCGTTGCTGAGCGCCACGGCATAGGAGTGGTGTTCGTTTCGAACCAGCTCGGGCGCTTGCCGAACAGTCATCTCATTGAACGTGTCCTCGTGTCAGACGGTGCAGACGTTGCCGATGACTGGATTGCCGAGAGGATCGAAGCTAATGATATCTGCGTTACCCAGGATATCCTCCTAGCCAAGCGCTGCCTCGACGCAGGTGCTCACGCTATTGGGACAACAGGTAAGGCATTCGACCAAGCAAATATCGGCATGGCTTTGGCAATGCGGGAATTTCGCCAACATTTGCGCGAAACCGGCCAGGGCGGCAGCTACAATGCACCACTCCGGCGCGACGACCGATCCCGCTTTCTTCAGGTCCTCGAGAACGTTATCCAAGAAATCCTGAGACACAACCGTCAGGAATAGGGGAAACAAGATATGCTCTACAAGCAGCTTGGCCGCACCGGCTTGAAAGTATCCCAGCTATGCTTTGGTACGATGTCCTTTGGCGGAGACGCGAATGAGCAACAATCCGCGCGCATGTTCAACGCCTGTCTCGATGCCGGGATCAACTTCTTCGACTGTGCTGATGTGTATTCGAAAGGAGCGGCGGAAACAATTTTGGGCAAGCTGATGCAGGAGAGGCGCGATGAGCTTGTTATCACCTCAAAATGCTTTTTGCCAATGGGCAGCGATGTCAATGCAGGTGGTGGCAATCGGCGGCACATCCTGCGCGCGGTGGAGGCGAGCTTGAAGCGGCTGGCTACCGACCGGCTGGACGTATTCTTCATGCACCGTTGGGACCCGCTGGTGCCGCTGGAAGAAACGCTCCGCGCGCTTGAAAAGCTCGTTACCGATGGAAAAGTTCTGTATCTGGGCGCAAGCAACTTCTCTGCTTGGCAGATCGCGACCGGGCTTGGTATCTCACAGCGCATGGGATGGCCTCGTTTCGATGTCATCCAGCCGATGTATTCGCTGGTAAAACGCCAGGTGGAAACAGAAATCCTGCCTCTTGCCGTTGCTGAAAATTTGGGTGTCATAACTTATTCACCTGTCGGCGGTGGTCTGCTGAGTGGCAAATACGGCCGCAACAAACGTCCCGACGTGGGGCGCATTATCACGAACAAAGAATATGCTGGCCGCTACAGCGAAGACTGGGTCTATGAAACTGCCGAGGCCTTTAGCGCTCTGGCGCAGGCCAACAACGTCCATCCGGTATCTCTTGCAATTGCCTGGGTTGCCAATAATGAAGCCGTCACCTGCCCGATCATCGGTGCGCGTAATCTCGAGCAGCTTCAACCCTCTTTGAATGCAATTGATGTCGAGATGAGTGACGCGCTTTATGCCGAGATCAGCGCATTGTCGCGGACACCGCCGCCTGCGACGGACCGACTTGAAGAGCAGTACCATTAGTCGGGATTCAATCGGCGGGATGACGCCAGCAGCGATCACTTCTCGACAATGATCGCTGCTAGCGTCTTGTATTCGTCCGGTTTCCAAGTCTGCAAAACAAGTCGAGCCACCCCTGAAGACGGTCCGACTCCCCGCTAGTATGATGTCCAGAGGAAACAATGCACACACCTCTGACGAGCGTGAGGCATAATGGCTTGATGTGACAAGCGGCCAAATTCGGGACAGATCAATCCCGCGTTTGGTAAATGCGCCGGCGCGATTGGTGAGACCGCCGATGCAGGTCACTTCGACGGTCCCGGCATCCTGGCCCTGCTGCTGTTTGCAAGCGCTGGG
>JARFQY010000024.1 GCA_029287535.1 Filomicrobium sp.
ACTCCGACCTACTCTACTGCCGCGAAGCATAGATCGGATTTGATGCGCACGACCAGCAACAATGCGACATGATCACGCATTTTTTTCGGCATGTGAACGACGCGACAAAGCACGATTCACTCCACGCCGTTCGTACCCTGACACTCAAACGCGAAACGGTTAACGAACATTTAAGGATCACTGCGACTCAACCGTGAACATACGCGGGTGCGGTGTCTCAGTCACACTGGGAGAAGCCGCAGCGCTCGCACGTCCAGCAGCCTTCGCGGCGAACGTAACCGGTGGCACCGCAACGCGGACATTGACGCTGGTGATTGCCAGCAGCCGAAGGCGCCGAGAGTTCCGGCGATGGGTCGCTGCTGGTGCCGGCCGCCGTGCCTGAGCCAGCTCTGGCACCGTCGTTGACACCTTTGGCCTTTGCAATCTCCGCCTGCCCTTCCTGGTCGGCGCCATCCTGCGCAAAGCCAATCCGCTTCATGTGACCTTCGATGATCTCGCCGATGGCGGCCTGGAGGCTTGGCACGTAGCGGCCTGAGATCCAGCGCCCTCCTTGAGGATCAAATATCGCCTGCAGTTCCTCGGCAACGAAGGTGACGTCGCCGCTACGGCGAAAGACTGCGGAGATCATGCGCGTTAGGGCCACCGTCCAGGCGTAGTGCTCAAGGCTTTTGGTATTGATGAAAATCTCGAAGGGCCGGCGACGGCCATCGCGCTCTATGTCGTTGATTGTGATGTAAAGGGCGTGCTCGCTGCCCGGCCATTTCAGCTTGCAGGTCATCCCGTGGAGCACGGGTGAGCGCTCCAGTGGCTTGGACAAATAGACGACGGCACCGGCTTGTTCACCGGGCTGTGGGACCGACGACTGCGAGGCCGGCACAGGCGCAGGCTCCGCTGGCATCGATGGTGCGACGGTCGGTGAGGACAATTTCTCTGCTGGAGAAACCGTTGTCGTTTCGCTGGATGTGAGAACTGACCCGCGCAGCGGTGAGGGCCGAAAGGTGGTGCAGCCCTTGAGCCCCAGCTCGTAGGCTTGTTGATAGATGTGCTCGAAATTCTCGTATGCGACGTCCTCTGGGACATTAATGGTCTTGGAGATGGAGCTATCGCAAAAACGCTGCACGGCGGCCTGCATCCGCAGGTGATCTACGGGCTTTATTTCACCGGCACGGACGAATGCCTCAGGCAGGGCAGCCGCTTCGGGCCAGCGTGATTTGAACCGGGCGTGAGCAAAGTCCTCGACCGTTTCCGTGCGCAGGCTGCCGTCGGCCTCCAAAACCTTGCGTGAATAGACGAAGTCGAACACGGGCTCGATGCCGCTCGAGACGTTGCCCGCCAGCAGAGAGATCGTTCCGGTTGGAGCGATGGTTGTCAGACAGCCGTTGCGCAAGCCCTTGTGGCGAACTGATTTGGTGACGCCAGGGCTCAGTCTATCGATCATGGGCGACGCCAAGAATCTGTCCCTATCAAATAACGGGAACGCACCCTTCTCGGACGCCAAGTCGCTGCTGGCTTTGTAAGCCGCCTCCTGGATGGTCCGCATCCACGTCGCGGCCAGGTCCGTGGCCGCGTCGCTGCCATAGACGGCGCCGCACATGATGAGGGCGTCGGCAAGCCCGGTAACACCGAGGCCCATGCGGCGCTTGGACAGCGCCTCCTGCTCTTGCTCGGGCAACGGGTACTTTGAGACGTCAATGATGTTGTCGAGAAAACGGACGGCGATGGTCGCGCGCGCCGCGAGCTCGTTCAGATCAAGCGTGGCCTTGTCGGTGAACGGATCGCGGACAAAGACCGTCAGATTAAGAGCGCCGAGAAGACAGGCCCCATAAGGCGGCAACGGCTGCTCACCGCACGGGTTCGTCGCATGGATCGACTCGCAATACGCAAGGTTATTGAGAGCGTTAACGCGGTCGATAAAGATCACGCCGGGTTCGGAAGACCGGTAGGTCGCCGACATGATACGTTCCCACAAATCGCGTGCGCGAACCGTGCGGTAGACCGTGTCGGCAAAGACCAAATCCCAATCGCCGTCGGCGGCGACCGCCTGCATTAGGGCATCGGGCACAAGGACGGACAGATTGAAGTTGGTCAGACGCCCGGCCGTGCCCTTCGCATCAATGAATTCCTCAATGTCGGGATGATCCGCGCGCAGGGTCGCCATCATGGCACCGCGGCGTGCGCCGGCCGACATAATCGTCCGGCACATCGAATCCCACACATCCATGAAGCTCACGGGACCCGAGGCATCCGCACCGACGCCTTGCACCCGTGCGCCGCGCGGGCGCAGCGTGGAAAAATCGACGCCGATGCCGCCACCCATCTGCATCGTCAGCGCGGCTTTGCGAACACTCTCAAAGATGCCGCTGAGATCATCTTCGACCCGGCCCATCACGAAGCAATTGAACAAAGTGACCTGCCGCGGGCTGCCGGCGCCGGCCAAGATTCGGCCACCCGGCAAGAAGCCAAGGTCGGACATTGCCGCATGGAACGTCTTTGCCCAGCGCCGACGGACGCGCTTGCCACCCGGCTCGACCGATGCAGCGGCGGCCGCAACCCGCGCAAACGTTTCATCGAGCGAGCCGTCAAGCGGGACGCCGTCCTCGTCGCGCAAGCGATACTTGAGATTCCAGATTTCTTCGGCGATGGGGACCATTGCTGTTCCGTCGAAAAGGCTTGATTAGCAGCAGCTTGCGTTAGTCTACGCGGGCAATCTGCCACCTGCTCAATATGCGCCTTAACGAGCGATGAGTCAATTAATGTTCTGCCTATGTTTTAATTTTGTTCCAGATCAAGAGTCGCGGGGCTCGTTGCTTTCGGTTCAGCCAAACCCAGCTCGCCTTCGGCCTCCAGTCGCAGGCGCTCGGAGGCTGTCTCGATCCTCTCGATCAGAATTCGGCGGAACTCTGCACGCGGCAAGCCCGGCGGAATGGGCTCCAGCAGCTCGACAACGATTGTGCCGGGGCGCTTGCGAAGCGAGCGGCGCGGCCAATACATCCCGGAATTCAGCGCCACCGGCACACACGGCAGCTCAAGACCCTCGTAAAGCGCCACCACCCCAGATTTGTAATCGGGGGGTGCGCCCGGTGGCCGCCGTGTGCCTTCCGGAAAGATCACGATATCGCGGTTCTGCTCGGCCCGCTGGCGCGCCTGCCTGATCATTTTGCGCAACGCGGTGGCCGCCTTCCCGCGCTCGACGAGAATGTGCTCGAACTTGCGTGAGAACCAACCGTAAAAGGGGATGTGCCCAAGCTCGGCCTTCATGACCATGGCGGGGTCGCGGAACAGTGGGATGAGCGCGAATGTGTCCCATGCCGACTGGTGTTTGACGGCGATCAAGGCTGCATTTTCGGGAAGACGATCAAGGCCCCGGACCTCCATCCTGGTGCCCAGGATGACGCGCATCCACCACAACGTCGTGCGCGCGTGCGCTCTCAGTCCGGCCATCGCCCAGCTGCGCGGAGCCAGTAAGAGCGGCGAGCCGAACACCAAGAACACTGCTGTGTTGAGATAAAAGACTATCGTGAAGATGAGCGACCGGACCATCGCGGCTCCTTTTCGTGGCGGCTTTATATCGGCCCGGTGGAGTGGGCGGCGCGGCTGCCGGTGCCTCCATTGCCGAAGATATCCGTGCGAATGGCGACCAGCCTGGCTGCCGCCGGGATCAGCTTTATATACTCGGACAACAACACCCGTGTGGTGTGCGCATCGAGCCACCATTCGCTGCGCCGGAAGCGATGTGGGACGACCGAGTGCGGAATGAGCACGACGCCTGGCATTTGGCTGGTCAGCTCGATCAAGCTGCGAGGCATGTGATAGCTGGCGGTCACGACAATCAGAGACTTGAACCCATACTTGCGGGCCCAAGCACTGGCCTCATCGGCATTGCCCCTTGTGTTGAGTGCCTTGTAACCCAGGTCAACGCAGCACTTCAGATCCGCCTCTGAAATGCCGGATGTCCGCGCGATGTCCGCCTTGCCCGTGCGCGGGTAAACGCCGGTAATCAGCAGGCGGCGCCCGCGACCCTCTTCAAGCAGCCGCATACCTTCTTTGATGCGCAGCTGGCCGCCCGTCAACACGACGATTCCATCCGCCTTGGCGGTGTCTTCCTCCGGCGCGCGCATCACGTTGACGGCAAACAGAACAAAGCCAAGCACGAAACCCAATAGAGCGGCGCCGAAGATGCCCACCAGCCATGTCGCTAGTCTTTTCATGGTCGCCACGACAGATGCGATGCTTGCCGCGCATGATCATCATCTTCAGCTCGGAACAGCTCGGCCATCGGCACTTGACCCATGCTTTTCGTTCATTGTGCTCGGCAGAGCCCCTGGGGCCTGGCCTGCGCAACTCGACAACACAAGCTTGCCGCTTTCCAAGCCGGCAAGTCCCCACGCTCTACGTCACCCTCGCAACCAGCTAACCGGTTGATTGAGGCCGATAATAAGGCGCATACTGCAAGGTGCAATCAATCTTCGAGCGGCGGTCCGGTCCATGAATTCCGTGCCAAATCATATGAATACCGTAACGCCACGGCCACTGGCACCAAACCGCGTCAGTCGGTAGTCGAATTCAAAATGCGATAGACGCCGAACCGGGAGGTTAGCATGCACAAAGCCGCGATGACGATGACGACGATGCCCAAAAGGACATAGCCAGCCAGATCGAGCGTGCCCGAGCCAATGAGGCGACTGAACTCGATTTCGGTCATCGAGCCGCCCCCCAAAAGCCACGTCACCAGTGGCATCGAGAAAAACACGAACATCGCGCAACCCGCACCCAGGACACCGGCGCGAATACCTAGCGTCAGGAAGTGCTTTTCGAACTCGCGGGCGATAAATCCGTCAGTGGCGCCGACAAAATGCAAAACCTCGACAATCTCGCGGTTGGACGCCATGGCGCTTCGCGTCGCGGAAACGATGATGGCCGTCGTGGCTGCCGCAACCAGAAGAAGTATCGCGATACCGCCAACAGCCAGTGATCGCGTCACAGTCTTGATCTGCTGTTGCCAATGACGGTGATCATCCAACTCGACGCCCTGGAACCTGCTGGCAAGCTGGGCGGACAGAGAGTCAAAATCGGGAGGGGCGTCACGATTCAGCTGAACGGCAATCAGACGCGGCACGGGCAACGAGTTCAGAGCGTCCGTCTTTCCCAGCCAGGGCTCCAACAGATCGTTCGAGGTTTGCGCGCTCATTGTGCGGGTCGAGTCGATGCCCGGCTGCCGGGTCAGGAAGACAGCGACATCCTTCAGAGTCTTTTCGGTGTCGACGCCCTCGAGCGGGAGCACCTGCACGGTGACTTCGTTGGCGACATCGCGCAGCCAGGCATCGGCGGACTGGTTGATCATATAGACCGCTCCAGCCGTCAGACAGGCCAGGAAACACATGATCGCAATCACCAGTGTCAGTGACCGGCCGGTCACCGAACCTGCTGGCACGATCGGGCTATGCGAGCCACCCTTCTCCCGGCGGTCATCGCGGGAGGGCGCAAATAGATCGCGCGCAGTTCCGGTCGGCGGGCCGGTCCGAGGCTCGTCTAGGTCGTCGTAGGATTGGTTGCCAATTGGAGTTGACAATTTCGGCTCCAAAGAACGTGTCGGTTTACGGCGGCTGCGCTTAGACGATGCGCACGTCGCCCTCGTGCAATTCCAAGCGCGGCGCCTTGTATTGGCGCATGAGCTGATGGTCGTGAGTGGCGATAACCACGGACGTGCCGAGCCGGTTGAGCTCTACAAACAGCCGCAACAATCGACGTGCCATCTGTGGGTCGACGTTGCCGGTCGGCTCATCGGCCAGTAGCAACTCGGGCTTGCCGATCACGGCGCGGGCAATCGCGGCGCGCTGCTGCTCCCCGCCCGACAGGACAGATGGATAAGCATGCATGCGATCGCCAAGCCCAACCCACTGCAATAGGTCGGTGACATCCTCGCGATAGTCGGCGATCTGTTTTCCGACGACGCGCAGTGGCAACGCCACATTCTCCCACGTTGTGAGGTGATCGAGCAGCCGGAAATCCTGAAAAACGATGCCAATTCGTCTCCGCAACTGAGCCCGCTTGGCCGTCGTAATGTCGCTCACGTCGTGATTGAACAAGTGAATCTCGCCGCGCGTTGGGTGTATCGTCATGAACAGCAGCCGCAGCAAGGATGTCTTCCCAGCGCCTGATGGCCCTGTCAGAAAATGGAATGACCCCGGCCGCAGCTGGAAGTTCACACCTGAGAGTATTTCGGGGCCCCGGTCATAGCGCAGAGCGAGATTTGTCAGACTGATCACGGATTGATCCTGTTTCGGCGGCGCGCGCAATCGTCACTAGACGTTGCAATTGTAATGAGTTCCCGGCTCTATATGCGGGAAGCCTGCCATATGATCAATCGAGCACTAATGTGGCATGGCAATGGGCATCCTGATCTGTCTCAGGGTGGAGCCTTGCATAAGGTTGTATGTGTACATTCAGCTTCCATTGCACAGCTGCCGCAATTGCAGCGTAGGCTCCTGGTTCAACCTCACCGCGCCCGGCACCAGAATTCCGCTGGCGACGACGGGCCAGGCCTCGTGCCATACAAGTGCTAGAAAACGAACAGAGAAATCAGCAACAATGGGTCAGCCACGATCAGACATCGACATCATCTTCAGTGCAGAACAGATTTCAGAGAGACTCGGCAGACTTGCCGAAGAAATCGCTCGACTGAAACTGGAAAGGCTGGCGGTGGTCGCGATTCTCAAGGGGAGTTTTATTTTTGCAGCCGACCTGATCCGTGCCCTGCACGAGGTTGGTATGGAGCCGGAGGTCGACTTCATGACTTTGTCGAGCTACGGCAAAAGCACCGTCTCGTCTGGCACCGTCGACATACTCCGTGACGTGACCATCGACGTCGGCGGACGCGATATCCTGCTTGTCGACGACGTCCTGGATTCTGGTCGGACGCTTGCTTACGCCAAGGACCTGCTATCCGCGCGCGGCGCCAAGAGTATCCGAACATGTGTCCTTATCGAGAAGGAAGTTGACCGGGCGGTCGACATAAAGGCGGATATGAGCGCGTTCAAATGCCCGAATGTCTTCGTCGTCGGATATGGCATGGACATGAGCCACCGGTTTCGTGAACTGCCGTTCGTCGGGAGGGTTGTCAGCGCCTAGCCGCTGGGCCGCTAGTTCATGTCGGGAGCGGAGTGGCGGGCTCGGGGACGAGCCGAAACGGAGGGGGAAGGGTGGAAATGGAGATTTTATTGGCGGATGACGATACCGGCACCCGCGAATTAATCAAACGCGCACTCGAGAGCGATGGTCACGCTGTCAGTACCGCCCAGGACGGCGCCGAGGCAGCTGAGAAAGTCGCCGCCGAAGGCCATCGCTTCAATCTTCTGATCGCCGACGTGGACATGCCGGGTCTGGACGGCCTCTCGGTCGCACGGCAAGCTCGCGAAGTCACCGCGGCAATCGCGGTGCTACTGATATCAGCCCATGATTCAGCGCTGGAACGCGCCAGCGACGTGCCGGGCGGCAGGGTAGAGACCTTGTCGAAGCCTTTTGCTCTTGAAGATCTGCGAGCGAAAGTCGCAAAAGCGCTCGGCTAGCACTTTTTGGTTGTCAACCGCCGGTGACGCTCATGTGCCGAGATACGGCAGGCGCCTTGCTGCGCCGGTCGATGATGAAATCGTGACCCTTGGGCTTGCGGCCTATGGCTTCGTCGATGGCCCGATCGAGGAGCTGGTCATCGGCGGAGCTTCGAAGCGGCGCTCTCAGGTCCGCGGCATCGTCTTGGCCTAGGCACATGTACAATGTCCCGGTACATGTCAGCCGTACCCGATTGCAGCTCTCGCAGAAGTTGTGCGTCATCGGCGTAATAAAGCCAAGGCGACCACCGGTCTCGGCAATCTCGACATACCTGGCAGGCCCACCGGAAGAATACGGGATGTCCTTAAGGGTGTAGCGCTCAAGCAGGTCGGCGCGCACCCGCGACAGGGGGACGTACTGATCGGTGCGGTCGCCTTCGATATCCCCCATGGGCATGGTCTCGATCAGCGTCAGATCGGCGCCGCGTCCGTGGGCAAACCGGATGAGATCGTCGATCTCTTCGTCGTTGACGCCTTTCAAGGCGACGGCATTGATCTTTACTTTGAGGCCAGCGCGCTCTGCAACGGTGATCCCGTTAATGACAGTCTCAAGGTCCCCCCACCGGGTAATCGCCTTGAACTTCGTTGGGCTCAAGGTATCAAGCGAGACGTTAATGCGGCGCACGCCGCAGGCATACAGGTCGCCAGCGAGACGATGCAACAGGCTGCCGTTGGTCGTCAGAGTCAACTCGTCAAGCGTGCCATCTTCAAGGTGCCGGCCGAGCGCCTTGAACAGCCACATCACATTCTTGCGAACCAACGGCTCGCCACCGGTAATCCTAAGCTTGCGAACGCCCTTTCGCACGAAGGCCGAACAAACGCGATCCAGCTCTTCCAACGTGAGCAAGTCCTTCTTGGGCAAGAAGGTCATGTGCTCGGACATGCAATACACGCAACGGAAATCACAGCGGTCGGTCACCGAGACGCGGAGATAGGTCACATGGCGGCCGAAGGGGTCGACCATCTGGGCGGCTGGCGGGGAAGCCGGGTCGGCTAACGTCATCTTTGTCCCTTAGTGTCGCTCCACCGAAGCCAGACTCACAGTGGCTGGCACGTTTCGTCTGACTTCAGTTAGTCTTCGTTTTGCTGGATGCAATATGGTCCAAGGCACACGGAGTTGTCCACGGTGCATACCGCCTCAGCGGCGGTACATTCGTACGGGCTCATACTGAGACCAGCGACGAAAGACTAATGCAAGCTTTGAGTGATCCCGCGCTGCACAACGGGCGAACTGCATTTACTTGTCCTTCCATGTTTTGTTTCCAGAAGGGGGAGTGTTTTTACGGATTATCCCTCTTTGTTAGCGGAATCATTTTTGCGCAACGCTAGATCAAAAAAACTGATGTCCGAATTTTAACTTTGCTTCGAACGATCAGGTCTTGTGTTGCGCCGAAAAGTTCGCCAACCTCAGCGCACAAGCAAGAACGTCCGGCCCGAGATCAAGAGGCTGGACATCCGGAGGAGAGTGATAGGTGCGTTCGGGTCTTGACGACGCCGTCTCGGATGCTGCGAGTTCATTTGACTTGGCGCCAGAAGATGTTCTGCGCGCCCAGCTGTATCAGTTGCTCGCCCTGGCTCTTTGCGCTCCGCCCACCGCAGACGTCCTCACAGCTTTTGCAAATGTCTCCGGAGATGACAGCCGGCTCGGCCGTGCGCTGACGTCATGCGCCGCGGCCGCGCAAGGCACCACCCCCGAGGCCGAGGACGATGCATATCATGAGCTCTTTATTGGCGTCGGCAGCGGTGTGCTCGTGCCGTTCGGATCCTATTACCAGACCGGATTCCTGCACGAGAAACCCTTGGCCGCTCTGCGCCAGGACATGGCCGCTCTCGGCGTCGAGCAAGACCCAGACGTAAAGGAGCCTGAAGATCATATTTCATCCGTTTTGGAAATGATGGCGGGGCTGATTGAAGGCCGCTTTGGGGTCCCGGCAACGCTGCAGCAGCAGGAAGAGTTCTTTAAGGCGCATGTCGGGTCATGGGGCCCCCACTTTTTTGAAGACCTTTCGAAGACGACCCCATCGGCGTTCTACGCAGCCGTCGGGCAACTGGGAATGGCGTTTATTGAGATCGAAGCAAAAGGGTTTGAGTACGCTTAGATAAATTCGCGACTGGCGATGCGGCCCTACGGTCGCGTGTCGCGGCCTAGGAACGAGGAGGAAGACGAATGAAGAAAGACAAGACGGACGTGAAAACGGATCGGCGCAGCTTTCTCAAATTTGCCGGAGCCGGCGTCGTCGGCACTGGCGCGGCTGCAGCGGCCAGCGTCGTGCCCGCGGCGGCCGAGACCACTGAGAGAAAGGCCGGTGCTGGCTACCAGGAAAGCGAACATGTGCGCCGCTACTATGAGCTGGCGAAGTTCATGTAACGGATTGGATGATTGGCAGACCCCAAGGCTGATACGGATCAGCTCACCGGGGTTCCTTGCCAACGCCGAGGAGGAAATCGGATGCTGAAGAAGAAATCCAACGGTACGGCGCTTCGCGGACAATTGGCGACCGCGCTTTCGGATCGATCACCGGCAGGCGTGGTAGACCGTCGCCAATTCCTGCGCAACTCGGGCCTTGCCGCCGGCGGTATCGCCGCCGCAACGGCTCTGGCACCGGGACGCGTGCAGAAGGCGCAAGCCGCCGCCCCAACGGCCGGCGGAAAGATCGATATCAAGAAATCTGTCTGCACCCACTGCTCGGTCGGCTGCACCGTTCTTGCTGAAGTGCAAAGCGGCGTATGGATCGGCCAGGAACCAGGCTGGGACAGCCCCTTCAACCTTGGAGCACACTGCGCCAAGGGTGCGGCTGTTCGCGAGCACGCGCACGGCGCGCGGCGCCTGAAGCACCCCATGAAACTGGTCGGCGGCAAGTGGAAGAAGATCACCTGGGACGAGGCGATCAACGAAGTCGGCGACAAGATGCTGCAAATCCGCGAAGAGTCAGGACCAGACTCGGTCTACTGGCTCGGCTCGGCGAAGTGGAACAACGAGCAGGCCTACTTGGGCCGTAAGTTCGCCGCCTTCTGGGGCACGAACAACATCGACCACCAAGCTCGTATCTGTCACTCGACCACGGTCGCAGGTGTTGCGAACACCTGGGGCTACGGCGCCATGACGAACTCGTACAACGACATCCTCAAGTCGAAGGCGATTTTCCTCATCGGTGGCAACCCTGCTGAAGCCCACCCCGTGTCGCTGCAGCATATCCTCAAATGTAAGGAACAAAACAACGCACCGCTGATCGTTTGCGACCCGCGCTTCACGCGTACGGCCGCCCACGCCAGCGAATATGTGCGGTTCCGCCCAGGCACCGACGTGGCGCTCATTTGGGGCATCCTCTACCACATCTTTGATAACGGCTGGGAAGATAAAGAGTTCATCCGCAAGCGTGTTTGGGGCATGGACCTAATCAAGGATGAAGTTAAGAAGTGGACACCGGAAGAAACCGAACGCGTCACGGGCGTCCCGGGGTCACAACTGAAGCGCGTTGCCAAGACGCTGGCCTCCTACAAGCCAGGCACGGTTATCTGGTGCATGGGCGGCACCCAGCACACCAACGGCAACGACAACACCCGCTCCTACTGCGTTCTGCAGCTGGCACTCGGGAACATGGGCGTCTCCGGCGGCGGCACCAATATCTTCCGCGGCCATGACAACGTCCAGGGTGCTACAGACCTCGGCGTCCTAATGGACACACTGCCGGGTTACTACGGCCTATCAAAAGGGGCGTGGAAGCACTGGGCCCGCGTCTGGGAAGTCTCCGACGACTACATGCTGTCGCGGTTCAAGTCCCAAGAGCTAATGAACAGGAAGGGTATCCCGGTCTCGCGCTGGTTTGATGGAGTTCTTGAATCGAAAGAGAACATGGCTCAGCCCGACAACGTCCGGGGCATGGTGTTCTGGGGGCATGCGCCCAACTCGCAAACCCGCGGGCCAGACCAGAAGAAGGCGATGGAGAAACTCGATCTCCTCGTTGTGATCGATCCATTCCCAACCGTCTCGGCCGTCATGCACGACCGCACCGACGGGGTCTATCTACTGCCAACGACGACGCAGTTCGAAACGTATGGCTCGGTGACAGCCTCCAACCGCTCCCTGCAGTGGCGTGAGAAGGTCTTCGAGCCTCTGTTCGAATCGAAGGTCGATCACGAGATCATGT
>JARFQY010000075.1 GCA_029287535.1 Filomicrobium sp.
CGACTGGTTTCCGCGGCCGGCGGGTTCCGGCGCCTGGTTTCGGTCCCGGGCGGTTTCCGGCGCGTGGTTTCTGTCCCGGTCGGTTTCCGGCGCCTGGTTTCTGTCGCGGGCGTTGTGCGGCTCCTGGTTTCGGTCCCGGGCGGTTTCCGGCTCCTGGTTTCTGTCCCGGGAGGTTTCCGGCTCCTGGTTTCTGTCCCGGGCGGTTTCCTGCACCTGGTTTTTGTCCCGGGCGGTTTCCGGCGCCTGGTTTCTGTCCCGGCCGGTTTCCGGCTCCTGGCCGCTGGCCCGGCCGGTTGGCTTTCAGCTGCTGGCGCCCTTTGTTTGCACGGCCGCGGAAGTTCTCGCGGGCCCTTGCTTGCTTCATGTTCTTGCGGCCGTATTTCCTTGCCGTATTCCTATTCTTGTATGGCACACCACGGCGATGCTTCGCGTTATGCGTCCATTTGGAGCGCTTGATGTTCGTGCGGTTGTATCGATTGTAGCGGTTGACGTTGATGTTAACCGACCGCCTGTACCAGTCGCAGCGCCCCCATATCGCTGCTCCGGCAACCACGCCAGCGCCAAACCACAAAGCGCTGCTTGCCACGTACCCAGGTGGGTACCAGTAGTATGGGGGGTAAGACGGGTACGCCCACGTGCCGTAGACAACGGTGGGGTTATAGGCGGGCACGTACACCACTTCCGGGTTGGCCTGCTCGATAACGATAACCTGCTGTGAACCTCCCGAGCTTCCGCCGCCCGTCGAACCGCCAGTCCTTACGCTACCCGTTGTCGTTGTGCTTGCGGCGACTTTCTCGACTTTGATTTCCTCTGAAGTCTCGAGATTGCCCGCTTCCTCCGCACGCAGGCGCAGTCTTTGCACCGCGTCCAAGACATCTGCTTGTTGCGCAAGGAAGGCGTCACCGAGTTTCTGCGTCCAGCTCAAATCGTGATTGAGCATGGCCAGTGCATCGGGGATCGCTGCCAGCGATTTGACGCTTGCATCCCAGTCCTTGTCTTTCAACGCAGTCTCGACGTCGTCGGGCTTGACACTCGGGTTGTCCTTGACCCACCGCGCCGCTTCTACAACTTCGAGCGGGTATGTCGATGCCATGAACACTTGGGAGAGCAAGGCGTCGGGATAAAGCGCAATCGGCGCGACCAGTTGTTCGAGTGCAGCTTCCGAAAGCTTATCGTCGGTGTCCTCGTCTTGGACATCATCCTGCGCCTGGGCTGCTGCCTGCTCCTGTGCGAACGCGCTTGGCGCCGCAAGAGCAAACATGAACAGGCTCACCGTCAAACAGAGGAACCGAAAAAAGAAGGAGGGGGTAATGCTCATAACGCAAACTACCAATCAGGCAAACAAACAAAACGCGGCAACCGGCTTACGCCGGACTTGAAACGGAACGAAATGAGTAGCGCTTTATGCCCCGCTTGTCTCCCCCGCCGCTCACGCAAAGTGTTTGGATAGTTTAAGCCCTTGCGCCTGGTAGTTCGAACCGAGGCCTTGGCCGTAAACGAGGCGCGGCATTTCAGAAAGGTGCTCGTAAATCAACCGTCCGATAATCTGCCCGTCTTCGAGGATGAACGGTACGGTGTGACTGCGCACTTCCAGGACGACCCGTGAACCTTCCCCGCCTGCGGGAGCATGGCCGAAGCCGGGATCCATGAAGCCGGCGTAATGAACCCGGAATTCGCCCACGAGCGGGTTGAAGGGCACCATCTCTGCGGCGTAGGCCGGTGGGACATGCACGGCCTCCTTAGAGGCTAGGATGTAGAATTGGTCGGGATCGAGGATAAGGCGCGCTGCCCCGCGAAGGTAGATGGGCTCCCAGTAGTCGAGGACCGCGCAGGCGCCGGGTTTGTCGACGTCGACCACGCCCGAGTGCCGTTTGGCCCGGTATCCGATCGGCCCGTCGCCAGCCGCCTTGAGGTCCACTGACAGCGCCAGTCCTTCGTCGATATCGGCGTTTTCCGTACTCACCAGCTTCTGCTGTTTGTGCAACTCGTTGAGCGCGGTATCAGGCAGCCGAGGCTGCCCGCGGCGAAATCGGATCTGGGAAAGCCGTGAGCCTGAGCGCACGACAATGGGAAAAGTCTGCGGGCAAATCTCCGCATAAAGCGGGCCCTTGTAGCCGTCCGGAATGAGGTCGAACGCCGTCACTCCGTCCGCGATGATGCGGGTAAACACATCAAGCCGCCCCGTTGAACTCTTCGGATTGGCCGAAGCCGAGACACCAGGCGCTAGCGCCAGCGCTTCCTGCAAGGGCACGACATAGACGCAGCCGGTTTCGAGCACCGCGCTGTCCCTGAGATCAATCACATGCAAGCGGACGTCGGCGAGGCGCTCAGCGACATTGATCCCTGGTCCGGGCAGAAAACTCGCCCGTACCCGGTAAGCAAAGTCACCAAGTCTGAGATCGAGACTTGCCGGCTGCAGCTGATTATCCAGCAAGGGTTTGTCGAGCAAGATCCCGCCTGCGGCGATCAGCGCCTCAATCTCCTGCGCCGGAAAGACGCCATCCTTGGTATTGCCTTCATGGTGCGCTTGGTTCTGCAAATCAGCGCCCTTTTCATTGTGTTCAACTTCAAGCAAACACGCTCTAGACCAACCACATCTTGACGCCAAGGCCGAATTGCCTGTAGTCCCCTTACTGTCATACCGTGGTGATTTGGCTGGCCGGCTTGCAGCCACGCAAAATAACTCGCTAAAAGGCCGCGCGCTCCACTCCTCGATTGTGTTCGTGGGCCCGGCCTGAATTGCGCCGGCTCCTGGCCGCTTGAGTGCCGCCAGCCGACGACGAAAGGAGCGTCCATGACCGCGAAACCCGAACCTCCGGCCAGCGCCGCCGACTGGGCTCCCGCAACGCGCCTCGTCCATGGCGGCACGCTCCGCTCCCAATTCGGTGAGACCTCGGAGGCACTCTTCCTGACTCAAGGCTATGTCTACGAAAGCGCGGAACAGGCCGAGGCCCGATTCAAGAACGAGGAACCGGGCTATCAGTACTCACGCTTCGCCAATCCAACCGTATCAATGTTTGAAGAGCGCGTGCGCTTGCTCGAAGGCGCGGAAGCCTGCCGCGCCACCGCCACCGGCATGGCGGCCGTAACTTCGGCATTGATGTCGTATCTGAGTGCCGGTGATCACGTCGTCGCCGCCCGGGCGCTGTTTGGCTCCTGTCGCTACGTCGTAGAGGACCTGGCGCCCAGATTTGGCGTCGGTTCGACGTTGATCGATGGCACCGACATCGAGGCCTGGAAGGCGGCTGTACAGCCCAATACCAAGGCGTTCTTCTTTGAAACGCCCGCCAATCCGACCCTGGACCTCGTCGATATTGCAGCGGTCAGCGAGATTGCCCGCCAGGCCGGCGCTCTCGTGTTTGTCGACAACGTCTTTGCCACACCAATGCTGCAGCGGCCGCTCGAGCATGGCGCCGATGTCGTCATATATTCCGCCACCAAGCATATTGATGGCCAGGGCCGTTGCCTGGGTGGCGCAGTGCTCGGCACACAGAAGTTTGTTGACGACTATTTGTCGGTGTTCCTGCGCCAGACCGGGCCATCGATGAGCCCGTTCAACGCATGGGTCCTATTGAAGGGTCTGGAGACCCTGCCCATCCGCGTCAAAGCCCAATGTGACAACGCCCGTCGTATCGCTGATCACCTCGGCCAGCACCCCGCTGTCACCGGCGTTCTCTTTCCAGGCCGCGCGGATCATCCCCAAGCCGAACTGGCGCAGCGTCAGATGACCGGATGCGGCCAGATCGTCACGTTCACATTGAACGGCGGCAAAGACGAAGCCTTCCGATTCCTCAACGCACTGAAAATCGTGCGAATTTCGAACAATCTCGGGGACGCCAAGAGCCTTATCACCCATCCTGCCACAACCACGCACCAGCGTTTGAAGCCCGAGGCACGCGCCGAACTCGGCATTTGCGACGCAATGGTGCGATTGTCCGTCGGCTTGGAGGATGCTGATGATCTCATCCGCGATCTCGATCGAGCCATTTCGGCGGCCAGCCAGTGAGGCGGAAACACGCGAGTGCTTCCCTCGGAATGAAACAGCCTTTAGTGTGCATGAAGGCCTGTGGCGAGACGATCCGTTTGCCCCGTGACGAGATAATTTGATCAACGAGCAGTCAGTCGAATCGCAATGATGTATGAATCTGTCACTAAGGGTATCCGCGTTCGCGTCGAGCCCGAATACCTTGAAGAGCAGTCGTCTCCCGACGAAGGGTACTTCTTTTGGTCGTATACAGTGGAAATATCCAACGACACTGAGATTGCCGTCGAGTTGCGGTCACGGCTGTGGCAGATCACCGACGCCCAGGGTTACCGCGAAGAGGTTCGCGGTCCCGGTGTTGTCGGCCAGACTCCGCGCATCGAGCCGGGTGAAACATTCACCTACACCTCCGGATGCCCTCTGCGCACGCCCTCTGGTATCATGGTCGGCAGTTATCAGATGGTCGATACCGAGGGCAGTCTGTTCGACGTCGCGATCCCCGCATTCTCGCTCGACAGCCCGTTCTCAATGCCAACAGTCAACTAGTTTTGTCATTAACGGCCGGACCTTAGTGTGAGCCAGGACGCTTCAAACCAATCACCGATTGAATTGCTTGATCGTCTTGTCTCCTTCGATACGACGAGCCACAAGACAAACGTTCCTCTGATTGGGTTTGTCGCCGACTATCTGACGGGTCTCGGAGTTGAAGTCCGGCTGATCCCGAATGAGGCCGGCGACAAGATCAACCTTTGTGCCACGATCGGTCCGAAGGACGCCGTCGGCGGCATTGGCCTTTCCGGCCATACCGATGTCGTACCGGTCGTCGGGCAGGATTGGCAAACAGATCCATTTCGTATGACCGCCCGAGATGGGCGCCTCTACGGGCGCGGTACGACGGACATGAAGGGCTATCTGGCCTGCGTGCTTGCTTCGGTCCCGATGTTCCAGGCCCGGCAGCTGTCTCGACCGATCCATATCTTCTTCTCATATGACGAAGAAATCGGCTGCGTCGGGGTTCGCCCCATGATCGATCAGCTCGGCAAAGAACTGCCGATGCCAGACGTCGTTTTCGTTGGCGAGCCTACCGGCATGCGTGTCGTCGACGCGCACAAGGGACCGGCGCGCTGGGAAGTGGATGTGATTGGCCGCGCGGCGCATTCAAGTATGGCGCATCTTGGGGTGAATGCGATCCACACCGCTGGCGACCTGATTGGCGAACTACGCCGCATCGAGGACGATCTTCGGCAAAACTGCCGCGATGACCGCTTTGACCCACCCTATGCGACCTTGCAGGTCACGAAGATCGAAGGCGGTACGGCGAACAATATTGTTCCGCGCTTCTGCCGTATGGGTTTTGAAGTCCGCGCGCTACCCGGCCTCGACATCACGGCAATATCGCAACGTCTGACAGACTACGCGGACGCCAATTGCCTGCCGCCGATGCGCGCTGTTGCCGAAGAGGCCACGATTGCGATCGAACTCGTCAATTGGGTCCCACCATTTGCCGCAACGACCGGGTCTCCAGCGGTAGCTCTCGCATTGCGTCTGGCCGGCGACAATCACACCGAGGCCGTCTCCTACACCACCGAAGCTGGTCTGTTTCAGGCGGCTGGCGCCGCATCGGTCGTCTGCGGTCCAGGATACATCGCCCAGGCCCATACCGCCGACGAGTGGATTGCCGAAGAAGAGCTGCTGCGCTGCATGGCCTTCCTGGAACGCTTGGCTGACTGGGCCGAATAAATCTCGCTTGTGATTGCGCTGGGTCATGGGCGCCGCCACCCAAAGCGTTCCAGTCTTGCCTAAAACAATGCGATCCAGTGCTGGCATATCCTGCCTGGTATGTGGTATACCACAGGCATGGCGTCCACTGCCAAAGACCGGCAGGGCTGCAAATCTCGACCAAGAAAGTTCACGGCGTACGCCGCCGGCGACCGTGGATCCGGCGGCAACGGCGGATACAACGGAGGAAACAAGAAGATGGCAATCAAAGATCTTCTCGTTGCCTATGACGGCAACGAGGCGTCCGAAAAGGCTTTGGAATTCGCGCTGAAGATGGCCACCAAGTATGGCGCGATGGTCACCGGCATCAAGGTCAACTCGCCTCCGAAGTTTGACAGTCATGTGCGCCGCTGGATGTCCGAGGACATTCTGCAGGGGCTACGGGCAGCGCAGGAGGAAGCCTCCGCCGCCATCAAGCAGAAGTTCTATGACAGCGCAAAAGCGAATGGCTTCTCTGGCGAGCTCGGCTGGCTTGTCGAAGAAGGTCAGCCGGACGTTATGCTGGCCCGCTCGGCACGCTTTTTTGACCTGCTCCTGATCGGCCAATTCGTGACAATCTTCGAGCCCGATAAACAGCGCACCGTCGACCCCAAGGAGCTTCTCCTGCGCGCCGGTAAACCCGTCATCATCGTGCCAAAGGCCTACAGTTGTCGCGACTTCAAGGACAATGCGGCCGTGGCTTGGGACGGTAGCCGCTTCGCCGCTCGGGCCCTCACGGATGCCATGCAAATCCTTGAGACCAAGAAAACCCTCGAACTCCTTGTCACCGAGGAGCACCAAACCGACGATGGCCATGAGGTGTCTCGTATGCCGGGGCTTAGCCTACCCGACCATTTGCGGCGACATGGCATCGAGGCAACCGAGACCAAGCTCGATCTTGTTGGCAAGACGATGGGCGAGGCAATCCTGGCCCACTGCGCCAAGACCGACCCGGATGTGCTCGTCATGGGAGCTTATGGGCGCGGAACGTTTTCGGCCGCGCTATTCGGCTCGACCACGCGCACTATCCTGGAAAGCCAGAACGTGCCGGTGCTTCTATCGCATTGATCTCAGGAGCATAATGGTGTCCCCGGAAGTCCGCTGACGGCGCCGGGGATGCCCGTCAGCTACCGGCTCAGAATCCCGAATTCCGAGAAGGGAATGAAGGCAACCGGGTCGCCGCGTCGGACGGCTGGTACATCTTCATCGACCTCGATAAGCCCGTCCGCCGCCCGCAGGCCCGAAATCAGTCCGGATCCGTCCCGGGCGAACTTCTCAGCTTGTCCGCCGCCGGGCCCGTCAATCCACGTCGCCCGCCAGAACTCGCGTCGCCCCAGTTTACGCTTTGGAAAATCAAACGCCGCAGGCAACGTGATGGCTCGTGGTGTAGGCCATGGCGCGCCAGAGAGCCGACGCAAAAGCGGATAGACGTACATCAGGAAGCAAACGAATACGGCAACCGGATTCCCAGGCAGCCCGACCATGATCGACTGGCCGATTTGTCCGAACATCATTGGCCGGCCCGGCTTGACGGCAATACGCCAGAAGTGGCGTGAGCCCAGTGCTGCCAGCGCATCCGACATATGGTCCTCCTCGCCCTGGCTGGCACCACCGCTGGTGACAATGACATCGAAGTTGCGGGAGGCTTCAGCAAGCCGGTCCGTGACCACATCACGTTGATCGGGCCAAACGCCCAGGTCGGTGACTTGTGCGCCGGTGAGGCGAACCAGGGACTCCAGCATGGGCGCGTTGGCGTCGTAGACTTCACCGATCTCCAATTCGCGTGCGCCGGCACGGACGATTTCGTCACCCGACGAGACAACGCCGACGCGCAGCTCGCGATAACATAGGACAGTGCCGTGCCCGATCGAAGCGAGCGCGGCCAAGTCCTGCGGTCGAATGATATGTCCGGGCGAAAAGATCTCCTCCCCTTGCTGAAGGTCTTCGCCGGCCTTGCGGACGTTGGCCCCGGCCTTGAGCCCCGGCGGCAATCGCACCATTGTTTGCCCGCCGTCTTCAACCGTATCCGTGTCTTCTTGCATGACGACGCTATCCAGCCCTTCTGGCATGACGGCGCCGGTGAGGATTCGGACGGCGGTGCCTGATGGCGGCGCGCCCGGACCGAGTGGATGACCAGCAGCGGCGCGTCCCGTCACTGTCAGCAACGTACCAACCTCCGAGTCGTAGTCGGAGGTGCAAAATGCGAAGCCGTCGACGGCCGCGTTGGTGTGCCGGGGGACTGGGTATGGGCTGCTCACGGTCTCCGCAAGCACGCGTGAGCCCGCGGCTTCAAGGCTGACAGCCTCCGCCCCCACCGCCGGCGAAATCCGCGACTTTAATAGCCCGATCGCATCGGCGTGACGCATGAGCCCTGCACCGGGGGCGAAACAATCGTTAGGAGCGGTGTCGCGCATGGATTCTCAACGTCCGAAGGAGGCGTGCCAGATTGCGCCAGCACCGCTGTCACTTCAAGAACTTATGCGCTTAGTGGCCGCAGCCTGGATCGCCCCAGCGATCTCTCCCGTACACGTCGCGTGCACCTCGCAAGTGACAGCCGCGGCAAATTGCCGTCACCCGATATTCAGCCAACCCATTGCAGAAGATCAGCGTGGCCAACGCCCTCGTTGTAACCCCAAACCGGGTTAAACTAGCATCGGCCGACCCATCAGAGGTTGTTGAACAAAACGAACAACCCAATCCCGATCGCCGGTCCCGCCAATGTGGCCAATACGACCATAACAAATGATCTGGCAGCCATTACAAATACCCCGCACTACAGAAATAAGACTGCAAGCCTACGCTAACAAAATCCGCACAGCCCTTCGTGTACATCCCTCTTGTGGAGAGGATACTGCTGCGAACTGGATTTGAAACCCTCTTTTTTGCGAAACTGTAATTAGTGCCGGTAAGCAACCCGTTGTGTCAGCATTGAGACGAGTTTCTCCTGAGCTGTGAAGATGCGATTCAGCCAACGAATTCTGTACCTTGCAGCGGGCCGATCATTCAGGTTCGGCAAATAGGACCCACGGAACTTTTGCGGTGGAAAACTCATTACCCTGTTTGAACAGACGCATAGCGCGACACTCCATACCGCACTGCGGCACAATAATGCTAAGTAACTATTATTGCAGTGTGTTTCAGCGCCGTTCAAACAGAGGCAGTTGCTTTTCGTCCAAGCCGCGTGTTTCCCGAGATAGCTGTTCGATGCGATCAAACGGGACCTGCTCGGCCGTAATGAGCGAGCGTTGAGCCTTTAAAGGCCGCACAAGCCCTTCCTGAACGAGGTGGAATTCACCAACGGTTTGGCCTGGCAGGACAGCAGCAGGATCAAGACCGCTTTCGCTCTGGAAGGCCGCTTTCAACTTGCGCAATGCGGTATCCTCTCGAACGCGGCCGATGAACCAACTCGTGATCTGGTCGCGGCTCTTATAGTCAAGATCGCCCGGCGACTGCGTTGCGAGCATGAGCCCGAGACCGGCGGAGCGGGCACGCTTCAACAGGCTTTGCAGCGGCTCGGCGGTGGCCGGTTTGGCATTCGCCGGAATGTAGAGATCCGCTTCATCGAACATCACAATCGATTGCAGCTCATCATTCGGGTTGCGCTGGCAGAATCGCAGCGCTTCGGACAGGAACTGAGACACCCAGAATAGGATGTTCTCGTTGTCGCCCAGAAAGCCCGTGTAGATAATCGACAACCGTGTCCGACCGGGTCGCGCGAATGGGCCGAGGCCCAGGAACGACTCCATGCTCATCGGTTCGCCACCGCCTTCGAAAAGCGCCGAGTTGCGATGCCGCAGGCTGTCCAGTTGTGCCACCAGATCGCGGCGGATCTTGCCCGATGGGTCCATGCGTTGTGTTTGGTCGGTCAGCTCCGGGTCCTCATCCTCCAGAAGCATGATGAGGTCTGCCAGAGTAACCTCGGCCGTGGAGCGGCTCCCCAGGATCTTGAGAGCAACCGACAACGATCCCGACTGCTTTTGATGCGTTGCAGAGTTCTTCAGATGCAGCATCTCTCCCAGCGCCGCCGAAGACAGATTGGCCAGAAGCTGCTGTTCGTGCTCGGGCAGCTCGGCGATGCCGTTGGGCAGCAAGGTGATCGAGATCGGTCGGCCCGAAGCACGCCCTGGCGTATAGACTGCCACGTCGATGGCATCGGCGAGCTTTTCGCGCATGGAATGCCGGTCGGTAATCTCGTCGACATGGCTGCGCCAGACATCCGGGTTCGCGTAAGAGCAAAGGTCACCTTTGCGGTCGATAAGGATCGCGGGAATGCCCTCGAGAAGCAATTGCTCGATAAGGCACAACGCCAGCGTCGTCTTACCTGAGCCCGAACCGCCGAGCACCGCCGAGTGACGCTTCATAATGCTGAGTTTGAGCGAGATTGGGCGACCTTTGCCGCTGAGCTCTCGACCAACGTCGATGCCGCCCGCCGGGTCCTCGGTATCGAACTCCGTGTGAGCCTCGTCGCCATCCGGCGAGTCGGAGGCCTCGGTCTGAGAATCTGCGGACGTGGCCCATGGTGCCTGTGCGTCGACAAGCAGCCCTTCGGCATCGGCGGCCGCATCTCCAAGCGCCGCGGCACCGTTGTCCGCCTCAGAGCTGCCAGTCACCGTCCTCAACAGAGGCTTGCTGCGCGGGCGTACACCATCTGTCGGCACCGGCAGCGGGCGTCCGAGAAGATCAAGGCGTAGCAGCTGGATGATGGCGATGACGTTCGACAGGAGCTTGGCCCCCGCAAACCAACGGTCGAATCCGGGGTCGTGACAGTGATGCGCGTGGAACTCGCGCACCATGATCATTCGCTCCCATTCCGGTATCGGCACCAGTAGTGAGCGCCCGCCGGCGTCGCGGTATTTTCGGAACGCCTGTGCCGTTTGGTTCTTCTTGTTCGGAGGGAAGTCGGAGGCTCGCAGGAGGAAGCTCTGTTTCGAGCTCGCCATTCCGCCCAGAACTTTCTCGAGCTGACGCTTAAGGCCGCCGCCCTGGGTTGGTCGGTTGCAAAGGAAGATGCGCGACTGTTGATCCAGGCCCGACGCGTGCTTCAAGGACAAATCAAACGTCGGCAGGTCGTCTGCCACCTCGCAGCGTTCGACACCGAGTGTCACCGCCCCATCCCATTCGGCGGCGGCAAGTGGCAGGGCCGCGATAAGGGCATCCATCAGCTCGTTATCGTCGGTCGGCATTTCCGCCTCCGACTGGTTTTGGAAGCGGTCCCAGAGGTCCCGATAGTCAATCGCCGGGGCCATTGGTGTCACGGTTTCCGGTTCAAGCGACCAGCCGCCGAGCGCCTTTGCCAGTTCCGAAATGAAGCCACGCGCTCCGTCTGGCTCCTCCTCGACGTCTGTTCCAGCAAGCGAGTGCAGGCGGCTTTGCGCGTGCTCCAGCAGACGCCGTGTCGACAGTCCCGCGAACTCCTCAAAAAACGAGGGGCCGAAATATGCACTCGGGTCGCCGACAGTGATTTCGCTGTCGGAGGTACTGGCGAAGTGTTCCAGCCGCTTGGCGATGATTTGGCGAGCTTCGTCCGCAGTCCGGCTTTCAAAAAGCGGTACTGGCCCGGATTTCTCGATGCGGTCTCGGAACGACTGTGCGAGCGGTTCCCGTACGCGGCTGTAGAAATCATCGAGACACGAAATCAGGATAACAGCCGACGGCAGGCGGTTGGTAATCTGCATCAGATCACCAACCGCCTTCTGAAAGCGCACGTCGGGATCGGAAAAATTGACGAGGTCCTCGACCTGGTCGATGCAGAAGACCAGCGCGGCACCGTCAACAACCCACATCAGCTGCCCGAGCGCTGCAATGATTTCGAACGCCCGACCTTCACCATCATTGGGATCGAGAGCGGCGACCGCCTCGTGCGCTAGCGGTGTCAGCTGGCGGCCATAGAGGTACTGTCGCACGCGCTGATCAATGCGCGGGTCGTGTCGTTGCAGATAAAGGAGCGCGCGCACGATGTTAACGTCAGGCTTGTGGTCGGCGAAACCAGGTTCGGCGACGATCTCGTCGGCCATTCTCAACACCAGACGCGCCAGTTCGGCACTGCTCAAAGAGGCTTCGCTCAAGGTCTCAAGGTCGGCCTCGGAGATACCTTTGCAATGCGCCGCCAATCTGTCGGTCAGCCTCTGAAGTCCACTGGCCCCGCCCGTGTCGGGATCGAATGGCTTTTCTAGCGAATGGATCAGGCGCCGCAGAAAATAGTCTGCGTAGTTGGAGACGTCCGGCGTCATCTGCGCATAGCCGAAGTAGGCGTCGCAGCTGCGGTGGGAATGCGTTCTGAGCGCCCGTATCAAATGCGTCTTACCTGCACCGGACTGCCCATGGAACAGCAGGATGCGGGCCTGCGCGGTCCCATCCTCTCGGACACACGTAACGAGATCGAGGAATTTCTTCCGAGCTTTGGCGTGCACGCCATCGACATCCACAGGATCGGCCTGCCAGATGTCGTCCTCCCAAGTGATGGAGTGCTCGAAGGCTTCCGACAACCCCTCGGGAGCGATCGCCTCTTTTGCCCACGGTTGCGTCAATCTGCTGGTCCTTACGCTCTAGAGTTCTTTGCTGGTTCGCGATGTTCTTCAGTCCGCATCAACGATGCGGATCAAGTGCCATTGCGTGTTCTTGTAGGTGATCGCCGAGGCCTCGATTTCAGCCGCGGTCGATTTGTCTTTGAGATCCGCCGTCGCGAGCAGCAGATGCCCGGATTTGTGCGCTTCGGCGAGCATGCTCTTGAATTCGATCTCCGTTAGCCCCCATTCGGGATGCGCCAATTCGATCTGCTTCCAGACCCGGGCGATCGGGGCCTTGCGGTTGCCAGCCCATCCTTCCGCGCAAGACTGCGCGATGGCGTTGACGACCCTGGCGAAACCGGCCGGATCGGGACGGCGCGTTGGCGGCATGGAGGCGCCCGGCAACCCGGCGTCGTTGGCCGCCACCGGCTTTGCCACAGACGAGGACATCACCCTGACAGGGCGCTTTTCTTCCTCGAGGGCCCGCTCCATCAGGCGTCGCAGAATAGCGGCTTTGAGCGCTTCGGCTTCCGTTTGCCGGGCATCGATGGCCTCGGCGGCGAGTGCCGCGACGAGCCGCCCGTCTGAACCTAAATCTCGCGGGCGCGACGACAGCTGCCCGGCCAGCAGCCGTCCGGCCTTCGCCGAGAATCCCGGGCCGGCACCAAGGCCGGTCTTGATCTTTTTTCCAAAAGCGCGCTCGAGCGCGACGACTGCCAATTGCGCGCGGAGTTTCGCCGGGGTCTGGCCACCGCTGTGGGGGAGCCCGTACGTCTTCTGCAGAATGAATGCGCGCAGCCCCTCGGGTGTGAGCAGGGCCTTGAGTTTCTTCGGACTGATGGGTTCGAGGTCCAGCCCCTTGGCAACGAGGCGGCCATCCCGGATCTCCTGCCACGCGCTTCCGCTGGCGCCCTTACGGCACAAAAAAGCGTCGACGATTGTCGCTCCGTCCTCACCCACGGTCAGCCGCCCGCGGCTTTCCCTGATGAGCCTGTCGGCGAGCAGCGCCTCGATGTCCTCTAGCGCCAGTCTGCGCCATTCCGCCGGCGAAAGCTTGTGCGAAACAAACGGGGAAAAATCGCGCACAACATGGGCCCGCGTCGCACCGTTCGCACAGGCGACACGTGTCAGAACAAGCGAGCGGCGAAGTGGCAAAGCCTCGACCACGCCTTCAGGCGCGGTGACGGTGGCCTTTTGAGCCGGCATGTTTCCGCTATCCCCCATCGATTCACCGCCAGACCGCGATGCCGATAGGTACGACAGCCGCGCGCACAGGCGTGAAAACGGCCCGGACGCGCGAATCACCGGACTTGAAGTGACATATTGGGCCAAGAACGGTTTCGATCCAAGCCCTGCGGGAAAACCAATCTGCATCAGTGCAAAAGTAAAGGCCGTCCCCTGAGGAACGGCCTTGGAACTCTGCTTGGAGGTCGCGTTTCTGGGCTGCTATTGCGGCGCCATTCCACCAAACCCGATATCCCGGCGGGCAACGCGGATACCGATGGTGTAGCCGGCGACCACGTCGATCAAGGTTGCCACCATGATGAGGAAGAAGACGCTGGTGAAGGCGGCGTCGACCAACAGGAATTCGACCAGACAGGCGATGAACACGAGCATTGAAAGCCCATGATCAAGCAACGAAGCCGTTGATGTGTAGGTTGCTTTCAGGATCTCGACGAATAAGAGGAGCAGCGTTAGGAGCAAGATCAGGTCGCCCCAATTAAAACTCCAGCTGACAGTGCTCTCCCCGCCACGGATCGACGGGAGCGAGAAAATCTCGGTTCGCAAAATGCCTTCCGCCGTGCCGGTGTCACCCGCGATCCCGAGCAAGACAACGGCGTTGTAGAAAATGAACGCGAAGATCATGAGCGGCAAGGACCTGATTGACATGCGTTACTCCCCTACTGGTCGAATGCGTGAATGCCTATAACGCGCCTTTGTGGCGTTTTGAATCCAAAGGCTGAAACACGAATAGCTGGAACACTTGCTCATAAAGCAACGCTGCGCCCAGGTTTGGGCACGATCATACGCGGCAGGCTACCTAAATCAGACGTCGGATTTAGGTTCCAGGATCTGGCGGCCACGGTACTTGCCCGACTTGAGATCGATGTGGTGCGGGCGGCGGCGTTCGCCGGATTCCTTGTCTTCGACATAGGTCGGTGCCGACAGCGTGTCATGAGAACGACGGGACCCGCGCTTCTGGCGCGAGACTTTCTTCATAGGGACGGCCATGGGTCTTCTCCAGGTGTTTTAATATTCGCAGCGCACCTTGGAACCAGATGACCCGCGGTCGCTCCCAATGGGGCAAACTCGCAGGCTAGTCCCGGGCTCTGCGCCAAATTCAATCGGTAACCCGCTGTGACGCGGCGTTTCGAACGCGGCGTTATAAGCGCAAAAGGCCCTCAGCACCAGTCTCCGGGGCAAGGTTTTTTGGCGCTGCAGCCTTATGCGCCTTTCTTGACCGCGGCTGGGACCTTCTGTATCGCGCTTGGGTCGGGTCGATTGACACTGGGTATAGTCGCGAACATGCAGTTTGAGGACCGTCTAACTGAGACCGCGCGCCGCATCGAAGGCGAGCTCCAAAGGCTGCTTTCCGGAGAAAAGGTAGCTGAGGCGCCTGTACAACTTGTGCAGGCGATGCGCCATGCTGTGTTGGGCGGCGGCAAGCGGCTGCGGCCCTTCCTGGTGCTTGAAAGTGCTGCGTTGTTTGACGTGCCGACGGATCGGGCGCTGCCGGCGGCATTGGCGGTGGAACTCATCCATGGCTACAGCCTTGTTCATGATGATCTGCCGGCAATGGACAACGACACGATGCGGCGTGGCCGTCCGACGGTCTGGACGGAATACAACGAATGGACCGCGATCCTTGCCGGGGACGCCCTCCAAGCCCTGGCATTTGAATTTCTCGCCGATTGCGCTTCCGGGTTGCCTCCGGCGGTTTCCGTCGCATTGACGGTAGAGCTTTCCCGCGCCTCTGGCGTCAATGGCATGGTTGGCGGCCAGGCGCTCGATCTGGAAGCCGACAAGCTTGGCCGGCCAGAAAACCCCGACGCTGGCCATGTCAGCAGGCTGCAGGCCATGAAGACCGGTGCGCTCATCCGCTTTTCCTGCGAAGCCGGTGCGATTATCGCAACTGCGGACCCTACAACCCGAACCGCGCTGAGTGAATTCGGCCGCCACCTCGGCTACGCCTTTCAGATCGCTGATGACCTGCTTGACGCTGAAGGTGATGAGCAACGTGTCGGCAAGGCGCTCGCCAAGGACGCCGCAGCAGGCAAGGCGACCCTGGTGTCATTGCTCGGTCTCGAAGCAGCGAAGGCCGAACTCCGCAACACCGTGGAGAACGCCAAAGCCGCGCTTCTTCCATTTGGGGCGAAGGCCAAAACGCTCGTCTCTGCCGCTGAGTTTGTTGCCTATCGCGACAATTAGCGGCCCCCGCTCTCGCAAACTGCACGTCGCTCATTAACCATACCGCCTAACCATAGGTGCATCATGCTCGTGAGTTTTTGTCGCGATCACAGCATGTTGGCGCTATCAGTGCGCACATCGCATTAAAGCTCACGAATTGGAGAGTCCGTATGTTGAAGATCGTCGCCGCCGCATTGGCCGCAGCCGTTGTGGTCACCGGTTTGCCCATTCAATCCCAAGCTGGCGGCGCCCGTGGCGATCGCGGTGCTGACTGCCGGCTCTGCAAGATGTTCACCCACAAGCGCGTACGCGCCACCAAACCTGTGGTTCGTCGTGCGGTCCGCGCCGAGCGCCGCATGTTCGCATGGCCCAAGCGCGTTCGCTCCGAGTCACTGTTCAAACGGGCCCCGCGTGAAGCACGGCCCGTCGTTAGGCGCACCGAACGCCGTATGTTCGCTTGGCCAAAGCGTGTTCGTTCCGAGTCGCTGTTCAAACGGGCCCCGCGTGAAGCACGCCCCGTCGTTAGGCGTACCGAGCGCCGTATGTTCACGTGGCCGAAGCGCGTTCGCTCCGAGTCATTGTTCAAACGCGCCCCGCGTGAAGCACGCCCCGTCGTCAAGCGCACGCGTCGTGAGTGGAAACCAATGTTCACAACGCGCCGCGCCCACACTCGCGTGAAGCGCGCACGCTAAAAGTTTAGCGAGCACAGATCAAAAGCACTGGGCGTACCGCGCGATCGGTACGCCTTTTCTGTTTGCCCGGCCGCCTCAGCCGAACCGTTGTTCGATGTAATCCTCAACGATCTTCTTGAAGTCGTCGGCGATCTTTGGCCCGCGCAGTGTCATAGCCTTCTTGCCGTCGATGAAGACCGGTGCCGCCGGTGCCTCGCCGGTGCCCGGCAGTGATATGCCGACATCGGCGTGCTTGGACTCTCCTGGTCCGTTCACAATGCAGCCCATCACAGCCAGGTTGAGAGATTCAACGCCTGGATAGCGTGCTTTCCACTCTGGCATGCGCTCTTGGATCATGTCCTGGACGTCGCGGGCCAGTTCCTGGAAGACCGTAGAGGTTGTGCGCCCGCAGCCAGGGCACGCTGCGACCACAGGAACAAAGGACCTGAGCCCCATGGTTTGCAGGAGTTCCTGCGCTGTCCGCACCTCCAAGGTACGGTCGCCACCAGGCTCCGGTGTTAAGGAAAAGCGGATCGTGTCGCCGATACCATGCTGCAGCAGGATGCCCATTGCCGCCGATGAGGCGACGATGCCTTTCGATCCCATGCCAGCCTCGGTAAGACCGAGATGAAGGGCGTATTTGCACCGCTCAGCCAGGGACGTGTAGACGGCAATGAGGTCCTGGATCGCGGAAACCTTGGCTGAGATGATGATCTTATCTGCTCCAAGGCCGAGCTCCTCTGCCCGGTGCGCGGAGTGCAGGCCCGATTGCACCATCGCTTCATGCATCACCGCACGGGCATCCTTTGGATCGGGCTGCCTGGCGTTTTCGTCCATCAGCCGTGTCAGCAACTCCTGATCGAGTGATCCCCAGTTGACGCCGATGCGCACTGGCTTGTCATGCTCCAGCGCCAGTTCGATGATCTCTGAGAATTGGCGGTCCCTCTTGTCCTTGAAGCCGACATTGCCGGGATTAATGCGGTACTTGGCGAGCGCCTCCGCGCAGGCAGGGTTCTCGCGCAGCAGCGTGTGCCCGATATAGTGGAAGTCACCGACAAGGGGGACATCGCAACCCATGGCGTCGAGCTTCTCGCGAATCTCAGGCACGGCTTTCGCCGCATCGTCGCGATCCACGGTGATCCGCACCACTTCTGAGCCCGCGCGCGCCAAAGCCGCGACCTGCGCCACCGTTTTTGCAATGTCGGCGGTATCGGTGTTGGTCATCGACTGGACGACCACCGGTGCGCCGCCGCCGACGGTGACCCCGCCGACGTTGACGGCCACCGAAGTGCGCCGGGGAGCGATCGGATCGCTGCTCATATTAGGACCTTCGCTTTCGCGCCAATGAACCCAAGACTGCCAATGACCCCGGAACGTCCTATGACTTCGGTTTCTCCAGCAATCGCCGCGCGATGACCTGCGCCTGAATCTCTGCGGCACCCTCAAAGATGTTGAGGATGCGCGCGTCGCACAAGACGCGGGACACCGGATATTCGAGCGCGAACCCATTACCACCGTGAATCTGCAGCGCGTTGTCGGCTGCAGCCCACGCGACTCTGGCCCCGAGCAGCTTTGCCATGCCGGCTTCCAAATCGCAGCGATGCCCAAGGTCCTTTTCGCGCGCGGCGAAGTAGGTGAGCTGGCGTGCGACCATGGTCTCCACGGCCATCATGACGACCTTGTTGGCGACCCGTGGGAACTCATAGATGGGTTTGCCGAACTGGTTGCGCTCGAGTGCGTAGCGTAATCCCAGGTCCATGGCGCATTGAGCCACGCCCACGGCACGCGCGGCGGTCTGAATCCGCGCGCCTTCGAAGGTGTTCATCAGCTGCTTGAAGCCCTGCCCCTCGGCTCCGCCGAGCAATTGACTCTCAGGCACCGCAAAGTCGTCGAAGGAAATCTCGTATTCCTTCATACCGCGATAACCGAGCACTTCGATTTCGCCTCCGGTCATACCCTCGGCCGGAAACGGGTTTTCATCGCTGCCGCGCGGCTTATCAACGAGCAGCATCGAAAGGCCACGATAGCCCTTCTCATCGGGGTTGGTCCGCACCAACAGCGTCATCAGGTCGGCTCGGACCGGATGCGTGATCCAGGTCTTCTGTCCGGTGACTTTGTAGGTGTCGCCCTCTTTGACCGCACGCGCTTTCAAAGAGGCCAGGTCCGAGCCTGTATTCGGCTCGGTGAACACGGCGGTTGGCAGGATCTCACCGGCAGCGATTTTTGGCAGGTACTTCTCTTTCTGTTCGTCCGTCCCGTTGTGCAGGATCAATTCGCCGGCGATCTCCGAGCGGGTGCCCAACGACCCGACGCCGATGTAGCCGCGCGAGAGCTCCTCGGAGACGACACACATGGCCTCCTTGCCAAGGCCCAATCCACCAAGTTCCTCGGGGATGGTGAGACCGAAGACGCCCAGTTCAGCGACCTTCTCAATGATCTCCATCGGGATGTATTCATTTGCAAGATGCCATTCGTGAGCGTGCGGCACGACCTCGGCTTCCGAGAACTTGCGC
The DNA here is from genome assembly GCA_029287535.1 of Filomicrobium sp. Lineage (GTDB taxonomy): Bacteria > Pseudomonadota > Alphaproteobacteria > Rhizobiales > Hyphomicrobiaceae > Filomicrobium. The sequence continues at coordinate 18,839 of JARFQY010000075.1, forward strand.
ATTTGCTCATGAATTTCGGTGTGCATTTCGTCGAGGCCGGAATCACCGTACGTGGTTGCGCCTTGCGCATCCGCGATCAATTTGGCCAGTCGCGCCTTGACGCCTGCCGTGCTGCCGGTCGAAACCAGCTCACCGGTTGCCTCCTCGAAGGTTTGGATGTCGTCGCGCGCCACGCCAAGCTGCGCCGGCCGGATGATCTCGCCCTGGCTCATAGGGATACCGCCGGCGATCTGGGCCAGGTATTCCGCGAATGCGGCCTGGGTCAAAAGGTTTTCAATCTCTCCCAAGCGCCCCTCGGCCTTCAAAGAGGAGGCCCATGAATGCATCTGCCGCAGACCTTCCACGGTCGTTGCCAGCCATGCCAGTCCGTGCACTTCGTGTTGCAGCGCGTCGAGATCGCCGTCGGCCGCATCGATTTTCCCGCGCACACCATCCTTGGCCAGTTGCAAGACATGGCTGGCGGCATCAACGGCGGCGTTCGTAGCCGCGAGAAGCTGGTCTGCGTCGGTCGGGCCCTGGGTATCTACCATCGCTTCTGCGGTGCTCATCTGCTCTTCTTTCCTTCTGTGGCGAATGCGCGGGGGGATCGTGTCGCCGAACCGCGCCGTGCCTCTGTGATTCTGTAGGCGCAAGATAACGGCTCAAAACCGTGTTGCAACTGGGTCATTTCAGGAGGCTTCAGGGGCCGCCAAATGCCTACGACTTTCCGCGGAACGCCTTGAGAAATCGCCGGGCGCCTCTCTTTGGGCGCGATACGACCTCATCGGGCTCGTCGACAGCATTGATCTGCTGTAGGTCGCGGCCACGGGGCTGGCGCGAGACGATTTCCACTGCGGCTTCCTCGATGTTGGTATGATAAGCGGCGTAGTCCTCGGCATTCACGTCTTCCAGCTCTGCAGCCTTAATGGGCTCGGTCTTGTGAACCTCCGGCTGGGAAATCGCTGCGTCACCTTCAGTGATCCCTGTCTTCTCCTCTGAATCCATAACGGAATCAGCCTCGCAGTCGGATCGCGGCCTTGGCGCAATCGTGACCTCGGCTTCCTCTTCAATGACATCACCTGTAGACGGATCGTCTTTGTGATCATCATTATCCCTGGCGAGTTCGTCGTCGATTGAGGTCGCCTGACGCTCCTCAGAAACTGTCTCTTATACACATCTCCGAGCCCACGAGACGAACAATTCCATCGAGTATGACG
>JARFQY010000078.1 GCA_029287535.1 Filomicrobium sp.
GAGAGAATCGTAACCAGTTGGTTTTGTTTCCAACGCGCCTGGATGAGGCGATTGACGCGGATCACCGTGTCCGCGTCCTGGATGATATCTTGGGCATGCTGGATTGGTCGGCCTGGGAAGCAAGCTACAAGCTGAGGCTCGGACAGCCGCCAATCCATCCGCGGGTCCTGGCCGGCGTGATCCTGTATGGCCTTATGACAAAGATCCGCTCCAGCCGAATGCTCGAAGAAGCCTTGCAGGTTCGCCTCGACTTTCGCTGGCTGGCTGAGGGACGCTCAATTGATCACTCGACGATCAGCGAATTCCGCCGTAAAAATCCTCAAGCTCTTCAGCGAACGTTTGTTCAAATTGGCTTGGTTGCTCGCCAGATCGGCTGCTTGCCTTTGCAATCGCTAGCCTTTGACGGCACGCGCATGCGATCCAACAATCGCCGCAGCGGAACGCGGACGCCCGATGAACTTCGCAAGATGAAGAAGGACCTGGCTGAGAAATTCAAGGAGCTTGAAGGGCAATCCAACGCCGCCGATCGTGCTGATGAAGAACAGCTGGGCTCAGATTCAGCTCACGCGGTCTCCGACGAACTGGCCGATGTGGGGCAGCGAAAGCAGCGGATGGCTGCGGCTCTGGCCGAGCTGAAACGCATCGAGGAAGCCGGAGAAGACGAGCCCAAGCGGCTACCGTTAACGGATCCAGATAGTCGCGTTATGCCCAACAAGGACGGCGGTTTCGCTCCGAATTACACACCCACTGCGACCGTCGACGTGGATAGCGGCATGGTTGTGTCAGCCGACGTGCTGCGTGATATCAACGAAGACCATCAGCTGATTGCTTCGTTGAAGGACGTGCAGGAACAGTTCGGCTTAGAATCGCCTGTACCCGAGGTGCTGGCCGATGGGCTGATGGCAACGGGTGCGAATCTGACAGACTGCGAGGCACAAGGCATCGACCTTTACTCGCCAGTGAAGTGCAGCCCATGTGAGGCCAACCCCGCCATTCGTGAGGATTTGACTCAACCGGTTTCTACCGAAGACTACGCCCGCTTGCCAACTCAGAAGATAACCCGGGCTGGCGAGAAGTCGACGCAACTGTCCAAGCCAGCCTTTGTTTACGACGAGGAGTCGGACTGCTATTGGTGCCCAGCTGGGAAGCAATTGGACTATCAGAACACGACTACGGAAAAGACCAAGCGAGGTACCGAGCGAGTGCGTCGTCGCTACGCTGCTTCGCCCGAGCAATGTGCCCAATGTCCACTGAAATCCGTTTGCGTTAGCGGGAAAGCCAAGTCCCGCCTGATCAACCGCGAGCAACACGAGAGCCAGCGCCAGTCGCATGCGGCGAAGATGGCTACAGACGAAGCGAAGCAGAAGTACGCCCGCCGCGCCCCGGTGAACGAGCGTCCATTCGCGGCGATCAAGCAGCACTTTGGAGCTCGTCAGTTTTTGCTCCGTGGCCTGGACTCGGTACGCCAAGAGTGGACGTGGCTGGTCTCTGCCTTCAACATTCGCATTTTGATTGGCCTGCTCGCCAGTGGAGCCGGGCCTCCCGCGCCAGCCCCCCTATAGTTTTTCCATCCACCGCCACCCCTAGCAAACTCAACGCCCCACGTCCCCCGCTACCGGTCCGTAGGCCGTGAGCGGGGAAAGGGGGATTCCAAACCTTCCACGCGATAAAAAGGCAAAATCAACAAGCCGGTGAGCGAGGGCCCAAAGCAAAATGAAGACATTCCCTCCCTGACCTGTCGGGTTGTGACCGATTGGCGGATTGGATCGCAAGCCACCCAAAGCCCTAATGGCCGGACCTACGGCCCTTTGTTTTGTGTTGCGCTGCATACCCAGCCCTGCGGAGACTGCTCAAGTATTATCAATTGCGTAGAATTACTAGAGGTACATTCTAACGGAGGATAGGCTGATGTTAGCGGACCGCCCATGGCTCTATGTGATGCGGGATAGCGACTACGAGTTCTACGCGCAGTTGCTGCCGCGAGACCACCCGTTACTGGACGCCCTGGAGTTGATACCCTGGGATTCCTTCACGCCTCTGCTGAGGCCGTATTACTCGCTCAACCATGGTCAACCGGCCATCGACCCGCTCTTGATGCTCAAGCTGGAGTTCCTGCGTTACTTTTGCAGGCTATCCGACCGGGAAGTCATTTCCAGGTGCCAAACGGACGTCGTTTACCGCTATTTCCTGCAAGTTCCGGTCTTCTTGAAGATGCCCGCGTCCACATCGCTGGTCAATTTCCGAGGTCGCTTGGGGGTCGACGGATTCCAAAAGGTCTTCGATCACTTGATCACCATTGCCAGAGAAATGGGGCTAGTCCGCGATCGCCTGCGGCTGAAAGATGCCACCCACATCATCGCCAAAATCGCTGTCCCACACACGTTGAAACTGTTCGCCCAGCTGCGAGAAAAACTGCATGCGTCCATCAAAGTTATTGCCCCGGTAGTTGCCGAGGGATTCCAAATTGACATCCAGAGGGTGCAGGCTGAATCGGTCAAAGCTGATGACGAGATACGATTGCAACAACGTGTCGAGCTCGTTCAAGAAATGCACGGTTGGCTCGTCGAGCAGCTTCAATCCTCGGATCGTAACCCGACTATCGATTGGCAAAAAGTGGAAGACCTTTGTCAACTGGCAAGTAAAATCCTGGGAGATACGCTGCAAAAGGGCAAGGGTGATCGCACACTCAGCGTGGTCGATCCGGAAGCCCGTCGCAGCAAGCATGGCGGGTGGTATGATGGCTACAGCATGGACCTGATGATGGATGCCGACAGTGAGCTGATAACGGCCGTCGATGTCCTGGTTGCCGGAGGTGATGAGGCACAAAGTGCCTTGAATTTGGTCAAGACAGAACAACAGGCTCAGGGCAATCACGTCGAGGCGGTGTCCATAGACGGCGTGGGTTTTAATGGCCCGATGCTTCGTGAGTTTGAGGATCCAGAGGGCCTGGCGGTGACGGTTTACACTCCGCCGCGCAAACCGTCCGATGCCAACGTGCTAAGCGTCGCGGAGTTCCAGCTGTCCGAGACGGGCGATCACGTGACCTGTCCGGCGGGACATCAATCGAGTACTCGCCAGCGCGACAAGGCACGTCATCGCAGCTATTTTCAGTTCGCCCGAAAGACGTGTGAGGGTTGCCCGTTGATGTCGCAGTGCCAGCCGGTATTAGGCAAGGGCGTCTACGGTGGGCGCGGTGTCACCAAAAACGATTACGAAGCGGAGCATCAGCGGATGCGGGCTCGCGCTAAGACGGAACAATACGCAGCAGTTCGTAGCGAGCACCCGGCGGTCGAACGCAAGCTGAACGAAGTGGTGAACCATCATGACGCTCGGCATGCGAAGTACTGGGGGCACGATAAGGTGAAGAAGCAGGCACTGATGACCTGCATGGCCGTCGATCTCAAACGAATGCTTCGGCTTCGCCGAGGAGTTTCTGCGCCTGCTTGGTAAAGTCGCCATTAAAAGAGAGGAAATCGCAATAAAAAGTAGAAAATCAGTGCCAATAGCTGCTTGAGATTCCACTTTGGCAACTGAAAACACTCACCGCCGCTTCTCGGTTTTAAAAAGCCCAAAAGCCGAGTACACAGAGAGACCATTCAATGCTAGCACTTGAGCAGTCTCC
>JARFQY010000116.1 GCA_029287535.1 Filomicrobium sp.
AGCACGTAGCTTCCCACCGAAATTTCCTTTTTGATCCGGGCATAGCCGCGGGCTTGCCCAGTCGTGAAAGTCGCTCATGAACGTCGTAATCGTTGAGTCAGCCGCGAAAGCGAAGACGATCAATAAGTACCTGGGGTCGAGCTACAAGGTCATTGCCTCCTTCGGGCATGTCCGCGATCTGCCCTCGAAAGACGGGTCGGTGAAGCCCGATGAGGATTTCGCCATGGCCTGGGATGTGGCCGACTCGAAATCGCAAAAGGTGCTGAAGGAGATCACGGACGCCGTCAAAGGCGCCGATAAGTTGATCCTAGCAACTGACCCCGACCGTGAGGGTGAGGCGATCTCCTGGCACATTCTGCAAGTGCTGGAAAAACGCCGCGCCCTGAAGAAGGGCGTTCCAGTCGAGCGGGTTGCCTTCAATGCCGTCACAAAGCAAGCGATCATGACGGCGTTGGCCAACCCGCGACAGATCGACGAACCCTTGGTTTCGGCCTATCTGGCGCGGCGTGCTCTCGACTATCTGGTTGGTTTTACCCTGTCGCCTGTCCTATGGCGCAAGCTGCCTGGAGCGCGATCGGCAGGGCGGGTGCAGTCTGTAGCCCTGCGTCTTGTCTGCGATCGTGAAGCCGAGATTGAGGCCTTCAAAACTCAGGAATACTGGTCGATCGAGGCGATGTTGGAAACGGCAGACGCCAGCGACGTCCGTGCGCGACTGACCAGCATCGATGGAACGACTCTCAAGAAACTCGACATAAAGACGGAAGCAGAAGCTGCCGCGATCAAAGCGGCGATCGAGAAGGGCGGATATTCGATTACGGCCGTTGAAAAGAAGGCCGTGAAGCGGAACCCATACGCACCGTTTTCCACGTCGACGCTGCAAATGGATGCGTCGCGGAAGCTCGGCTTTTCGGCCAAGCAGACGATGCAGGTCGCGCAGCGACTCTATGAAGGTGTCGACGTCGGTGAAGGCGCACCTGTGGGCCTCATAACCTACATGAGGACCGACGGTGTGCAGATCGTTCCCGAGGCGGTCTCGGCCATCCGAAATGCAATCTCAAGCGACTTCGGAAAGCGCTACGTGGCGCCCTTTATCCGCGAATACAAAACCAAGGCGAAAAACGCTCAAGAAGCGCACGAAGCGATCCGGCCGACCGATGTCTCCCGCAATCCCGCGGCTGTCGCCAAGTATCTCGATAAAGACCAGGCCCGTCTGTACGAACTGGTCTGGAAGCGGGCGGTCGCCAGCCAGATGGCGTCAGCCGAGCTGGAACAGACCACCGCTCATATTGAAGTGCAGGGGCGTGATGGTAAGGCCTATGGCCTGCGGGCCACCGGCACGGTTGTCCAGTTCGAGGGCTTCCAGAAGCTCTACCAGGAGGGCCGCGACGAAAGGCTCACGGTCCAGAAGGGGACAGCCGATCCCGGGGAGGAGGATCAAAGCGACCGCCGTCTTCCGCCATTGGAGGAGGGGCAGGCGCTCACCGACCGCGAGATTGCCACCAATCAGCACTTCACACAGCCTCCGCCGAGATACACCGAGTCAAGCCTGATCAAACGTATGGAGGAGCTTGGCATCGGGCGGCCATCGACGTACGCGGCAACGTTGGCGACCCTGCAGGAGCGTGACTACGTCGAGATCGACAAGAAGCGGCTAATCCCGCAGGACAAGGGTCGGCTCGTGACGTCGTTTCTGGAGGCCTTCTTCCAGCGCTATGTGGAGTACGACTTCACTGCGGACCTGGAAGAGAAGCTCGACCTCATCTCCGACGACAAGATGCAGTGGAAGGACGTCTTGCGCGATTTCTGGAATGACTTCACCAAGGCTGTCGACGAGATCAAGGAATTGCGCGTCTCGGAGGTCCTCGATGCGCTCAACGAGCTGCTTGGTCCGCATGTCTTCCCTGAGAAGGAGGATGGCTCTGATCCGCGTGCCTGCCCGGCTTGTACGGAAGGCCAGCTGAGCCTCAAGGTTTCCGGCAAGTTCGGCGCATTTATTGGGTGCAGCCGCTATCCAGACTGCCGCTATACGCGCCAGCTCACGCAATCCGCGCAGAACGCGGATGCCGCAGCGCTTGACGGACGAGAATTGGGCTTCGACCCTGAGAGCGGACTGCCGGTCAAGCTCCATATCGGCCGGTTTGGGCCGTATCTGCAGCTTGGCTCCGCCGACGACTACGACGAGGGACAAAAGCCAAAGCGGTCGTCCATCCCGAAGGGCATCGACCCAGGCCAGATGGACCTCGAACAAGCACTGAACCTGCTGTCACTACCGCGGGAAATCGGCCTACATCCCGAGACGGGCAAAACAATTTCCGCCGGCCTCGGGCGCTACGGTCCATTCATCCTGCATGATGGAATGTACGCCAACCTAGAGAGCATGGAGGAGGTCTTCAGCGTCGGCATCAACCGCGCCGTGGCTTTGCTCGCAGAAAAGGCCAAGGGCGGCAAGGGCCGGTTTCAACGCCCCAAGGCCAAGGTGCTCAAAGACCTCGGGGAACACCCCGCTGAAGGTGGAAAGATCGAGGTGCTCGAAGGGCGTTATGGTCCCTACGTGAGCCATAACAAGGTCAACGCCACGCTGCCGAAAGGACAAGAGCCGGAAGCCGTGACGGTGGACCTGGCCGTGAACCTGCTGGCGGAAAAGGCAGCCAAGAAACCGGCAAAGAAGGCGGCAAAGAAACCCGCCAAAAAGGCTGCAAGCAAGCCCGCGACAAAGGCGGCGAAAAAACCCGCCAAGAAAGCCGCGAAGAAGGCTCCTGTTAAAGCAAAGTCCACCGCTCGGGCGGCCGAGAGCGGAGAAGCTTCATAGCCTCAGCCCAAAAGAAAGTTCCAAATCGTGGCGCGCAAAGCAAAGAGAAAAGCTACGCAGAAGAAGCGTAGTCTGTCTCCCGAGGCAACCGCCCAATACGATAGCGGCGCGCGCGACGAAGATGGATTGCCATCACGCGAAGACATCCTCAAGTTTGTGACCAGCGCCGACGGAAAGGTCGGCAAGCGCGAAATCGGGAAAGCCTTCGGCATCAAGGGCAATGCCCGCTCCGGTATGAAGCGGATGCTGAAAGAGATGGCGGACGAAGGCCTGCTGTCGGGCAACCGCAAGGAATTCCGCGAAAAAGGCGGCTTGCCGCCGGTCGGCGTCCTCGAGGTGACGGGGCAGGACGACAGTGGGGATCTCATCGCGCGTCCGTCGGTTTGGAATGACAAGGATGGCGAACGTCCCAGCGTGCTGGTGCTGACGCACTTGCCCGAAGCACAGAGGGCCTCTGCGAGCCTCGGCATCGGCGACCGGGTCTTATGTCACATCAACCGGCTGGAAAGCCCGGACGTCGAAGGCTTTCGCTTTGAGGCCGTTCCCATTCGGAAGTTACCGCGTGAAAAGCGGAGGCTCATTGGCATCTTCCGGGCCAGCACCCGGGGCGGCGGCACGATTGAGCCCGTCGACCGGAAATCCCTGCGTTCCTGGCCCGTGCAGAAAAGCGACATGGGGGACGCCAAGGATGGCGATCTGATCCGTTTCGATCTGGTGCGCAAAGGCCGCTTTGCGACGCCGCAGGCGCAGGTTCTCGAAAGCCTCGGCAATCCAGACGACCAGCGCCAGATCAGCTTGATTGCAGTACACGCACATGGCCTGCCTGATGACTTTCCTGAGAGCGTGCTTGATGAAGCCGAAGACTTGACGGCCCCAGCTCAGGGCAACCGCACCGACCTGACCCACATCCCGCTCATTACCATCGACCCGCCTGATGCGCGTGACCATGATGACGCCGTTTATGCGGAACCCGACGAGGATGAAGCGAACCCTGGAGGCGTGATTGTTTACGTCGCGATCGCGGATGTCGCGCATTATGTCAGGCCAGGTTCACGACTGGACCGTGAAGCTCGCAGGCGGGGGAACTCGGTCTATTTCCCAGACCGCGTCGTGCCAATGCTGCCCGAGAGAATCTCCAATGACCTTTGCTCCCTGCGGGAGGGCGAACTGAGGGCCTGTCTCGCAGTGCGTATGGTCTTCGATCAACGCGGAGAAAAGCGTAAGCACACTTTCATGCGCGCGATGATGCGGTCGCACGCGAAACTCGCCTATGCGGAGGCGCAGGCGGCAATCGACGGCAAGCCCTCGGACAAGGCCGGCCCGCTTCTCGAACCCGTTTTGAAACCACTTTGGCATGCCTACGCGAAGCTTGCCTCCGCCCGCGAACGCCGCGGGCCGTTGGACCTCGATCTGCCGGAACGCAAAATCCAACTCGACGAAGAGGGCAAGGTCGCGCGAGTCATAATCCCGGAAAGGCTTGCCGCGCATAAGCTGATCGAAGAATTCATGATCCAGGCCAATGTCGCCGCTGCGGAGGCGCTTGAAGCCAAAAGCGGTCCCGTTGTTTACCGTGTCCATGAACCGCCTTCGAAGGAAAAGCTGAAAGCGCTGCGAGAATTCCTGGGAACACTCGACCTTTCGCTGCCACCGCAAAACCAGCTTCGGCCCAGTGCCTTCAACGGGATTCTGGAAAAGGCCAAGGCCCTGCCGGTGCCGGATCTGATCAATGAAGTTGTGTTGAGATCGCAAAGCCAGGCCCTCTACGATCCGGAAAATGCCGGACACTTTGGCCTCAACCTAAGGCGCTACGCGCACTTCACGTCTCCGATACGCCGTTATGCCGACCTCATCGTGCACCGCTCACTGATTGCCGCTTATAAATTCGGTGACGACGGGATTAGCTCCGATGAGGTGCCGCAGCTGTCGGCCATCTGCGAACAAATCTCGGAAGCCGAACGGCGCGCCATGTCCGCGGAAAGAGAAACGAATGACCGGCTGATAGCGGCACACCTTGCCGAGAAAGTCGGGGCGGTGTTCGGAGCGCGGGTTTCAGGGGCTACGCGATCGGGGTTGTTTGTGCGTCTTAGCGAAACCGGCGCAGATGGTTTTGTTCCAGCGGCAAGCCTTGAAGACGACTATTACAATCATGTGGAAGAAGCCCATGCGCTGATTGGGCAGAGGAACGGGCTCGCCTACAGCCTCGGCGACACCGTCGAAGTTCGGCTGGTCGAAGCGATCCCTGCTGCCGGAGCGCTGCGCTTCGAGGTGTTGTCGCTCCCCAAAAAGCCCGCAGGTCAGATTCTCAAGGGCTATAGGTCTCCACGCAGCCGCGGACGGCGGCAAGGGGGGCGCCGCAGCAGAGGCCGATAGTCGGGTTAGTGAGCAATTGTCGTAGGGTGCGCCACCATAACCCTTGACGCAAAGCCCCGGAGCCTGGGAAAACTCGTCTTATGTCAGTCCATATTGCCAACACCAAATCGCAGGACGTGCCAAAGCGGTCATTGAAGCAAGCCATCTTTCGTGGCGCCGCGCAACGCTGCCCGGCCTGCGGAGAGGGCGCGCTTTACTCCAGCTATCTCAAGGTAAACGACATCTGCCCGGCTTGCGGGGAAGAGCTCTTTCATCAACGCGCCGATGATGCCCCACCTTACTTCACGATGTTTATCGTCGGGCACGTTGTCGTCGCCCTGGTGTTGATGGTCGAGGACCTCTTCGCCCCCGCACTGTGGGTCCACGCACTGCTTTGGACACCGTTGGTCTTGGGGATGAGTCTGTGGCTGCTACCGCGCATAAAAGGGGCGCTGATTGGTTTGCAGTGGGCAAACCGCATGCATGGCTTTGGCGGTGAGGACGAGGACATCTTCGGGCTTGATCCCGCGGCTGTGCCAGACCGGCAAAGTGGAGTCGGATAGGTTCGCCCGGTTTTACGCTTGCCGGCGTTGCGGCAGAGCCGGTGATCGTTGAACCCACAATCCCAGTGAAATCCATGACCGACAGCACCGCAGCGGCGTATCCAGATCAATGAAACCGCAGGACGCAGCGACGCTCATCATTCTTGATGCGACCGGACCGCCGCGTATTCTCATGGGCCGGCGGCGACCACAACAAGTGTTCTTGCCGAACAAGTTCGTGTTTCCAGGTGGTCGCGCCGACAAGGTCGACCGCGCTATTCCCGCAACCGACGAGCTCGACGATCGAGAACAGTCCAAGCTGCTGATCGAGATGAAAGGTACGGCCAGCGCCGCACGCGCCAGAGGCTTGGCGCTTGCGGCCCTACGAGAGACCTACGAGGAAGCGGGTGTGCTGATCGGGCAGAAGGCTTGTGACGAGAGCGTTAAGACTTTGCCGGCCCCACAGGATATCGGCGCTTGGGAAGGCTTCTTCGAGGAGCAGGTCCGGCCGCAACTGTCGCCACTCAAATTTCTGGCCCGCGCCATTACGCCACCTGGCCGTCCCCGGCGCTATGATACGCGGTTCTTTCTCGTCGACGCCCAGCATATCGCCAAGACGGTGTCGCCCCCCGATGATGAGCTAAAGGAACTTGGCTGGTTCAATACAGAGGAGTTACGCCACCTCGATGTACCGAACATCACACGTGCGGTCATCGAGGATCTCAACGAGTATATCGAGGCCAGAGCACGTGGCGTGGCCGACTGGGCGGTGCCCTTTTACTACTTTCGGGCGGGGACGTTCGAGCGGGTGCTGCTGCAGTGATTTCAAGGCGCTGAAGTTGCCGCCTTGACAGAGCAGCGACGCAAGCTATGTTCCGCCCCCTGGAACTCATTCAGCTACCGCCGACCCGGCCACCTTATCGGTTTCTGCCGGAAGCGGGGCTTTGTCGCTTCATACCGAACAGGTCAAGTCATGGCTAAACCCGTCGTTCAGAAGATCAAACTGTTGTCCACCGCGGGCACAGGCTTCTTCTATGTGACCAAGAAAAACCCACGTAACACCACCGAGAAGATGGTCTTCAAGAAGTATGACCCAGTCGTGCGCAAGCACGTTGAATTCAAAGAAGCTAAAATCAAATAGAGATTGATATTTGAGGCTGGCTCGTCAGCGGCCGCATTTACTTAGAAGCCAGGGTCCGCAATCCCAGTAGCGGGGTCATCCCGGGAACGACGAACCCTGGCCTGATCGCCCAAACAGATGGCCGAAGAGGGCATCGACCGTCCGTCTGGTGTGAACAACGACTGCAGCCGTATGAGGAGGCCACTCTAGCCGCTGCGTTGATCACATTCCCTCGCAATGGCAGGTGATGCGGCGGCCCTGTCACCACGAGAGCCCATTACACTCGGACCAAGCCTTGTCCAGTCACTCAGACTGATTTCCGCCAAACACGGCCGAGTGTGAACTCTTTCCATCTGAGAAGATCACTCCCTCCCAGCGTGATCGAATAGCATTACACAGAATACGATGCAAGTTTGTGCTTGACTATCCGCGCAAATTCACTTCTGCGATTCGTAGTCATTGATCCGGGCTGAGATAAGGCGTTCTGGATTGTTTCAGGAATTCAGGCGCCGCGCTGGTTTTGATCGCAACGCGCGCCCTGTTCGTGCTGAGATAGTTATGCGATTCCAGAGTGTAAGGTGATCGACCTGTAAATCAGGCGGCAACGCCAACTCGATTGCGACCGCAGCGGTTTGCGTTCTCAAGCGCTGAATGAGCACGCTTCACAAGCGCGTCGCCGCTGTCCTGAACTCCGTTCAATCTGGCGATGCCCACGCTGGATGTGAGACGGATTCGCTCCGAAGACGGGCCGAGAAAAGGCTCGGCTGCGATCTGTGCGCGTAACCGCTCAGCAATCTGACTGGCACGCTCCATCGGAACATCGGGCAGAACCACCAGAAAACTCTCACCGGACAGTCTGCAGGTCAGGTTCACGCCGCGAACGTTGCGACGCAAACGCTTGGCAAACTCGACCAAAACGCTGTCGCCTATCCGGTGCCCATAGCGATCATTCACATTCTTGAAGGCGTCGATATCAACCATCATCACCGACAGCTCGCGATTGCCAGCAGAGGCATCATCGATCAACGTCGACAGATGACCATCGAGATAACGCCGGTTGTATAGCCCGGTCAGGCCGTCTGCGATGGCAAGTTCTGCGCTGCGCTGAAGTTGGTTGCGCAGATAGTCCGTGTGGCGCTTACGCTTGATCTGGGTTTTGACGCGTGCCAGAAGCTCATGGCTCTCAACTGGCCGCGTCAAATAATCATTCACCCCGGCATCCAGCCCGTGCAGCAGACGCGCATCGCTCCCCTGATCGATCAAAACGATAATCGGCAAGTGGCGGGTGGTGTCGGTTCGGCGCAACTTGGAACACAGATTTAGACCGTCGCCGGACTTAAGGCTGAGTGAGACAAGTACGAGGTCAAAGTGCTCTACGGTCAGGTGCTCAAAGGCCTTCTCCATGGAGGCTTCGACAACCGTCTCGTGAAACTGCGCCAGGGGTCGTACGACACTCTGGGCCGTGCGCGCGTGGTCCTCGACAACCAAGACACGGCCGAAATCTCCCGACAACGCACGATCGAGCTCGCCGTTTTCGGTCAAACCGAGCTGGCGGTCCGTCGCGGCCCGCATCATCATTTCATCGTTCAATGTTTTGAGGCGGGCCAGATTCTTGACCCGGGTAATGAGGGCGATCTCGTTGACCGGCTTTGTCAGAAAGTCATCGGCGCCGCTTTCGAGGCCCTGGATCTTGTCGGATGGTTGGTCAAGCGCGGTCACCATGACGACCGGAATGTGCCTTGTCTGTGCCGACTGTTTCAGGCGGCGGCAGACCTCAAACCCGTCGATGCCCGGCATCATGACGTCCAGCAGAACAACATCGACGCGGTCATTCGCGCAAACCTCAAGAGCCTCCAATCCAGAGTGGGCGGTGAGGACGTGGAAGTACTCGGCGGAGAGGCGTGCTTCCAGTAATTTGACGTTTGCGGGGATATCGTCGACGACAAGAACGCGTGCACCCATAATAAAACTCGATTTCGTTTGCCTACCGCGTTGTTCGCTAGTTGGCCCCGGTGAATTGCCGGATCGTTTCAAGAAAGCTAGCCACTGAAATTGGCTTGGAGATATAGGCTTCACAGCCGCCAGAGCGGATCCGCTCTTCGTCGCCTTTCATGGCGAAGGCGGTTACAGCGATGACGGGGATTTCGCGAAGATCATCATCTTCTTTGAGCCACCTCGTCACCTCGAGGCCGGAGACCTCTGGTAGCTGAATATCCATCAAGATGAGGTCCGGTCGGTGCTCACGTGCAAGAGCGAGGGCATCAAGCCCGTTGCGAGTTTGAACGGTGGTGAAGCCGTGCGCGTCCAACAGGTCATGAAAGAGCTTCATGTTGAGCTCGTTATCCTCGACAATCAGGACCTTTTTCGCCATTGAACGCGTCTCCGGTCGGAAGCTGTCGACGACAACACCTGACTGCTGATAGGTCATGCGTAAATGCCTCTGTTGCTCCCTGCGTTTTGCACCGATTCTCCAGAATCGTCGCTTCCCACACTATGCGTCGGCAGCAGTAACCAACAATTTAAGCCGCCCAGAGGCTGTCTAGGAGGGTAAAGCGCCCATGAACAAGCGTTTCAAAGCGCGCATGTCCCAAGGAGACGCGGAGACCCTCGCCCTGCAAATCCTGGCCTTCCTGGCTGAGGACAGGCGGCGGCTGGAGCGGTTTCTTGCTTTGACAGGCCTTCGCGCGGAGGCGTTGCAGACCAACGCAGGTGAGACTGAGACGCTGCTGGCCGTCACCCAGCATCTTCTCGACGATGAATCGCTCTTGCTGGTCTTCGCCAGCCAGGCGGGCGTCGCGCCGGAACATATCGCAGAAGCCCACAGGCTGCTTGGCGCGAAGGCCTGAACATGACCGCTCAGGACAAAGACTATCTGCGGATCGGCGTTGACCTGGGCGGCACGAAGATCGAAGGCTTGGTCATTGCCCCGGATGGAGCCGAACTTGCGCGGAGGCGGGTCGCCACGCCGCGGGAGGATTATGATGCGACGCTTCACACGATCCATGAAATCGTAACGGCTCTCGTTGGTGACGCGGGCGCTCACGATGCCTTATCCGCTGCAAAAGTGGGCGTTGGAATGCCTGGCTCGATATCGCCTGCAACGGGTTTGGTGCAGAACGCGAACTCGAACTGGCTGAATGGCCGGTCGCTCGATACGGACCTACGCAGAATTCTCGGGTTCCCGGTCAGATTTGCCAATGATGCGAACTGTTTTGCCTTGTCCGAGGCCGTGGATGGGGCGGGAGCCGGCGCCGCATCGGTATTCGGTGTGATCCTTGGTACCGGAGTCGGGGGCGGCCTCGTTGTTGGCGGACGCGTTGTCGACGGCCCGCGTGGGTCGGGGGGTGAATGGGGGCATAATCCGCTGCCATGGGCGAGTGTCAGCGAGACGCCCGGTCCAGCCTGTTGGTGCGGCCGCCACGGTTGCATCGAGACATGGGTGTCGGGGCCGGGGATGGCTCGCGATCACTCTCGTGAGACCGGAGTTATGCTTGATGCCGAGACGATCGCGAGCAAAGCCAGCCAGGGCGACACCGAGGCTGCGGCAACGCTGGCGCGCCACACGCAGCGACTGGCGCGAAGTCTGGCGCATGTGATCAATATTGCCGATCCGGAAGTCGTCGTCCTCGGCGGTGGCCTCTCAAAGCTCTTGCATCTCTACACTGATCTTCCAGAGGCTATCGCGCCGCATCTTTTCACGGATACGCCAATCGTGAAGGTTTTGCCGCCGCATTGGGGCGACGCCAGCGGTGTGCGTGGCGCCGCTTGGCTTTGGGACTAGAGCTGTCGCCCCGATTGGTCGGTCACTTGCCTGCGCCGCAATCCTCGGCCTCCAGGACAGTGAGGTCAGTCAGCTCACCGCGGATCGCGAAGTCGCCGTAGTCGATCAGTAGCCGGCTGGAAATACCATTGTCGTGGAACCGGAAGGCCAATTCGTAACTTGGCGCAGCATCCGTACCCGTCGCTTCTGGTTCATAATAGCTGATGGCGACCGGCCAAGCCGCGATTGAATCGAGCTTTGCGATTTTGCGCAGCTTTTCGGGCACCCCGGTGAGTGCCGTCGACACGGGCAGAGCGTTGCCTATGAAGGAGTTCGTATCGAAGACTGTTTCGCCCTGCTCAGAACCATCATAGAGGCGTGCCGGAAACTGGCGGCGGCCATCGCGGGCGGCTTCAAGAAGCGCGATCGAGTGTTGTATGGGAAAATAAACTTCGCGCCCGAGTTTCAGTGCGCGATTGGCCGGCTTGGTGAGCTCGACGGAAATTTCACCGTCCTTCGGTTTGCGTCCGGCCACGCCTTCGGTGGTCTCCGTTAGCTCCTTGCCGCGGTATTGGCTCAGGAAGAAGCGCATTTGATCGCCGGCGGCTGCTTCCCAGCTCGACGTCCGCAGATCATTCAGCGTGGAGGCACCGTTGCGGTCCACAACACGGGTCACGAAACGCATGTTCTGAGTGTAACCGGTGCACTTTCCACCAGCTAATTCGTAAACCATCCGGCCGGTCATATCGGCTATTCCGGATGCCGTTGACGCGCGCTCCAGGGTAATTTCATAAACCGCCTGGTGGGGGACCAGTGCCGCGGCGCCTGCCAGAGCGGATTGGGCGGACAGTCCCGTCAGGGTGATCAACGCCAGTGGCAGCAAGATTTCACGCCGGGCGCGCGTTTTTTGGTTCATGCGGTTCTCCAATTATGGCGGCAAGGCTCCATGCGCCTTGGCACGGCTTACCAATCTAAGGCAGTCGGCCATCCGCAGCAAAGATCTCTCGCAAGCCGGCTTGGGATCATGTTAGCCAACACCACCCATTCACTCCAGATTAAAGGCTTGACCATGACCGATGCAGTGCTCGCCCGGCTCGAAGCGTTAAATCTGAAACTGCCAGAGGCGCCCGCCCCCGTGGCCAACTATGTGCCCTTTATGTTCGTCAATGAGCTGTTGTTTGTTTCAGGGCAGATTTCCAAGGCCGCTGACGGTTCAATCCTGGCTGGCCGATTGGGAGCTGACCTCCCGGTTGAGCAGGGGCGTGAAGCCGCCAGACTGTGCGCACTCAACATCCTGGCCCAGGCGCACGCCGCCCTGGGGCGACTTGACCGCATCGCGCAGGTGGTACGGCTCACGGGATACGTCAATGCCGATCCGCACTTCACGGACCACCCGCTGGTCGTTAACGGTGCCTCCGATCTTATGGTGGAGGTCTTGGGGGAAGCTGGAAAACACACCCGTGCGGCCTTCGGCGTCTCGGGCCTTCCCGCCGGCTGCGCGGTGGAAGTCGACGCCATTCTCCAGGTCACGGGGACCTAGGTGGCCGTTGGCCCGATGGAGCTTCCGCGTTGCTTTCTTCGACCGATGGCCCATCGCGGTTTGCACGATCATCGGGTGCGGCGGATTGAGAACTCGGCTGCCGCCTTCGAAGCCGCCATCGCCAGTGGTTTCGGGATCGAATGCGATGTCCGTTTCGCGGCAGGTGGACTTCCAGTCGTCTTTCATGACGCTCATGCGCAACGGCTTTTGGGGATTGATGCAGCAACGGACACGCTGAGCGAGGCTCAGCTGTGCGAACTGGCCTATGCCGACGGTTCGAGGGTCATGACCTTTGAAGCCTTTCTCGCTCTTGTCGGCGGTCGTGTGCCGGTGCTGGCCGAGGTCAAAAGTAACCGGTCGCTGCCCCCGCCAGCGTTTGTCGCAGAATTATCGCGGCTTGCCACCTGCTACAAAGGCCCGTTGGCCTTGATGTCGTTTGATCACGAGTGGATGGCTGCATTTCGCGAAAGGGCTCCGGAAGTCGCACGAGGGCTTGTCGTATCCAGCGCTGGCAGGGACCAAAGCGTTACCGCGCCTGACAGAGCCGGCCCGCAGGGCGAAGCCCCCTCAGACTTGCTGGTTGCGTCAGACAGAATTGACGCGTCGTTCGCCGCTTTTGACATCAAAGATTTGCCGACATCGGCAAGCCAAGCGCTGCGTCGGATCCGCCGCATACCAGTGTTTGCGTGGACAGTAAGAGCCCCAGCGGAATTGCAGGCTGCGATCTCATGGGCTGACGCGCCAATCTTCGAAGGCGACGTCGTTGGGCCTAACACACGCAGCTAGGAGGAAAGTCCTTCATCCGCCGTAGGCTCAGTAGATCCCGCGGAGGCGGCGGCGGAGGCGGATCTGATTGGCGATCTTTCGGTTGCGCGATGCCTGGTAGCGCCCGTATTTTCCGGACCTGCTCCGTTTTGCGCGCTTTGCGCGTCTTACGTTGCGGCGCTTCTGAGCGTTGCGCTGCCTGGCGCGGGCCTGTCTGCGCTGCACCGCGCGGCGTGCCGATCGGGCGCGGCGCGTGCGAACGGCGCGGGTTTCGCGGACCGCAATCGTAGCCTGACTCGAATTCGCGGTGCTATTGCCGTCTTCCAACGCGGGTATCTGTTGTGGCGGCCCCGCCATTGGCCCGTACGATGTCTGTCCGGGATCGGGGGAAACATGGCGTCGGGAAGCCGAAAGCACGTTTGCATCACTGCCGACTATGTCGGCGGCGGCGACCCGCCGGTAGCCGCTAATGCCACTCGTGTGGGAAGCATGGAGACCGGCGGTGCTTGGCGTTCGAACCAAAGCCGCTGGGCTTGTTGCTTCCCGCGCTTTGGCAACGGCGCGCACTTCGGCTGGCTTTGGCCCGCCAAGGGAACTGCGCATAGAGGTATCAAATCGCGGGCGGGCCTTGATGGGCGCGGCAACGGCGAGCAGCCGCTCCGCCCGTGGTGTCGGTCGCAGTTTACGGCGGACTGGAAGCACTTTGCGCCGAGGCAACAGGATCGCCACTTTGCGTGGCTCTTTCAGCAAGGTGCGGAAGGCAGACCAGTCCAATGACTGAATTAGGCTTCGGCCGGCTGATGCAGGTAGGGGAGCAGTTGGCCGCGAATGGGCTGACCTGGTCGTTACGCTCCCTGTGGATAGATTGGACTTCAAGGCCACTGGGCCGAGGCTCGCAACTCTTTTTGCCGCCGTGGGAGGGCTTCTTGATTCGGAATTGTCCGCGAGGATTCGCGAATCTGCTTGTCGTTGCTGGCTAATCTCGGAGAGCTTGCCGAGGCGATGGCGCGGACCCATGTAAATGACGTTTCGGCTATCGACAAAGGTCGGCCAGGCCGCCGGGCCAGCACCATGGTGCTGCTCGCCGGATGCTGCGAATACCGAGGCGTAGCCCACAGCGCCGACGGCAAAAACCGCCGCGACGATGACGAATGTACTGAACCGCATTACGATAGCTCCCACCGTCGAACAACGTCGACACCATCAAATGAATACGTCAGTCTGCACATGCCACAATCAAGGAACTTGCACCCAAAATCGAGGGCGGCCTCGCGCTTTGTTGCAACACGATAATTGGCACTCTTCCACTCACCGGCAGCCGATGCAACAGCTCCAACGAAACAAGTGAGTTGCGCGGTTGTTGCAAAGTCGTCATTCAACCTTCAAATCGGAACACGATCTGTGTGCGGAGGCCCATGGTGCAGACAGGCTTTGCGTCACCAGACCTGATCCTTTTTCCATCGCGAGCGTAATCAAAGTGGTATTGTGCGACAATCCAGGTGTCACATGACCCAGCAAGATTCCGACAGTGCGACAGACACCGAATCGGTGGGCGCTTGCGATAGCGAGAAAGCCGTCGCGGTTCGCATCGTCGATAATCTTCGGCAAATCGACGCAACGATCTTTGATCGCTACGCCAATCCCGATCCAGCCCGGTTCAACCCGTTTGTGACACACGCCTTCCTGGAGGCTCTTGAAGCCTCAGGCTGCGTTAGCGCGGAAACGGGATGGCTACCACATCACCTGGTTCTGGAAGACGCCGACGGCGCTGTGGCCGGCATCATGCCGGCCTATCTGAAGTCACACAGTCAGGGCGAGTTTGTTTTTGACTATGGCTGGGCTGACGCCTATGAGCGCGCCGGCGGCGATTACTACCCGAAGCTGCAGGTCTCGGTTCCTTTTACGCCCGTCCCCGGTCCACGCATTCTGGTGCGCCAGGATGAGGGTGCAGAAAAGTACGAGCGTCTCCTTGCAGCAGCCGCCGTCGAAGTCGCGAAGCGGCATGGGTTATCGTCGTTTCACATCACATTCGTGGACGAGGCCGCATGGCGCCGGCTTGGTGCCTTCGGCCTGCTGCAGCGCACTGACCAGCAGTTTCACTTCTGCAACCCAGGTTATGCTTCATTTGAGGAGTTCTTGGACACCCTTGCCTCGCGTAAGCGCAAGGCGTTGCGCAAGGAGCGCGCGAAAGCTCTCGGGGAAGGGATCGAGATCGAGCACGTCAGCGGTTCGGATATCACCGAAGCGCACTGGGACGAATTCTATCGGTTCTACGTTGATACGGGTTCTCGTAAGTGGGGCCACCCGTATCTCAATCGTGAGTTTTTTTCCGAGCTTGGTCAGCGCATGGCTGATACCTGCCTTTTGGTGCTCGCCAAACGTGATGGCCGCTACATCGCCGGTGCGCTCAATTTTATCGGCGGAGACTGCCTTTACGGTCGGTACTGGGGTGCCATCGAGAATCACCCCTGCTTGCACTTCGAAATCTGCTATTATCAGGCGATAGAGTATGCCATCACACATGGCCTGCCGCGCGTGGAGGCTGGAGCACAAGGCGAACACAAGTTGGCCAGGGGCTACGTCCCCGAGACCACTTATTCATTGCATTGGTTCGCGGACCGGCGCCTCTGGGACGCCGTGGAGCGGTTTCTCAAGGTGGAACGTCATCATGTCGAGCGCACCAAGTCTGCGCTGCGCGACTTTGCCCCTTTCAAAAAGGGCCAGGAAGAGCCCAAAGGGGATTGACGTTCGCACTGTGAGCCGAGATAGCTGCGGGCCGATTAGATGCTCGTCTCGGTGCGGCTCATCCGCGAGGCGAGTTGCCTCGGCGAGCAACCGACGCTCTGAGGAATTTGATGTGGGAGATCTGCCGTGACCGCCAGCTATGACGCCGACAATATCTTCGCGAAAATTCTGCTCGGTGACATACCCTGTCACAAGGTGTTTGAAGACGAGAACGCCATTGTCTTCATGGATGTCATGCCACAGTCGGTCGGCCATACATTGATTGTACCGAAGGCGGAGTCCCGAAATCTGCTTGATGCGGATCCGAGCGTTCTTGCGACGGTCGCGCCATTGTTGCGGCGGGTCGCCGTTGCCGCCAAGCAAGCTTTTGGGGCGGACGGGATCTCGGTGATGCAGTTCAACGAGGCGGCCGGAGGGCAGACCGTTTACCATCTGCATTTCCACGTCATCCCCCGCTACGAAGGCGTACCGCTGCAGGCGCATGGTCGCGGCATGGAGGATCATGGCGTGCTCGCGGCGAACGCGGAAAAGTTGCGTGCAGCATTGGGGGCCACCGAGTAAGGCCTCTCTTGTGAACCCTCTGGCCTCAGAGTCGTCATTGAATTTCGAGTAGCCAGAAAGGTCTCGAGAATGTCCAAACTCCTAGTCATGGGTGCCAGTCGTGGTATCGGACTTGAAACGGTGAAAGCCGCTCTTGAAGCCGGGCACGCGGTTCGGGCTTTTGCCAGATCCGCGGACGGTATCGCACTCAACGACGCCAAACTTGAGAAGTTCAGCGGTGACGCGCTTGATGCAGATGATGTAAAGCGCGCGCTTTCAGGTGTCGAAACGGTCATTCAAGTCCTTGGCGCAAGCATCAATCCGCAAACCCTCCTGCGCGGCACTCGGCTATTTTCCGACGCCACACGCATTCTTGTCGACGCCATGTCGGCGCAAGGGCCCAAGCGCCTGATCTGCGTAACGGGCATCGGAGCGGGAGATAGCCGAGATCATCTCGGAGCACTTTATCGGATTGCGTTCACGCTAAGCCTTAAGCGGCTTTACGATGACAAAGACGTGCAAGAACAGATCGTGCGTAACTCGGGCCTGGACTGGACGATCGTAAGACCCGGACTACTTCGGGACGGTCGCGCCACTGGGCTTTATCAAGTTCTGGAGACGCCGAAGGAATGGAAAGTCGGGCCGGTGCGCCGCGCCGATGTAGCGCTGTTCCTGGTCGACGAGGCCGAACGAGGCGCGTACCGCGGCAAGACGCCGGCAATCATTGCATGAGAAACTGCATCGCCAGCAGGATGGTTGCCGACCCAAAGACACCTGCGCCGAGATGGCGGTTCGTACCCAGATAAATCCCGATACCCGCCCCAAACGCGGTGAGGCGGATGAGCAGCGGAACTTCAGCGAGAGCACCGACAGGAAACAAAACAAGGCGCGTGACCAAGCCTGCGACCAACGCAGTGGCGACCGCCCGAACCCAAGCGAAGATCTCACTTTGCGCATCGATGCCATGGCCAAGATAGAGCCCCAGCCAACGAAACGGCTCATGCGCGAGGACCGCGACGATGAGAATGACAAGCGTGCCTTCGGGCGAAGCCAACAATCCCTCGGTCATTCCTCTTCCTCAAGGATACCGTCAAACCGTCGACCGGCCACGTAGGCTGCCGTCCCCCCGATGAGCCCCGTGAACAGAAGGTCAAGGCCTGGCGTCAGGACATAGAACACCGGTCCCAGAAACGCGCCCACAACAATCGCCAGCCAGTCCATCGTGAGGCGGGCTGCAGCCATCAATGACAAGAAAAAGTAGATGGGCGTGAGGAACAGCAAGCCGGCCGAGAATGCCTGCGGCACCGATTCCGCCAGCTCGAATCCAAGAGACGTTCCCACCAAGGTGGCGCCGACCATGCCGGTGCCAATGCCGAGGAAGCAAGTCATACGCCGGTGCTTGGCAAGATGCGGCAGGATGCGGAGCCCCTCGAGCCAAGCGGTAATCGCAACAAAGTGCGCGGCTGCCAGGCGACGTGACAGCGCAGCGGGCGGCCTGACCAGCAGCGGCATGATGGTGACCATCATGGGAACAAGTCGCACACCCGTTAAGGCAACGGCGAGCGCCCCACCGATGATCGAACCACCACGGGCGAGCTGATCCATCATGACAACTTGGGCCGGCAGCGCGAAGAAAACCCCCATCATGAAGATGGCGTTGAACAACGACATACCAGCATCGTTGGCAAGCGCGCCAAAGCCGGCGGAACTGGCCATGAGGATCGCACCAGGAGTGGAAAGCGCAACGAGCATCCCATTCCAAAAAGTGCGGATGGTACTGTGACCACCGTCACCGTCGTCGTTGCTTGGTTTGTTGGCTGCCGCTTGGTTCACGCCCTTTAGTGACCGTAGAATATGCGGCCCTGGCTATCGGGCACGGTGTGGAAGAGAACATCGAACTGTTCGGCGTGAGATCGTACGGTCTCGTCGTGCACCGAACCACTGGTGGCAAAAATCGCCTTGATCTTGCGGCGGGCCAAATGATCAAAGGCGTCGGCAAAGGAAAAGTAAGAGTCGCTGCAGGCGGCCGCGCCCTTGAGCATATCGGTGCGCTTGGTCAATCGCGCATGCAGGACCGCGTTCTCACTTGCAGTAACCCGCTGGACGTGGCCGGAGGCGTTGGCGACAAGCATGTTGTCCTTGACGACGGTAATGCAGCTCGACGGGCTTGATGCGCAAACGCCCCAAGCCAGGCTCATGTCCGACTTCAAGCTTGCATCCCACTCTGGCGGGAAGACGGGCACGAAGGGATTGGGCTGCTGCGATACCGTGGCGCCGCGAATGGCGTGACTCATCACCTCCTGGCGCAATGCTTGACGGCCGAGATTGCGCAGCTCCGGATTGGCCAGCAAATGGCATTTGCCTTTGCGCCGTAAGAAATAGGCCGCGGCCGGAGGCTCGATCAGCGGTGCGGCAATGCCAAGGAAGGGCCGGTCCTGCCCCATCCATTGTCGGATCTTGTAAGCGGTTTGCTCTGTGATATCGACGTTGGTCACCAGGAACGAACCGAACGTGGAACGAAACTCGTTCTCGATGGCCAGTTTGATCACGCTGTCAGAAGCTCCGGCAACGGCGGAGAATGGGCAGCCATGGGTCGTCAGCATCGCCATTTTCGGAATTTCACCGGTGTTTGCTTCATAGGCGGCGGCGGCGCGGGTGATAACCTCTAGTGACGTGTCAAACTCTTTCAGAGTCGACCAACTCATCGAGGCTGCATCATTGAGGGCCGGCGTGCCTTCCGGTGTCGTGAACCTCGTAATGGCGAGCGGATCCTGACTGCCCGCGTCGACCGTAACGAAACCGCCTTGCTGCGGGTTTTCTCCGTAATTCAGGGCGAAAGTTCCCATGGAAATCTTGTCTCCAGTTATCTTGTTCCGTGCGCTTTAGGTCCGTGTCGCGGCCCAGATGGCGACGCTCGTGATCCTGTCACGTTGGCAGCATTTGCCTATGAGCACCTGCTTGCTGGATCATTTGCCTACCCGTGAAAGGAAAACGCAAGAGGATCGAGCGTGCGGCTGGCACAACATCGCAGGACAGCTTTCGTTTTCGCCGCTGGCGGCAGCCTCTATGCAATACACGTCGGCATGCTGCGAGTGTTGGGCGAACACGGAATGTGGCCCGGTATGGTTTTCGGCTTCAGTGTGGGCGCCGTCAATGGTGGATTTCACGCAGGTTCGCCGGATGCAGCAGGGATTGGACGCCTTGGAGCGCACCGGAGCCAATGGCCGCGCAATTGCCCTTCGGGCTCGGCTTCGACCTTAACGACGCAGCCGCAGATTCCATCCGGCCCCGTTTCCCAATGCAAAACGGGCGGAGACTGCTGCTCCGCCCGCCGTTCCACTGGTGGTGGCCAAATGGCTAGTCCCGTTTTTTACGAGGGACTCCCGGGACCGTGCCCGTGCCGTTGCCGCCCTTGCCCGATGGT
>JARFQY010000144.1 GCA_029287535.1 Filomicrobium sp.
ATCCACGCTGTGACATAGCCACCAGCAAGTCCCGCGACACCGTTGTAGATGAACTTGATTCCGAGCAGTGCCGGGCGATTACGGATCTCGAAATAGACTTCTTGATCTGTGGTAACGGCGCCATGAACAAGAGCAACGAGCAAAAACTCGATCCCCTCCGCGATCAGCGAGATGAGCATCAGACCAAGGAAAACGCCCAACACACTGCGCAACGCCTGAACAAGGATGTTCTTGATTGACAAGTTAGCTGCCTCACCGTCTGACCGAAAACCGGGAAATACGACGACCGTGAATTCCGCTTGTAGATCCGCAGATAGGGCTCTCTAAGTCTCGTCGCGAGCTGAATCATAGTTTTCCGTCGACAAACCGTCATGGGTTGGTCGAGAACAGCTCTCAATCCGTTCCAGGCCGTTCCGCGTATTCGCAGTTGGTACCGCTGGCAGGCAAGGAATTCGTTTCGGGCGGTCTGCGACTAGAATCTCTGACCGAAACAGTGAAAATCGACGAATCGGATGCAGGCCACATGAGCCGATTGTATAGGCTGTTGCTGAAAGCTTGCCCATCCGGCGACGATCTATCTCTTGCCTGGTGCAACGGATCTCCAGAGCTTTGCGGCGGTTGGAGGAACACGAACAGGTCGGGCGGATTGACATCCGACTCAACATGAAGGACGGGTAGGGGCGTCTACGTTCGGTATTCGCAATTCCCTTCACACTGACAATTCAATCAACTGGCCTCTGAACTCAAGTCACATTTCAAAAAAGGATATTTAAGTGAAGCGTTCATTCTGCGTCTTCCTGCGATGCGCGGTAACAGGACTGACTATCTGGTCGATGATGGCTCCGAAGGCGGCTGTCATTGCCAAAGAGGAGACTGAAAATCGACCGTCACTTTCCGAGGCTTTTATCTTTGACGGTATGGGCTCGCATGTCCGCGAGATCACGACAACATCAGCTCGCGCACAGCAGTTTTTCAGTCAGGGTCTCACCTGGATGTACGCATTCAATCACGACGAGGCGATCCGCTCCTTTCGGCAAGCTGCCAAGCTGGATCCCGACTGCGCGATGGCGTGGTGGGGTGTCTCGTTATCCGCAGGTCCGCAGCACAATCACCCGGTCATGACGGAAAAGCGAACTGCGACCGCATGGGATGCCATGCAAAAAGCCCTCAAGCTGATCGACAATACGTCGCCCGTCGAGCGAGCATTGATCGAGGCGCTTCAGCACCGAAACGTCAAGAGAGAACCCGAAGATCGAGCTTCGCTCAACGAAGCCTACGCTCAAGCAATGGCGAAGATTTGGCAAGCCTATCCAAACGACGCGGACGTTGGCACGCTGTATGCCGAAGCGATGATGGTCCGCAGACCGTGGAAACTTTATTCTCTAGAGCACGAGCCACATGTTGACACTCCGCGTATCGAATCGACGCTCGAGCGAGCTTTTGAGATTGCGCCGAATCATGCGGGCGCCCTTCATTTGTATATCCATGCGGTTGAGGCAAGTGGAACATCGGACCGCGGTCTGGTTGCTGCCGACCGACTAGGCGATCTGGTGCCGGCAAGCGGACATCTGATTCACATGCCATGCCATATTTATGTGAAGACGGGACACTGGGACCGGGCGATTGTTCAGAGTGAAAAAGCGATGCGGTCTGACAAGAAGTACCGTCGACTTTCGCCAGATCAACTCACTCAGCACGTCTACATGACGCACAATGCGCACTTGCTGGTTTATGC
Source organism: Filomicrobium sp. (assembly GCA_029287535.1). Classification (GTDB taxonomy): domain Bacteria; phylum Pseudomonadota; class Alphaproteobacteria; order Rhizobiales; family Hyphomicrobiaceae; genus Filomicrobium. The sequence goes on from JARFQY010000144.1 coordinate 1,736, forward strand.
CGCCATGATGAGCGGACGCGAAAAGGAAGCAATGGCTGCCGCTCGCGACATGTGGGACAACGTTGACCAAGATGTCCTGCGCCAACTTGGTCCGGCACTCGATCGTTGGATGTGCTCGGTATACGACGTGCAAAAGCGGTTCGGACGGTGGGACGCAATTATTGATGAACCAGCGCCGCCAGAGTTCATGCCCGTTACGACAGCAGTCTGGCATGCTTCGAAAGCCGTCGCGTTTGCCGCGAAACACGAATTTGAAAAGGCCGAACGAGAGCATCGTGAATTCAAGCAGGTGATGGCGAAGATGCCCGAAAACACACCATGGGGACGAGACATCGCCAAACGAGTGCTGGAAACCAGCGATCATTTCATCGCCGGTGAGATCGCATTACAAAAGCGCCAATGGGGAGCGGCGATTGAACATCTCAGCAAAGCCGCGTCGGTCGAAGATACACTGTCCTACGGTGAACCGCCTCAGTGGCTGCAACCTGTTCGCCACACGCTTGGCGCCGTGTATCTGAAAAGCGGAAACTACGCGGAGGCCGAACGTGTTTATCGTGAAGATCTCGCCAAATGGCGGGACAACGGCTGGTCGCTTTACGGTCTCAGTCGCGCCCTCGAAGAACAGGGTAAGACGGAAGAAGCAGCGAAGGTCATGAAGCAGCATGTGAAAAGTTGGTCGAAAGCCGATTCCCCGATCGTAACCAGCTGCAAGTGCATTTCCAGGACATAGACTGGACGATCTCAGATCAGTTCATGCTTGCATCGTTTCGTTATCAATTTCGCCGCGAGAGAAGTGCCTTGCTTCGTCAGCTTGAGATCACTGTTGGATCCATCGCTCTGGTGGCGAATGTCGTCGCGATCATCTTTTTCTTTGATTGGCTGGGGCAAACCGATTGGCTGATGGGGCACGTCTACGGGCCGGCCTCCTCCATTCTCACGGCCACCTGGTCGGCGGGTGTTGGCGTTCTTTGCGCCGTCATCTGGTTGGCAATCGCATTCTTCAACAAGTCCAGCTTCACCGAAGGTAGGCAGCAGAAACGTACGGGGTGGCGGCTGTTGCGAGGCGGCGTCCTTGGATTGCTTGCGCTCTCTGGGGTGGTCATCTTTGCCTTCGGAATGCTTGAGCTTCCACATGCACTTCGGAAACTCGATGTACAGCAGATCAAAGCTGGAGATGCTTCCGTTGCGGAACTGATCGAGGGAATGAAGTCTTCCGATCATGAAACTCGCTTTTGGGCCGTCACGGAGCTTCGGAAGTTGGGTCGCGGGGCGATGCCAGCAGTCCCCGTCCTTGCGGAGGCACTCAGTGACGCGGCCATTGCACCGCAGGCGGCAGAGACTCTCGGCAACATTGGTCCTGAGGCGGAGGCTGCCATTCCCGCCCTCGTCGCTGCGATCGAGCGAGAACGGGGCAAGGCTTCCGGTATCGGTAGCGGTGGACCCTCCACCTTCTCCTGGCGCTGCGGCCTCGCTCTTGCGCAAATCGGTCCCGCTTCCATCCCCGAACTGATCAAGCTGCTTGCGCACGAAGACCGCCATGTTCGAATGACGGCAGCGAACGCACTGAAGGAGATCGGTCCTCGGGCAAAGGATGCCGTCCCAGCGCTGAATCAAGCCTCGAACGATGAGGATGAATCAGTGCGGCGCTCTGTGCGCGCCGCACTGGCGCGAATCGGCAGCCGACCAAACGTGGGCATGGCGGAGCCTGCCGCCCCAGAGACCACGACTCTAGAGGATACGGCCCCAAAGGATACGGCCCCAGAGGATACGGCCCCAGCGGCTCCTGCCAAAGTGCATGAGCAGCCGTCAGCTGCGTGGACAACACAGGCGCCCTTTTCCGGTCGTGCCCGCGACCGGCCACCGGGCACCCTCGGCTTACAATTCGATG
>JARFQY010000177.1 GCA_029287535.1 Filomicrobium sp.
CTCATGCCGCGCTCGGCAGCATTATTGTCAATGCTCAAGCGGCCGTCGTCGAGATACGGGCGCAGCCGTTTGAGGCGGGTCAGGCCATAGCGAATTGCACCGGCCAGCGCCGACTTGCCCGAGGATATGGTTATTTGACTAGGCGCAGAGCCTGAAGACCCGCTTTTAGAGCGTACCACGTCCTGCGCATCGGTCTCGTGACGGCAACGCTATTCAGGCTGTCGCGGACATGGCCCTTAGTAGATGGAGTGGATGGTTCCTGCTCCACCGGCGTCGCAATGCGCCAAAATGCAGTTTCCATGAACTGCCCACGAGAGGAACCAACCTATGCGTATTTCAACCGTTGGCGTCGATCTTGCCAAGAACATTTTTCAGGTCCACGCGGAGATTGGGCTGCCGACACGTTGAACGTGGGAATGTCTGAGTAGACTTTGACGCACATCATTTCGCGGCAGGTCTGCCTGGCCTAAATTGGCAGTTGAAAAGTTTTGCTGACCTACGTTGCTGGCATAGGTGCGTGCGGGAGGTCCAGCCTGTTTCGCTAATCCTTGCTGCCGACTGCCCTTCACTTCAACGCTGCACAACTTAACGGGGCGTGAAATCCAACGATCCGCTATGGCCAGAATCGCATCACGACTCTCCTCACTATGTGCCGTAAGCGGTACACCGCTATGCAGCTTAGCCGCCTTACTGCTCATCCTTGTTGGAGTTTTTGCAGGTACAGCATGCCATCCATTGTCTGCTCAAGACGTTCGTGGTCAGGTTGGCAAGATCGAGGAAATAGCTGAGGCTGAAGAGAGCAGCGCCACTAAAGCCGAGAAATCTGAAGAGTTAAAGCGCCCAAGCCGTTGGGGCGAGCCTACGTACGTCAAGGTCCGCCTTTATGTTGTCGATGTCGATGAGGTTAACTCCGCGAACCAGAACTTCTCGGCGAGCGTCTACTACGAGGCTCGCTGGGACAACCCTCTACTGCAGCACGAAGGTCCAGGCCCAATAATTCGAAGGACGACCGACGTTTGGACGCCGCGGCTCGTTATCGCCAACCAACAGCAGGCGTGGGCGGCGTTCCCCTCATTCGTAGAGGTCTCGCCCGAAGGCGAGGTGGTCTTGAGACAAAAGGTTTGGGGGTGGTTCTCACAACCGCTCGATCTGAGAAACTTTCCATTGGATCGGCAGACATTGACGATCCATGTCGCGGGAGCGGGCTTACTAGAGAGCGATGTCAAGCTTGTTCCGCTTGAACAGGCTCAGGGTCGCCGTTCTGGAATCCACAAGGGCTTCTCACTGCCTGACTTCGATGTGATTGGCTGGAAAGCAGAATCCCGACCGTATATTCCTTTCGAAGGAGAAGTGGGCGTGCCCGGTTACATCTTGGAAATCCAAGTTGAGCGCCGACCTTCATACTTCATTTGGAAGATAATATTTCCGCTATGCCTTATCGTGATAATGTCCTGGATTCCCCGCTGGCTTGATCCAAAAGAGAGTAGCACAAGCATCGGCATCTCTACGACAGCATTTCTAACCCTCGTCGCATATTTGTTTGCAATAACAGTTCTACTCCCGAAAGTCTCTTATTTGACGAGGATGGATGACTTCATACTACTTTCAACGCTGCTCGTCTTTTTGGGCTTAATTCAGACAGTCATATCGACATACTTGATCAATTTTGGGCATATGGCTCAGGTCGAACGCATCAATAAGCTGTCTAGGATGGTTTATCCGTTATTGCTACTGATTGTGCTCGCCGTCTCTTTTGCCTAGTTGCGAAAGCTTTTTGATAGCGATTGTGGAAACGCGAGCTTTTTAGCCATGTCTGTTCCGATGTAAGGCAAACCCACCGTCTTCCAAGTAGCAAACCCGCCTTGGATATGAGCAATGAGACAGGGAACATCGAATGCGAAGTGATGAAGCATTTCAGAGTGCGGCAGCTCGACCAATGTCACTATTCCGGCAATCGGACGATACGAACCGTGCAAATCTGGCGGTAATGTTATTTAGGAGGCATGGATGACAGAACTTCTTATCGGACTCCTCGGAGTCGTGATTGGATACTTCGCAAAGTCCCAGCTCGACCAAGATCGGGATGCGTTAGGCCGGTATGAAGAGAACAAAGAAAAGCAGTTTCTGCATGAGCGCGACCGGCTTGAGGAGCTCTACGAGCTGGTCGATTCATGCAAAACAAAATACCAAACTGCAGTGAGCAAGCACGAGCAAGCCAAAGTCAAGGATTTCGCACTTGACTTTCAAGTGCCGCCCCGGACCCACATGCTGGTGGACTTCTATGCCCCAAGCCTTTCGATCAAATACGATGAGTGGCTCAAGGCTTTGAGCACGGCGAGAAAGAAGATTTATGAGATCGTCGAGATCGGGGTGGATCACCCCCAAGAGTCGGCTACTGCCCTGCAGAACGATATTGGCCACGCAACAAATTCACTTTTACACGCGATCACCGATCTCCAGAAACAACGCTTGAAAGAGCATTTGGCTGTTCCTGATCAGGTCTTTGAGCGGACACGTAAAGTCGCCGTTGACCGCGGGAAGGAACTAATCAAGGGCACCACGGAATTGTTTAGCACTTCAAAGCAAGACAAAGACAAGCCTGCTCAACGGCCATGACTGATCGAGGATAAGACGACACGCGGGTGACCACGGTCGCAGCCATATGACTGATGTCCACTTATTGATCCGCCGACATCAAGCTTCAAAACTTCAATTTCGTCCGAACACCGGCGATGAC
>JARFQY010000241.1 GCA_029287535.1 Filomicrobium sp.
GTTCCGAGATTGCCGCCTGCACCGCAAACAAATGAACTCCAAATTGGTGACGTGATCGAGAGGGAGGGCTGGAAAGTCACTGTCGGTTCCGGTTGGCACGCGCAGCCATATCTGACCTGCCTCGCCTATCGCTTTGACACAACCGAGGGATCGGTTTGCTATAGCGGTGACAGCGGAGGCGTGTGCCCCGGCATCATTGAGTTGGCGAAGGGCTGCGACATCCTCATCCACATGAACCATTTCTTGACCGGCACGGAACCGTCGCAGGCTTATCGCAAAGCCTGCGGCAACCATATCGACACGGCTGAGGTTGCCCAGCAGGCTGGTGTTGGCGCCATCCTGCTGACACACATTACGAAGCAAATTGATCAGGTTCGTGTCCGCGAACGCATAATTGCCGAAATGTCCACAATTTTCAAAGGCGACATAATTTGGGGCGAGGATCTGATGGAGGTTCCGATCCGTCCCGATGCCCTGCCCCGCATCGATTAGGTGGGCCTTGTCCCGGTATCGATCTCGCGCGATGGATCCGTTCCTCGGCGAAAAGCGTGCCGGCTGGGAGCAACCTGTAAGGAGCGCAGGCCGCTACGCTATCGGGGGGCTTTATGAGTGAAGTGCTAGATGAACACAGGACTACGACCAGGCTCCTGATGTCTGGAATGTCGATATCGCATCGATTAGACGACCAATACTGGCAGGTCCACTTTTCATCAACTGGCTCTGGAATACCGTTTGGAACGCACAGTGAACTACAGAACGCCTCCAACTTCCGCAAATGGGATGTTGCGACCATCGACGAAATCGACGCTATGCAATTGCGATGCTTTTACAGTGGCGATCGATCAGAGCTTCGTTCTAGCTTCGGGAGTGCTGAGCCTCCATCAGCGCATCACGGAGCGGCCGATTTGGGACGGCGACGACATCCGGCGGCCGTCCGAGCCGTCTCGCCGCCAAGATCATTGCTCGTTCCGCAAGTGCCGTAATCGTCAGCAGTGGGCTGACCCCGACCGGCGAAGGCACCGCCGCCCCGTCGCACACGTAAAGCCCCTCGTAGTCGCCCCGCGGCCCCTGCGACGGATCGAACAGCCGCCCGTCCGGTGCCGCCACACCTTGATCGACAGTCTCGCCCATACCGCATCCTCCGAGTGATGGGGGCGCTCCGACATGCCTATCCCCTTAGTCAGGCGGCGGGCCAGAAAGCCCAATGTCATCAACGCGCTGAGGTGTTGTCTCGACTGCAAGCGCCACTGTCGTCAACTTGTTGATGCCCCGCCGATTTTGGCCCCGGAACCGGATCAAAAGGGATAGGCATGGCGCTCCGACACGTGCGAGATCCTATTTTTCACTTTCTTCTAGCTTATCTGTAATTTGAGGCTTACAGTGTGGATGCTAAAACTTTACCAAGTAACTCCTGCTCCAATTTTGCACTAAGCAAGAACTAGACGCGCAAGATCGCTACACTCTTGCGAGCTCTATGACCTCCGAACAGGTCTGGAGATTAACCTGTACTGCAGCCGCGGCATGGGAACGTACTTCATGAGGAATTTTTAAATGCACAAGCACCAACACGCTCCAGCCATGGCCATATTTATTGCGTCCATGGCAATAATCAGCACCAGTATATCTACTGCCTCGGCCGAAGACAATAGCAGCCTCGTTCAGCCGAAATACTTTGGGGCGCAAGTTGACGACCCAGAAAAGAATAATTTCGGGTACGATTCCAAAGCACCTTCCGATCTCTCCGTCCGTTTTTGTAATGGCTGTACATTTGGTGGATCAAGTGGGGCAACAAAGACTACTAAAGTCGAGAGGCCCACGACCCAGTTTGGATCGAAAACGGACGACCCTGAGAAGGATACCATTGCTTATGCGAGAGAAAGTAGTTCGCGATAACCATCCATGCCGATCGGTAGGCAATCTGGGTAAGGGCCATTAGATCACGCTGGGACTGCCTCGCGTTAACGTCCCAAACGTAGGGTGAGAAACCACTTCCACCGGCGGGGCACCCACACAAGGGCGTTTCATCTCTCGGTTGCCAATCCGCGGGAGCGCCTCAACGGCGAGGTGAAGCAGTGGAGCCACGTCGGCATCTTCCCTCAAAGAGACTGCGATGGTCCGACTGGTCCGGGAGATCTACTATCCGACTGACATAACCGCTGTACCTTCGACAGCAGACCTATTTGCGGCCTGTTATCGCGACGCAGCATCAATAATCGTCGATGTCTATGGGATAAAGCGTCAACGCGCAGATCGTCCGCAAAGCAGAGGAGCTGCCGTTGGCAGGGCCACCGACCGACGGCTATCGCCTTCGAGATGGCACGGCAGCAGTACCTTCAGAAGCGGAAAGTTCGCGTTCGTCGGCCTTGGGCCATGTTCTACCGCGAGCAGGTGCAGCATGCTCCGTACACGACATCAAGGCTCGATGCCGAAAGCGGACGCGGCCTTGTGTCGGGGTGGTGCATCGCACCAACGACGAAAGGCCCACAAAGCGGACATTCGACCTTCCCAATTGGCGCCCATCAGCCTCGGGCCGGAAAATGTCTGCTATCGCGTGCGGACTGACCGTGTTTTGCCGGGCAATGGGGACCACGCGGCGTCCCTGGGAGAGCGTTCTTCGTTTTCGTTGAAATTGGCACTTGTCAACCACACCCATCAAACCCATGTGCACATATGCGCTTTTAGTTCTTGAGTTCCAAAGGCGCGTTTCTCAAACAATGGAACCGTCTTGCTCTCGCGCGTGCTGGGCGCAGCGATAGGAGCACGTCCACATGAAATTTCGCCCCCCTGCACGATCGCGTGGTCGTTAAGCGAGCCGGCACCGAGGTCAAGATTGACGGTGACGAGCTACTTATCATGAAGGAAAGCGACGTCGTGGGTGTGCTCGACAAGTAAACATCGACGTTTCCGCGCCGCGCTATCACGTTCCGAACAATTCCTCCATTCATGACTGGATACTGAAAATGACTGCCAAACAGGTCAAGTTCTCCCGTGACGTTCGCGACCGTATGATGGACGGCGTGGATGTCCTCGCCAACGCTGTGAAGGTCACACTCGGTCCCAAGGGCCGCAACGTCATTATCGACAAGAGTTACGGCACGCCGCGCACGACAAAAGACGGCATCACCGTTGCAAAGGAGATCGAGCTTGAAGACAAGTTCGAGAACATGGGCGCGCAACTGGTGCGCGAGGTTGCCCAGAAGACGAACGATTTGGCTGGCGATGGTACCACCACCGCCACCGTTCTGGCGCACGCGATCTTGCGCGAAGGCGTCAAGTATGTTGCGGCTGGTATGAATCCAATGGATTTGAAGCGTGGTATTGACAAAGCCGTCGCCCAAGTCGTCGACGAGATTCAAAAACAATCGAAGAAAGTACAAGCGACATCCGAGATCGCCCAGGTCGGCACGGTCGCAGCCAATGGCGAAGCAGAGATTGGCGACATGATCGCCAAGGCGATGCAGAAGGTTGGCAACGAAGGCGTCATAACGGTCGAAGAAGCCAGCGGCCGCGAAAGCGAGCTCGAAATCGTCGAGGGCATGCAGTTCGATCGCGGCTACCTGTCGCCGTACTTCATTACCAACGCCGAAAAAATGACTGTCGAGATGGAGGAGCCCTACATTCTCATCCATGAAAAAAAGCTTGGCAGCCTGAAGGACCTGTTGCCCGTGCTTGAAGCGATTGTTCGGACGGGCAAACCTCTACTGATTATCGCTGAGGATATCGAAGGCGAGGCGCTGGCGACGCTGGTCGTTAACAAACTTCGTGGCGGCTTGAAAGTCGCGGCCGTTAAAGCGCCAGGGTTTGGCGATCGCCGCAAGGCAGTTCTGGAAGACATCGCCGTACTGACCAGTGGTGATGTGATTAGCGAAGAGCTTGGCATAAAGCTGGAAAGTGTGACGCTCGAAATGCTCGGCAAGGCCAAGCGAGTTGCGATCACGAAAGATGCGACCACAGTGATTGATGGTTCCGGGAAGAAAAAGGACATCGAAGCTCGGATCAGTCAGATCAAAGCGCAAATCGAAGATACGACATCCGACTACGACAAGGAAAAGCTGCAGGAGCGATTGGCGAAACTCGCAGGCGGCGTTGCTATTCTTAAGGTCGGGGGCTCGACCGAGATTGAAGTCAAAGAACGCAAGGATCGTGTCGATGATGCGCTCAATGCAACTCGTGCGGCCGTTGAAGAAGGCATCGTACCAGGTGGCGGCGTCATGTTGGTGAAGGCGATCAAGGCGATTACCGTCAAGGGCGACAACGCCGACCAGGATGCCGGGATCAAAATCATTCGTCGGGCGCTACAGGCACCGATCCGCCAGATTGCGGATAATGCCGGCATTGAAGGGTCGATCGTGGTTGGAAAGGTGATGGAAGGCCGCTCGAATTCATTCGGATACGATGCCCAGGCAGACGAATACTGCGACATGATCGAGAGAGGCATCATCGATCCGGCGAAAGTGGTGCGCATCGCCCTTCAGGACGCCGCCTCCATAGCTGGCCTGATGATTACAACGGAAGCTGGCGTCGCCGATGTGCAGCCGGACAGAGACGGGCATACAGGTCACAACCACAATGGCGGCATGGGTGGCATGATGTAATTCTCCGCCGCTACTGGTTGAATTCGTAAACCGTCGAGTTTTCCATCTATCCAGAGGTGATGACATGCTCACTCGAACGACAACGAGTACGATGGTATTCAGGCGGCCATTCCATATTGCCGGGATTGATCACGCGTTTCCTGCTGGATCATACGAAGTCGTCACCGAAGAA
>JARFQY010000278.1 GCA_029287535.1 Filomicrobium sp.
TGGCCGTTTCTTCCGGGATTGCTGAGGACACAACCCTGTCGTCTGAGGCCGGCGGTTTCACTCCTGACTTGTCCAAGTCCAAGGCTCTTGTTGCATTCGTCCCGGCTTTGTTCTCGGGCCTGCTGGCCAGGATTCGGGCCAGATGGCTTGGTTGGAAATGGCGCAACGTGTCAACTGCTCGGCCTTGGCAATGGCGAAACACGAGCATCGCCAACGGCGCACGCTCCGCCGAGGCGCTCTACGAAAAAGCGGAAAACGCCGTGCGCGCGCTCGGACCGGTCTCGGCACTGCGCGACACCTTGACATCGGAGCTGAAAGTCGTGCGGCAGCGGCTTGATACATTGCGCGGCGGTTCAAGCGAAGATGTTAAGACCGCGCGTCTGGCATCCAGTCTGCGCTCTGCGGTACGCGATATGGAGCGCATCGGCCGGATTGCCGACAGCGCCGCCGCCAGCCTCAAGAATGGGCGTGACGACAGAGCCATCCCCAAAACGCGCGCCGAGGCGTTCGAAGTCCTTGGCGTCAACCCGAACGCATCCGAGGCCTCACTGAAGCGGACCGTCGATGCGCTTCGTATGGGTTGGCATCCTGACCACGCCAAGGATGACGCCGACAAGATCATGCGCGAGGAGCGCACCAAGCAAATCAACATCGCTTGGGATCTCATCGTCGGCAAACGCGCGGCCTGAAGTCAGATGGACGCACTATCCCGAGCCGGGTTGTATTTTCTACCGTTCACGTTGATGATGATTATGGCGTTGGCGATGGGAACAACGGTGGTTGCCATGGCCCAGGAAAACGATACCTATCGGGAAGAACGGCAGGCACTGGTTGAAAAGATCAAGGTGCAGCTTGCCGAACTGCGCGCTCAGTCAGAGCTTTCCGCCCCGACCGAGGCCGTATTGGAGGCCATCGCCGAGGTGCCACGGCACGCCTTTGTACCGGCTCATTTGGCAAAGAAGGCCTACCGCAACCGCCCCTTGCCGATCGGCCACGCGCAGACAATCTCCCAGCCTTTGATCGTCGCCTTGATGAGTGCGCTTGCTGAGGTCGACAAAACTGAAAAGGTCTTGGAAGTCGGCACCGGCTCAGGCTATCAGGCCGCCGTCCTGGGGCTTCTGGCCGGCGAAGTCTACTCAGTCGAGATCATCGAGCCCTTAGGGCTGCAAGCCGCCAAAAAACTTCGCGAACTTGGCTACGATAACGTCCATACCCGCATCGGTGACGGCCATGCCGGTTGGCCCGAGCACGCACCTTACGATGCCATCGTCGTAACCGCGGCCCCCGATCACATTCCCAACGCACTGGTAGAACAACTGAAAACCGGCGGCCGGCTGGTGATTCCGGTCGGCGATTTCGATCAGGAGCTTGTTGTCGTTGAGAAACTGGCAGACGGCACAACCCGCAAGCGCGAAGTCATCCCCGTCCGCTTTGTCCCGCTCACGAGGCATGCCGAATAAGCCGCAGATCGGTCCATTAGTCCGCCAACATTCTATCACATGCTGCCCATACTAATCTGAGAATTCTGGGGCGGTAGGGGACCAGGTATGTCAACGATCATCACGGTGCACGGCACGTTTGCCCACTTGGGTGGCGAGCCATCGCAAGAAGCTGCGCCAGGCGTCGATCCGCAATGGTGGCAGAACGGAAGCCCGACTGAAGCCGACCTGAAAAAGTATGTTGAAGGAATGGACGGCCCGGTTCGCGTGGTCCGCTTCATCTGGAACGGCGACAACTCTGTTTTGGCCCGCCGCCAAGCCGGTAGCGCGTTGCTCAAGAAAATGCTGGAGTTGGAAAAGGAGGGCGAAGACTACTGCGTGATTGGCCACAGCCACGGCGGCTCGGTGATTTCCTCAGCGCTGGTGGAAGCCACTGCGCGCGGCAAGAAACTCAACGGACTCCGGCGATGGATCACGGTTGGCACGCCATTCGTCAGCCTGCGCAAGGAAACCACTTTGTTCTTGCGTCTGAGCCTGCTGCAAAAGGCAATGTTTGTAGCATCACTGATGTTGCTGTTGATGTTCGCATTCTACGTTGCCGGCGAAGCCGTCACAGCGATTGACAAGTTCTCCCGGCCCAACTGGCTCTATCGCCTTGGGCTCTATGCGGTCATGATGAGTGTCCCATTCGCCGTATTCTGGGCGGTGTTCAAATACCTTGATCTCCGCAAGCTGTACTTCTACCGGCCGAAGAACATTGCTCGTACTGAAAGTACTTTCGCACCCCGATGGCTCGGTCTCTGGCACGAGGATGACGAAGCCGTATCCGGTCTGAGTTCGATCGGTGGCATACGCGTTCGTATTTTCCATAGCAACTTCGCGGTGCCGTTGTTCAGCCTGCTATCCGTTTTTCTGTTGCCGGTCCTTTATCTTCTGCTCGTCACCTCTCCAAGCCTGATGACCGGCATTGCCAATTACCTTCGCGACGACGTCTACCAACTCTCACAGTATGAGCGCTACGGCGGCCAGGTCACAACATCCCGGCAGCAAGTTCGCAAGCTGCGCCGCTCACTCCAGCGGGCCGAACAAGAACTCGAAGATGCCGGTGACGACCTGGTTGGCAGGCTGGACGCGGAAAAGCAGGTCAAGGAGCTGCGCGTGGAGGTGAAAGCCGCCCGCGACAAACTCCATTCAGAGAACCCAAACCTTGTCCCCGTCGCACGCGCCATGCGCTTTAAGAAGCGTTTTCTGGAAGACGACGGTCAACCCTGCACCAACGGTGGCCTGTGCGGCGAAGGAAGGAACATCGCGCTCAATAGCAAGCTCCTGTTCCACCTGGTCACCGATGAGGCCGCCAGTCTGTTTCTAGATAATGAGCTTTGGCAAGGCCGCTCCAACCGCATCACGCGCTTGATCCTTCCGGTCATTCTGGTGCCCGTCGTCTTTGGCGTGATCGCCGTCATCCTGGTCTTGCTCGTACAGGCTGTGTCGGGGCTATTGAGCCGGCTCTTGAGCCGCCTGCTTGATGAGTTGACATGGCTTGAGATCAAGAGAAGCGCACTCGGCAACGATAGCGAGACGGAGGTTGCCGTAACCGCCCAGCCGCGTCCGTTCTGGATCAAGCAGGCATACCCCGTCCTTCCGGCGGAACTGGGCAATCAAATCACCGACTACAGCAACGGGGTTGCAACTCAATCGCTCGGAAAGTTCCGCAACGCGATAGGTGAGCTGGCCTTTTCCGATGGCATGGAGAACAAGCAGCAGAACGTTCTTTCGTACCTCACATGGCGGGAGCTCATCCACAGCTCCTACTTCGAAATACCGCAGTTTCGCTGGCTGATAGCTGAAGCCATTGCCTCGACCGAAGGCTTCAAGCGCAGCGGCGACTTTGAAGGCTCCGAAAAATCGCACAACGCTGCAAGTTGGCTTGAACAGGTGCAACAGGATCGCGCTGCCAGCGCAAGTAAGGCCGCTCCGATACCCGCTTCCAGCTGATGGCTTGACAACCAAGATTGCTTGCCCGCAATGTCCGCGCCGTTGAGCTTGGTGAAAGCCAGCGCCAATAAATAGAAAGCACCAGTCGGACTTTCCGATATCCTACAATACGGGCACGATCGAGCGCACAATAATACCGCCGCATCGGTTGTTAATTCGCATTTCCCAATTAGACCGCCGGACGAAAACAGTCCGCCGAGGCAAAACCTTTGGAGCGATCCGCCATGGCCATAAGACAACGACTGCAAAGCAAATCATATTTTTACGCCATTTGCGCTTTGGTATTGGGCTTTGCGATATCCGCGCCGTCCACGGCCGAGGCGGGCGGTGCGGCGACCCTGGCAAATGACTGTTCAAAGGAAATCAAGACCTACTGTTCAAATGTGACACCGGGCAACAGCAGAGTTGTCGCCTGCCTCATCGCTCATGAAGACCGTATAGCGCCCCGCTGCCGCCTCACCGCGTATCTGGGATCAGGAACCCTCAACAACCGTCTGAAGCATCTTCAAGCGATGGCCAAAACATGCAGCAGCGACATACTGCAATACTGCTCGGAAATCCGCCCCGGCGGTGGCCGCATCTATGATTGTATCAAGAAAAACCGGGCCACGTTGACCGATAATTGCCGTGCCGGATTGGCCAAGCTGCCCCCATTGTAAGTCTTAGTTTGATCAATAGACAGCTGGCGGTTCCACAGTCGACCGCCGGTGAATTTTTTCTGCCGACGCATGACCATTCAATCGATAAGAGCAATTCATACTCACGGGAGAGCAAACCACCATGTTTCAACGTTTTTCCCCACTCGTCTGCACCATTCTGGGGCTTGGCGTCGCAGTCGCGATGGCGGGACCGGCCGCCGCCCAAAGCGACGTTGCAAGATTGGCGCAGGAAAAGGCCGAACGCTCCGTGCAAAAGGTGCTGAAAGACTGCGAAAAGGATCTCAGCACGTACTGCAGTCAGGTGACCCCGGGCGATGGCCGCCTGGCACTGTGCATGATGGCTCACGAGGATAAGATTAGTGATACGTGTTTCACGTCCATCTTCGAGTTTGTGGACGGCGTTGAACTCGGCCTGAGCAATATCTGGCGCGCAGCCGAAGTCTGTGAAAACGACATTGAGAAGAACTGCGCCGACGTGGATCCCGGTGAAGGTCGCATAGCTCAATGCCTGATCGACAAAAAAGAGCTAGTCTCGACACCCTGCAAGGCGGAACTCGCGGGATTGCAGACACGCCTCAAGAACTAGCCAATCAACGCTCCGCAGCCCAACCAAAAGCAGGAGCCTGTTTCTTGCTCCTGTTTTTGGCTTCCCGAGCCCTATCAGGCCGGCCCGAGCATTTATCATGCCGGGCTTTTTTGCACTGCTATTTTTGGTTATCGTGTGAATATGGCCTACGGCAATACAACGGCAGCAAAGCATTTGAGTTCTTCTTGTCAGCTCGTGGCAAGTGCCGGCCTGTTCCAGGATTATTTACTCAATTGAAATATCCTGACTGAGAAAAGTTTCTCGAGATCAGAAAACGGCATACTCAACGGACAAGAATTTCATGAACTGCACGAGTGGAATTTCCCGCGTTGTCGTCACGGGAATAGGCGCAGTAACCGCGCTTGGCCAAGATGTTGAAACGTTTTGGTCCAGCATGAAACAAGGTAAATGCGGGGTTAAAACACTCGAGGGCCCGCATTTCGAGAACCTGCCCATCCGCATCGCCGCCCCGGTCGTGGATTTCGACTACAAAGAGCGGCTCAAACACTGGAAACGCGACCGAACCATCCTGCAGTCCGAACGGGTGAACTGGCTTGCCGCCGCGGCCGCCGATGAAGCGATTTCTGCGGCCGAACTGGAAATGCCGCTTGGAGATCCCGGCCGCGCCGCCAGCATTATTAGCTCCGCACTCGGTGGACAAATATCGGCTGAGAAAGCCTGTCGCGATCGCTTTGTCGACAACAAACGCGCCGTCCATCCCATGCTTCTGCCGCGCATTGTCGCGTCATCGGCATCAGCGCACATTGGCATCGAGCATGGTATCGAAGGGCCAACATTCTCAATCTGCAGCGCTGGAGCTGGCGCCGCCCACGCCATCTCGATCGGCCGCGATTATCTGAGGCAAGGCACGTGTGATGTCGCGATTGTTGGCGGCACGGAAAGCTCGCTGACTTTCGGAGGTTTGCTTGCGGCCCATTCCCTCAAGTTGCTTTCACCGCAAGGCTGCTTTCCCTTCGCCGAAGGCCGTAGCGGAACCGTAATCGGCGAGGCTGCCGGCGTTCTCGTATTGGAGTCCCTCGAGCACGCGCAGGCGCGCGGTGCCCCAATCCTGGCCGAGGTATGTGGCGCCGGCATGAGCTTTGATCCCTCCGGCATGCTTGCAGTGGACACGGAGGCCGCGGCCGCTGTCATGCGTTTGGCGCTGCAGGACGCGGGGCTGCGCCCCTCGGCGATCGACTACATCAATGCAAACGGCACCGGCACCAAACTGAATGACCTGCACGAGACCGAAGCAATCAAGCAGGTGTTCGGCGGCCATGCCAAGGAACTCGGTGTTTCATCGACCAAATCAATGCACGGCCACGCGTTGGGAGCCGCGTCCGCGATTGAAGCGATTGCCAGCATCAAGGCCCTCAACGAAAACTGGATGCCGCCGACCATCGGCCTCGGGGTCGTGGACCCGCAATGCGACCTTGACTACGTGCCAAACGAGGGCCGCCCAAAAAACCTGCGCTACGTGATGTCGAACTCATTCGCCCTGGGCGGTTTTAACGCGGCCCTGGTCCTGGGGCCGCCGCCCTCTTGAAGCGCGGTTGGACGATAACTCAGGTGGCCGTGGAGCAGGACTAGTGGCGTTCCACGAAGTCCGCCGCCACTCGTTTCTGGCCGGCCTTCTCGAATTCAATCGTCAGTTTGTTGCCATCGACCTCGACGATGCGGCCATAGCCGAACTTCTGGTGGAAAATGCGCTCGCCGGTCACGAAGTCCGTCTCGAGAGTGGACGAAGCGACAAGCTCCCCCTCAATCGTTCGCGGCCCACGTGCCCCTCGCTTTTTCGCTTTCTCATCAAGCTCATTTCGGGTCTGTTCCTGCCAGCGCTGAGCCCTCTTCCAGCCAGGTGTCTCATAGTTCGAGCGCTCCCGCCATTCGGTCTCTGCCGACTCCCGGTCGAACCGGCTTTGACCGTAGGGGTTGCCGAAACGGCTTGTCGTCGCGAAATTTTTGTACCCGCCGCTAAAGGGGCTGGAGGCTTCCTTCACCTCGACATGCGCTTCGGGCAACTCATCGACAAATCTCGATGGCGTGGCGGATTGGTAGAGCCCACGGTTGCGTCGGTTCTGAGTGAACGACACGCGTGCGTTTTTCTTGGCGCGCGTCAGGCCGACATAAGCCAGCCGGCGTTCTTCCTCGAGACCCGCCTTGCCGCTTTCATCAAGCGTACGCTGGCTTGGGAACAAACCTTCCTCCCAGCCCGTTAGGAACACGGTGTCGAACTCGAGCCCCTTGGCGGCATGCAGCGTCATGATCGAGACGCGATCGCCATCGCTCGCCTGGTCGGCATCCATGACCAAAGAGACGTGCTCCAGGACACCGGCCATGCTTTCAAACTCATGCATGAAACGCACAAGTTCCTTGAGGTTCTCCAGCCTCGATTGCGCCTGTGGGCTCTTGTCGTTCTGCCACATGGCCGTATAGCCCGACTCATCCAGGATAAGTTCGGCAAGCTCCGTATGCGGCATCTGTGACAACTGCTGCCGCCAACGTTCAAAGTGCGCCAGTAGCCCGGCCAGCGACCGCCGCGCCTTGCCCGAAATCTCTTCCGTCTCAACGATCATGCGGGCGGCCGTGTACATCGAAACGCCGCGCGTGCGAGCCAGATCGCGAACACGTTTGACCGACGTGTCACCGATACCGCGCTTGGGCACATTGACGATACGTTCGAACTTGAGGTCGTGGTCCGGGTTGAGCGTCAATTCCAGATACGCAATGGCATCCTTGATTTCGGCCCGTTCGTAGAAGCGTGGCCCGCCAATGACACGGTAAGGCAGCCCTGTCGTAATGAAGCGGTCTTCAAGAACGCGCATTTGATATGACGCGCGAACGAGAATGGCGATCTCGTTCAGACGGTCACCGTTCCGTCTCGCAACCTCAATTTCATCGGCGACGGTACGGGCCTCCTCTTCATCGTCCCAATGCCCCGCGACAGTGACAAGATCCCCCAGTTCATCATCGGTGAACAGTGTCTTGCCGAGCCGTCCGTCATTTGACGCGATAAGGTGTGATGCGGCCGCTAGAATATGGCCCGTCGAGCGGTAATTGCGCTCGAGTCGAATGACCTTGGCACCCGGAAAGTCCTTTTCGAAGCGCAGAATGTTATCGACCTCCGCGCCGCGCCAGCCATAGATCGACTGATCGTCGTCCCCGACGCAACAGATATTGGTCGGATTGCTGTCATCGCGGCTTTGCGAGAGCAGCCGCAGCCAGAGATACTGGGCAATGTTCGTATCCTGGTATTCGTCAACGAGAATGTACCGGAAGCGCTGTTGGTATTGCGCCAGAACATCGGGGTTTTCCAGGAACAGGCGCAAGCTCTCCAGCAGCAGATCGCCGAAGTCGCAAGCGTTGAGTTCCTTGAGCCGCAGCTGATAAGCCGCATAAAGGTCCCGGCCCTTCCCCGCGGCAAAACCATACGCCTCGTTCTGCGGAACCTTCTCAGGCGTCAGGCCGCGGTTCTTCCAACTATCGATGAGGGCTGCCAGCTGACGGGCCGGCCAGCGGTCCTTGTCGAGCCCCTCCACCTCGATGACCTGTTTCATCAACCGGATCTGATCGTCGACATCAAGGATCGTGAAACCGTGCCTCAACCCGACAAGCTCGGCATGCCGGCGCAGAATCTTGACACCGATGGAATGGAATGTGCCGAGCCATGGCATTCCCTCGACGCTATCCCCGACATAGCCCCCGATGCGCTCCTTCATCTCGCGCGCTGCTTTGTTGGTGAACGTGACCGCGAGGATTTGCGAAGGATAGGCGCGGCCCGTCGCCAGTATGTGGGCGATGCGGGTCGTCAGGACTCGTGTCTTGCCCGTGCCCGCACCCGCAAGCACAAGAACCGGGCCGTCCAGTGTCTCAACCGCAAGCCGTTGCTCCGGGTTGAGGTTATCAAGATAGGTCGTCACCGGCGCGGCGGATGCGGCGCCCGTGCGCGACCTCATTGCCCGCTCGGAAATCGATCCAGACGGCGGCGGCGGTGCTGGCGGCGGCGGCTCCTCACCATAGGGCCAATCATCAGCCGGCCGCTCTGAATCTCCTGTGACCTCGCCCGGCCCGATATCATCGAAAGGGACAGATGCGTCTTCAAAACCCTGGATGGCAACAGGTACAGTCCCGCCCGGCGCGTCATTGAGCGGCAGATCGAAGGGAATATCATCTTCGGGCCCGGGGTCGGCCTCGGGCTCGAAGGGAACATCCTGGTCAAACGGCAGTTCCGGGGCTTCGGGGCCTGCCGTGCGTTTCTTGCGAGTCGCTGTCATCGGGCCAGTATATCAGGCTTTCGGCGGCGGCAATCGGACCTTGTCCCAGGTCCACAGGGCACTGCAAATCAGGCTTCACAAGAGGCTCAGGTCCAAGTGATTTGCCCGTGCGCGGCATTTTCGGATATCTGCGGGCGTCGGATGGTTTGCCGGCAGCATCATCAAGAAGGATCACCCAATGTCGATGGATTGGCTCAGTCTATTCACAATGAAAGGGCTCAGTGTCCTCGCATCCTTGTTCGTTTTCGCGTTCGGTGTTCTGGTCTTGACGCTTGTTGTCCTGTTTTTCATCGACATCACTCAGACCAAAGATGCGATTCGCCGCAACTATCCGGTGATTGGCCGGTTCCGCTATATCTTCTCGACGCTGGGCGAATTTTTTAGGCAGTACTTCTTCGCCATGGACCGCGAGGAAATGCCATTTAACCGCGCCCAGCGCGATTGGGTCTACCACTCCTCCCAAGGCAAGGACAACACAGTGGCGTTTGGTTCGACCCAGAACCTGACACCCGCCGGCACCCCGATCTTCGTCAACTGTCCCTTCCCGACGCTCGATGAAGACGCTTCTCCTGCTCCCAATGTGGTAATCGGAGAATGTTGCCCCAACCCGTATGAACCCCAATCAATCATAAACGTCTCAGGCATGAGCTACGGCGCCCTGTCCAAGCCCGCTGTTCGCGCGCTTTCCAAAGGTGCGGCAATGGCGAACTGTTGGCTCAACACCGGCGAAGGCGCGCTATCGCCATGGCACCTGGAAGGGGGGTGCGACGTCGTTTTTCAAATCGGCACGGCCAAGTACGGTGTTCGCTCGACCGATGGCCAGCTTGACCCCGAAAAACTGAGGCGCATTGCCGACCGGCCCGAGGTCAAGATGTTCGAATTGAAGATGAGCCAGGGTGCCAAGCCCGGCAAGGGAGGCATTCTGCCGGCGGCCAAGATCACGCCTGAGATCGCCGAAATCCGCGGCATTCCTGTCGGCGCACCGTCGATTTCCCCCAACCGACACCCCGAGATCGATAGCGTCGCGCAGCTCATCGATTACGTTCAAATGATCCGCGACATCACCGCCAAGCCCACCGGCTTCAAGACCGTCATCGGCGCCTATGGCTGGCTGGAAGCCATGTGCGAGGAAATCCAGCGGCGCGGCCCGGATTGCGCCCCCGACTTCATCACCATTGACGGCGGCGATGGCGGAACGGGCGCCGCGCCGATGGCCCTCATGGACCACGTTGGCCTGCCGTTGCGCGAAGCCCTGCCGATGGTCGTCGACATCCTTACCAGATACGGACTGAAGCACCGCATCCGCGTCATTGCTTCCGGCAAACTGGTCACTCCGGCGGAAATCGCCTGGGCCTATTGCGCGGGCGCGGATGTCGTGGTCTCCGCGCGCGGGTTCATGTTCGCACTGGGCTGCATTCAGGCCATGAAGTGCAACAAGAACACCTGCCCCACCGGCATCACCACCCACGACAAGCGCCTGCAGCGCGGCCTTGATCCTGAAGATAAAGCCGTGCGCGTCATGAGATTTGTTGATGGCATCCGTACCGGTGTCGGCACGATAGCGCATTCCTGCGGGGTGCCCCACCCCCGCGCCCTGAAGCGCTTCCACTGCCGCATCGTCCAGGACACCGGACGCTCCATCCCAATGGACGTGCTCTATCCGCCCGTCGAGGTCCTGGAGGAGTACCGCGATCGCGAATTCGCCTGAGCAATGAGAATTCCAGAGCCGGTTCTAACACTTTTTCAGGGTGCTGGAGCAGCCTGCGAGAGCGATCCTGGGCCTCACGAGAGGGCTTTCAAGCCAGCTGAGTTTCCGCCCTTGGGAGGCGACCTCAAGTTAGCGCCGTAGCTGGGCCCAAGGCATACTCAGTAAAAAGTCGACGAGACCAACGGCATGACTTAAGCGCGGACACTGACGAATTAGGGCGCAGCGCTCCACATGTTATCAGCAACCCTATGTCACCGTTGAGACACGGCGAAATGTGGGTTGGTCCTCCCTGCGCAAAGACACCGCGTCGCTTGAAAGGCTCGCCAACTGGCCGCCCACGCCCACTTGATGTCTGAAGCCGTCGACACTCTTCTGGTGTTGATCACGACCCACGGCCGGCAGAACCGCACTCACAATATTGCAAGGGCGGAGGCATTGCCATCACTTTCATCGCAACTGGTCTCAATCGCGTGAGTGAAGTAGGGGGTGAAGTAGTGATGGCTTCAAAAAAGCTCGTTCCGATGTGGTTCGTCGTGATCGCGATGGTTTTTCCCGCCCCAGCAATGGCGGGTGGTTCTATCAAGGACGCGCCGTTCGAATCACCGCCTGCTAAGTTATTCTCGGGAGCCTACCTGGGGCACCACATTGGCGGCGGTTGGACCGAGACATCCGTCCGCGACAATGGCACTCCAGGCTCTCTGTTGGAACCGCCCTACGGCGCTTTCTCCTGTGGTCCGGCATTGACCGGGAACTACTGCAGCGAACCGTTTGATTTCAATACAGGTGGTATATTGGGCGGCGCCCAGATTGGCTTCAATTGGCGGACTGCTAATTGGGTCTTCGGTGTGGAGGGCGACGTTGGCTTTGCGGATATCGACAAAGAGGAAGTGCGCGTAAGGCCGCTTCAGGACCGTGACGTAGCTTCCATCAACATGGATTGGTATTCCGCGTTGACCGGAAGAATTGGCTTTGTTGCCCAAAACAACATTCTGATCTACGCCAAGGGGGGTGCGGCCTTCGCCGACATCAAATACTCCGCCGCTGATCTCGACTTCAACGACGCGACAAACGCACACGAGATCTATCTCGGCAGCGTCGTTTCAAAAAGTGGCACGCAAACGGGCTGGGCATTAGGGGGCGGTCTCGAATACGCAATGAATGAACGTGTGTCGCTGAAGGCTGAATATCTCTACATGGACTTCGGCTCCGAGACAGCAACAAGTACCGATGGCGACCTCTACAAGTTCGATACCGAGATGCATACAGCCAGGCTTGGTATCAACTTCGCCTTTCTACGCTACTAGTTGATTACTACGGTTCTAGGTCATCGAGGACGGGCAGATCGTTCGTCTACTCATTCGTTTGCAACACAATGCAGCAGTGGTGAGGTGAGGTGAGGTGCGGGACTGTTGGGGCAATCGTGTTGTCGCTTACCCCGTCGGACGTATTTAGCTTCATTTCTCTCGGCTTGGCCTACCTGCTCCCGTAGCTCACCATCATCGTCGGAATGCCTTTGCCCCGCCCGTCGAGCTGTTGTGGGAATATGGCGGTCGCGAGCCCGCCTGAGTGGAGCGTGTCTTAACGCTTCGGCCAAGTCCAGGCTGGCGCGTCGACATCATCGACGACCGTTTCTCCAAGTTCCTTGCGCAGGGCAAACACGCTCGCGTCAGGTTGCTGCGACAGCTCATCCACCAGGACCTGCGCGTGTGAAACGACAATCACCTGCGATCTTTCGGAGGCCTTGGCGATCAGTCGGGCGAGTGGCTTGAGCAGCTCCGGATGCAGGCTCGTCTCCGGCTCGTTCAGGACCAGCAAAGAGGGTGGCCTCGGCGACAGCAGCGCCGCCACCAGCAACAGGTAACGCAGCGTACCATCGGAAAGCTCACCCGACCTCAAGGCCCGCAGCAGACCGTGCTGATGCATGACCACTTCGAATAGTCCGTCGCTTATCCGGATATCGACCGACCCGCCTGGGAAGGCATCCTGAATGGCCTGGTCGAGGGCCGTGACGTCGCCGATCTCCCGGATCGTCTGCAGTGCGGCGGCGACATCCGCGCCATCCGAGGCGAGCACCTGCGTGCGGGTGCCCACCTGCCCTTTGCGCGCCGGGGCTTCGCTGTCGGTGCGGAAGTGATCATAGAACCGCCAGCCCCGCATGCGCTCCCGCAACTCAAGTATCTCTGGGGCTCCGCGCGGATCGGAAGCCTGCATCATCATGCTATCGTAGGGTGGCAGGTTCGACAGGACGACATCACGGTTTCCCTTGTCCCCGGTTACCGTGACAAGCGGCCCCCTGCGCTCCGCCAGAACGTTGCTCCGCCGGATCATTTCACCCGCCCAAACGGTCTCGGTCTTGATTTCCGGGTCGCGATTGAATTCTGAACGGCCAGGCTGCGGCAGACCAAGATCAATGGCGTAGCCGAAGTCCTCGGACGCAAATCCGAGCTTCAAGCTGACCCGCTCCCGCCGAACCGTCCCCTGCACCGGCACATCGCCGCTTTTCATGCCTTTTGAGAAGGACTCAGGTCCGGCCCACAACGTTGAACTCAACCCGCCCTCATTAGCCAGTGACCCTATGATCCGCCCCTGCGCGGCCGACGCGAGCAGCCGGATGGATCGATAAAGGCTGGATTTGCCGGAGCCATTTGGACCCGTCACCACGTTCAACCGGGTCAACGGCAAAATCAGTTCTCGCAAGGAGCGATATCCGGAAACGGCAATGGTCAGCAGCATAGCGGAGAACTGTGTAGTTAGGACACCAGCCGGCCTGTAAGCCGGGTTCTGTCTGGACGGATTTCACTCCGCCCGCGACGGCCATTCATCTGGGACGCCCATCACTAAGCGCCTCTAGCAACCTACCCGGGTGGCTGGCCTGGAAACGGACTCGATGCCGCAGGTCGAAACCCGCGCATCCGGCCACCCCTATTCGGTCTTGCTCCCGGTGGGGTTTACCTTGACCGCGACTGTTACCAGCCGCGCGGTGCGCTCTTACCGCACCCTTTCACCCTTACCCGCAAAGCCCAGTTGAGCGCGCGGGCGGTTTGCTTTCTGTGGCACTTTCCCTGGGGTCACCCCCGGCGGCCGTTAGCCGCCACCGTGTTTCCATGGAGCCCGGACTTTCCTCCACCGAAGGGGCTTAGCCACAAAGCCGCCCCACCGGCAGCGGCCGTCCGGCCGACTGGTGTGCCCTCAATAAGGCGTGCGAAGAGCTCTGCGTCAAGGCCCTCCCAGGACCTGCGAACATCATCATCTCACCCATCAGGATCGAGCCCGGCTACGATGTTGGCGCAAGATCGCTCGCCTCGATCAACCGCTCCAGCGTGGCAACGGTCGACGCGTCGATCACCCCGTCCACCCGTTGCGGACGAAAATGGCGCTGAAACGCCGAAATGACATCACGGCCCTTTTCATCGAGCCTGCCGCTGATTTCGACACCATAACCATATGAGGCGAGCAGACGCTGGACATATGCGATCGTCTCTTCATTGGCTTGCCGCGAGTGCGTGCCGATCAGCGGCCCAACAGGCTCCGGTGCAACCCAAAGCCCGACTCCGGCTGCTGCCAGTCCAGCCCAATCGAACCGCTCGCCAGGATCGATCTTGCGTCCCGGCGAGACATCCGAATGCCCGAGTACGTTCTCCGGCATGATCCTCCACCGCGCAATGATCTCCCGCGACAGCTCCATCACTGCTTGCATCTGCCGGTCGGGAAAATCGCAGTAGTCGTCACCGTGGCCAGGGTTGTGGATTTCAAGCCCAATCGAAAGTGAGTTGATGTCCCGTTCGCCGCCCCACTGCGATTGCCCTGCATGCCAGGCCCGCAATTCCTCGCTGACCATCTGCGTAACCGTCCCATCGGTATCGATCACATAATGGCATGAGACTTTGCTTTCCGGCCGCGACAGCCAGTCGATGGCTTTCTCACACGACGACATCCCGGTGTAATGCATCAGCAGGATGGAAGGCTTGACGCCGCCTCTGCGGGGCTCGAAATTCACCGCCGGATGCAGCCGATCGACCAGCCGGCTTTCAGGCGCGCGAAGACCCGCTAGCGGGCCGTCCTCCGGCACGCCATCAAAGGCGCCATCAACCACTAGCTTTCTCCCGTGGCTGCGAGCGGTCTCTTTCCTTTTGAATGGCATCAAATGCCGCGTTGATCGCCGCCAACTTGCGGTCGGCCAAGACGAGGAATTCTTCCGGCACGCCTTCGGCGGCCAGCCGGTCGGGATGGTTCTGGCGGACAAGTTCCTTCCGCCGCGCCTTAAGCTCCTCGTCGCTGGCATCCATCGACACACCGAGGATTTCGTATGGACTGGTCGGGTCGTGAACGAACACAGACCGCACCCGCCGGTAGTCGCATTCGTCAAACCCGAACTTGCCAGCCACCGTGCGAAGGAAAGCTTCCTCGGCTTCGTGCAAAACCCCGTCTGCCGCTGCGATATTGAAGAGGCACTCGAAGACGTCTTTCAGCAATGCCGGATCATCGGCCAGCAAATTTGCGATGCGTTCGGCGTAGACTTCGTAACCGGCCACGTCGTGCGCCGCCAGCCGGTAAACGCGCATGACGTTGGCGCGTTCCTCCGGCGGCACGTAGAAGCACCGCTCGAAAGCCTGCGTCTCGACTTCGACAGCCACACCATCAGCCTTCGCCATCTTGGCGGCAAGACCAACGAAGGCCATGGTAAAGGCAAGCTGCTTACTTGGCGGCTTCGGCTGTATCCAGCCAAACGGGTTGAGCCAATTTGCCAGGCTTGCAACCTGTTTCAGTACACCGCTGCCTTGTCCAAAGCCGAACCGGGTTATGAGCGCATCCCAGGTCATAATATGTCTTTACTGCGTTTGCCGCGTATCTCAAAGTTAAATCCCGACAACCAAGGTAAACAATGGACATTGGCCGGCAAGCAGCCGGGCTTTATGTCCGAACAATTCCCAGTCCGTCGAGATAGACGAGCACCGCCGCTTCCAGAAGGTCCTCTGCCGGCATTGGAATCGCACGCCGCGTTGCGTCACCCCGCCCAAAAAGTGCGGCAATGCCATGGCTGAGCGCCCAAATGTGAAGCGCCATCATCAAGGCCGGCGGCCGCTCACCGGCAGGTTTAGTCGCGGCCAAGGCTTCGCATGACGCGCGCAGCACCTCGAACGACCTGTCCGCTGCGGCGGCTGTTTTGGGATGATCCGCAAGAACCAATCCCGATTCAAACATTGCTGCGAATAGGGAAGGCTCACTTCTAGCAAAACCAAGATACGCCTTGCCCAGATTCTCTAGGCCTGTAAACGCATCGGGCTGGCCATCATTCCATGCATCCGCAAGTTTCCCTGCGAACTGCTCATAACCGCGCAAAGCGATGTGGGCCATTAACTCGTCACGGTCGCGAAAATGCCGGTAGGGAGCTGCCCCACTGACACCTGCCGCACGCGCGGCATCCGCGAACGTCAGTCCGCCGGGCCCCTTTTCGCTAATCAGTTTGAGCGCCGCATCGATCAACGCTTCGCGAAGGTTGCCGTGGTGGTATCCCTTGCGCCCGCTTTGTCGGTCTTTATGCCAGGTCATACGGTGGTTTTATCTCAAGGCGGACTGGATGGCACCAATTGCCTCACTCAACGGCAAACCCGGTAGGTCCCCTTGCGGTTGTGCCGGGCAAGATCGACGTGGAAATGATCTTGATGGTATTTGTCAGCGTCCGGGCCCAGCACCGTCGTGAAACGCTTGCAGGCGCTGCGATGGACAGCCCGCAGAAACGCTTGCTCGGCAGGCGCGCCACGCCAACCCCGTCTGAGCGTGACCTTGCGGCCGTCCGCCAATAGGAAGGCCGAGATATCAAGCGCATTGGCAAGCCCGTGTTCCGATAGTTTGGCACCGGCTAGGCCGTTTCGGGTCCGGCACGAATAGGACGCCGCAACCTTGATCTGGACAACGGGAGAACCCAGGTAGCGCGCCGCCGCCGGCGCGATCGCCTCCCGCACCCAGTCATCAACGGTGTTAACCATGGGACAGCGCAAAATGGCCGCGGGTCGCAGGCTGACCCGGCCGTAGTCAGCCGCCGACATCTTGAAAGGACTCAATGCGCCGCAGACGTTCGGTCCGCCGAGTTGGGAGACGGGTTGTACAAACCTGCTTTCCCGGACGCTGCCGGACCTCAGGCACGCTCTTTCGCTGTTATCGCGCCAGGCCGCCTTTTGGCCGACAAAAGCCGACGGACTGCTCGCACAACTCGCCACGGCGAGTGCACCACCAATCACCAAAAAGCTACGCAACAACAGCACTGAACCCCTGTCCATATCGCGACCATAGGCCGGCGCTTCTGAAAACAAGGTGAACGTGCCGGTTAAAATATGCCCCGTTACGGACAATTTCGGCTTTCGAGGCGGGGTTCATGGGATCTGGAGTAGGCGGTCGCAAAGTGGTTACGACCTTGCCTTGGGCGAGAGGCTCTTGTGAGGCGCGATTGGGGCGTACTCGGCCTTAAAGTTATGAACAGCTGCCGCCAAAAACCGTAGGTATTACGCATATTCGAATTGAGTGTGGCAAAAGCATCCCTCAACTGCTCAGCAACCGGCTCATTGTCCACAGGAGTATCCACGCAAATCAGTAAGGCAACGACTCCAAGCGCTAGATGTGTTACAAAAAGGCAGCTAGGGAAGCTTGGCAGTGCGGCTGAGCGCGCAGCTTGTGAAACAGGTAATGCGTCCGCCGGGCATCGTGAGCGTTGGTAGCAAGACAGCGTAATGATCGGTGCAGCGTGATCAGGTTTGCAGCCAGCAGAGCGTCCCTTGCAAGTTTTTGTGTTGCGTAAGCGCAAAGCCCCGCTTGTTTGCGATCGGTCCTGCTGGAGACAACCCCGCGATTGTCATTCTCAGCTTTGCCGGTAGCCTTAGCGGGGCTTTCGTCGTCTGGCATGCCTCCGTCACTAGGCGCGCTCCAGGAACTCCAGAACACCGTCCTTGAAGACCTTGTCTCCGACCGCCTTCATGTGTTCGCGGTCCGGAATGACGAGCGCCCGCGCGGTCGGTATGAGCTCTGCCAGCCCCGTAGGCGAACCCGCGATAACATCATTACTGCCAACCGCCACCAGAACCGGGCAGGCTAGGCGCGCCACGTCATCGCGGCTGATCGGATCGCGTGAAGAGCGAATGCAGGCCGCAAGCGCTTTGAGATCGCTCTTTGTTTGTTCCGCAAAGGCCCGAAACGTCCGCGCCGTGGGATTGACGACATCATCAATACTGGGCGCCTCCAGAGCGTGGGCAATCGGCCCGGTACCAGCCATCCCCCGCACCATGTTGATGCCAAGACCACCGAAGACCGCCGCACGCACGCGGGCTGGATACTTCAGCGCCAGAAAGGCGGTAATCCTGGCCCCCATGGAATACCCCATCACGAATGCGGTCTCGATCCCGAGATGGTCGAGTAGTCGCCTGGCGTCTTCAGCCATCAGCGGCGCACCATAGGCCGCCTTATTGTGCAGTTTTTCACTCTGCCCGTGCCCGCGGTTGTCAAAAGCCACAACACGATAACCCGCCTCGGTGAGTGTTGTGACCCAACCCGGCGAGATCCAGTTCATCCCGACATGGGATGCAAAGCCATGGATAAGCAGAATTGGCAGCGCCTTGGCCGGACCGACGGGTGGCTCGTCAATAAAGGCAATCTCCACGCCATCGGAGTCAAATGTCTGCATTTTTGTAGGTCCTTCGGACTTTGACGACGGAAATGTCGCGCACAGTGATCACTTCCGCCACTACCATTTCCCGCGCGCGCCCGCTATCGTCGTCCTGAATTCGTCAGCATCCAAGAGAGTATTATGGCCGCCACCCAAATCCCCCATCTGGCAAACGATGAAGGCGCAGAGAAGATCTTTGTCGGCGTCAAGGAACTTCAGTGCATGGGGGCCCGGCCTCCTTACGATCACCCGCACATCTTCCTCGACATGGGCGCCGACGACCAGGTCCTGTGCCCCTATTGTTCGACACTTTATGTCTATGACAGCCGCCTCGCCGCCAACGAAAGCGACCCCAAGGGCGCCATCGTGAACCTTGAGGAA
Source organism: Filomicrobium sp. (assembly GCA_029287535.1). GTDB lineage: Bacteria > Pseudomonadota > Alphaproteobacteria > Rhizobiales > Hyphomicrobiaceae > Filomicrobium. The sequence continues at coordinate 18,697 of JARFQY010000278.1, forward strand.
GAGACGGTCGGCTGAACAGGCGGGCCATGCAGGGAACCTTGCAGACAACCAGTCCCACGACACCGCCAAAATCCTCGCCTCTGCGGGTACTGATCGCCGGCGGCGGCATTGGAGGTCTTGCCGCTGCTTTGGCAATTGCCCGGACAGGCGGCGAAGTCCGCGTATTTGAAAGGCGCGCGCAGTCAGACGAAGACGGTGCCGGCATCCAGCTCGGTCCAAACGGGACGCGTATTCTGCAATCCCTGGGACTTGCCGATCAATTGAGCTCCCAGGTGGCAACGCCGGATGCGTTGTTTGTGCACGATGGCCCGATGGGCGTGAGGGTCGCGGAACTCCCGCTTGGCGGTTGGCTCGCCGAACGCCACGGCGCACCGTACTGGGTGGCTCACCGAGCCGACCTTCACGCAGCCTTGAGACGCGCCGTCGACGAACACCCTCTCATCGAGTTGCGGCACGGCATCGAGATCGAAGATGCAGAAACCTACTCCGACGAAGTCCTCGCCAGGAGCGGCGGCCAGATTGTTGGGGCTGGCGACATTCTCATCGCCGCCGACGGGCTAAGATCAACACTGCGCCAGAACCTGTTTGGCACACGCCTGCCGCGATACAGCGGCAAGAGCGCCGCTCGCACCGTTATACGCCGCGAACAGATTCCTGACGGCATTCTGCAAGACAGCGTCGGCATATGGCTCGCGCCCAAAGGCCATGTCGTTCACTATCCCGTTCGAGCCGGGCGCGAACTCGCCATCGTCGTTATCCGCAACGACTTGGCTGTCGACGAAGGCTGGGCGACAGCCGTCGCTCATGATTGGGTCAAGGATGCGGTCCAAGACTTTGCGGCCCCTGTTCGTTCTCTGATTGCTGCATCAGACAATTGGCGCAAGTGGGCGCTGTTCGAGTTGCCGCCTCTTAAGACCTGGGTCAATGATCGTGTCGTCTTGCTGGGTGATGCCGCCCATCCTGTCCTGCCGTTCCTGGCTCAAGGCGCGGTGCTGGCATTGGAAGATGCGCTCACGCTGGCACGCTGTCTCTCGGACAGCGATTCCGTACCCAAAGCGCTTGGCTCCTACCAGACGCAACGAAGCCGGAGGGCCGAGGGCGTGCAGGCCGCATCCCGCCGCAACGGGCAAATCTATCATCTCGACGGTCCCCTGCGTCAGGCGCGCAACGTTACGCTCACGATAAGCCCGCCCAAACGAGTTATGGCCTCTTATGATTGGCTTTACGGCTGGCGCCCGAGCGCCTGAACTCTCAACTGCGCCAAAACTCAATTCTAAGAAGAACGAGCACGGTGAACAGCTCCAAACGCCCCATCATCATGGCCAGCGATAGGATCCACTTGGCAAGAACCGGCAGACCGGAATAATTGCCCGCTGGTCCGACGATAGGCCCAAGTCCTGGTCCGACATTCCCTACCGCCTGCGCCGACGCCGACAAAGCGGTCACGAGATCAAGACCCATGGCCGACAGAACGACCGTGAAAAGCCCAACCGTCGACATATAGATCGCCAAGAACGCAACCACTGAAAACGGTACGTCGGCTGGCAGTCGCTTGCCGTTATAGACCAGTGTCACCACTCGGTTCGGGCTCATCAGGTGAACGAAGTGGCTTCGGATCAAAAGCCCGGTCACCTGCAGCCGGTAGATCTTGATGCCGCCGGTCGTCGACCCGGCACAGCCACCAACGAACATCAACAAGAAGAACAAACCGACCGCGAATGTACCCCATTGCGTATAGTCGGAACTGGCGTAGCCCGTTGTCGTTACGATCGATGTGACATTGAAGGTGGCAGTGCGAAGGGCGTTGGCGAAATCCATGTCGCGTGCCGTCATCAGCCAGAACGTAACAATGATGCACACGCCGACGAGAAAGCCCAAAAGCCCCCGCACCTGGCTGTCTTCGAGGAGCGAGCGCGGGTGCCCCCGCAGCGCCTTGATATAGACAACAAACGGTAGCGCCCCAAGCACCATGAAGACGATGCAGGCCCACTCCAATTCCGGCGACTTGAAAAAACCAAAGCTCTCATCGTGTGTCGAGAAGCCGGCCGTGGCCACGGTCGTAAGGCCATGGCAAACCGCGTCGAAAGCGGTCATACCCAGGGCCCCATACGTGATGATGCACACGATGATCAAGCCGACATAGATCGCGGCGATCGCCGTCGTCAGCTCGAGCGCACGCGGCAGCACCTTTTCGGAGCGGTCCGAGTGCTCCATTTGAAACAGCTGCATACCGCCGACCCGCAGAAATGGCAGCATGATCATCGCCGTGACAATGATCCCGAGACCGCCCAGACCTTGCAGAATGGCCCGCCACAAGAGAATGCCACGAGGCAGCTGATCAAGCTTCGTCAGCACGGTCGCCCCGGTCGTCGTCAGACCCGACATGGCCTCGAAATAGGCGTCGGTGAAGCTGAGACCGACACCGATGAAGGGGATCGACGCGAACGCCGTCACCACCACCCAGCAGGCCGTCGTCAGTAGAAAGCCGTCCTTGACCGTGAGCTGCACCGGTTGGTCATCCTGCGTGGCCAGAATGAGCAATCCGCCGATAAAGAATGTGGCGATCGATGAGGCGAAAAACACCAGCCAGTCGCCGTCGCCATCAGCGAAATCAACCAGCGCTGGCAGCAGCATTGCAAACGCAATGGTGCACAAAAGCAGGCCAAGAGCCGAGAAGATCGGACGCAGATGGAGCAAAGGGGCTGCCTCACTTCAACGGCTGGACAGTGTGTGGCCCGCATTCACGATATGATGACTTCGAGCGTAGCCGGGGCACGCGCACCCTTCCGATAAAAAGACGTTACACACCCGAATCCCTCGGACCCGGTTTACTGTCTCGGACTTTGGTAAACCAAGCGTCAAGAGACCAGAATGGCAATCGAAAATGCTGACAAGCCGGCGACAAGGTTAGTTCATTCGCACGATCTTTCAGCATTCCTTGAATAGAACACACAAACGATTGAATACGTTGCCTTTATTCCTCTCCGGCGCGGCCAAACCCGCCGCCCGTCGGGGTTTTAACGATCATTCTATCCCCTGGGGCGAGCTCCGTTTCGTCGCAGCCGGCAAGCTTTTCGGATGACCCGGCGGACCGTTCCACATGGTTGCATCCGCAAGCACCAGGTGCTCCTCCACCGACGCCCGGCGGCGGCAACTCACGGTAGCCTGACAAGATGGCAGCGTGCATTGGCTCAAGAAACCGAATGACACGGCGCGTCCCATCACCCGCGGATTGCCGCCCATGTCCGCCAGAGCCTCGAACGATGGAAAATTCATCGAGCACAACAGGGTAACGCAACTCCAGAATTTCCGGGTCCGTGAGACGCGTATTGGTCATATGCACCTGGACGGCAGCCACACCATCGAAATCAGGGCCTGCCGGAGAGCCCGAGCATATCGTCTCATAATACTGTCGCGCGTTGTCCCCGAACGTGAGGTTGTTCATTGTCCCCTGCGACGTGCCAAGTCCCTTGAGCGCCATGAACAGAGCGTTGGTCACCACCTGGCTCGTTTCCACGTTGCCCGCCACAACCGCCGCCGGGTAAACGGGCTTGAGAAACGAACCCTCCGGAACGACAATCTTCAGGGGCCTGAGACAGCCGGCGTTCAACGGGATTGGCTCTCCCGTCATCACCCTGAAGACATAAAGGACCGCTGCGCGGGTTACAGGTTCGGGTGCGTTGAAGTTATCTTCGCGGGCCTTTGACGTGCCTGCGAAATCAATGACCGCTGAGCGGCTTTGCCGATCAATCGAAATCTTCACGCGCACTTCCGCGCCGGTGTCTGTGATCACATGGGCTTCGCCATCATCAAGCCGTTCGATGAGCGCGCGAACACTCTCCTCCGCATTGTCCTGCACGTGCCCCATGTAAGCCTCGACCACATCACGTCCGAAATGCGCGATCATTTTGGCAATCTCGTCGGCGCCACGTGCATTGGCGGCGACTTGCGCCTTGAGGTCGGCGATATTCTTGTCGGGCTGGCGGGCAGGATAGCGGGCTTCCGTCAAAAGCGCGCGGATCTCCTCTTCTCGGAACCTGCCGCCCTCGGCAAGCTTCATACAGTCGATGAGCACGCCTTCTTGCTCAATTGATGTGGCGCGCGGTGTCATGGATCCCGGGGTGAGGCCGCCAACGTCCTCGTGGTGACCTCGGCTGGCGACATAAAACAAAATGTCCTCACCAGCTTCTTCGAACACCGGCGTCACCACGGTGATATCCGGCAAATGCGTGCCGCCGTTGTAGGGAGCGTTCAAGACGTAGACATCCCCCGGCCGCATCTCCGAACGCTTCTCTCGGATCACGGTTTCTATCGCCGCATCCATTGAGCCCAGATGCACCGGCACGTGTGGAGCGTTAGCCACCAGCCCGCCGTCGGGATCAAACAGCGCACAGGAGAAATCCAGCCGCTCCTTGATGTTGACCGAACGCGCCGTGAGCTTCAGGGATTCACCCATCTGCTCGGCCACCGCCATGAACAGATTGTTGAAGACTTCAAGCAGCACCGGGTCCGCCTGTGTGCCCAGTTGTTCGTGGACGCGCGGTTGAACGCGCCGCATCACCAGGTCATCTCGCGCGCTGACTTCGAGCTGCCAACCCGGCTCGACGATGACCGTCTGGTGCGGCTCAACGATCCGTGCTGGACCATCGACGATCGAGCCGGGACCGATGGCCCCGCGTCGTAGGGTAACTGCAGCATGCCATTGGCCCTGAGAAAAAAAGCGGTCCGTTCGCTCCGCCTCATTCACACGGGGCATTGGCACCGAGTTGGCTGATGCATCGCCACCTGCGGCCTTCAGCATGTTGACATCACTGGTGCCGGCGTAGCCCGACGTCGTCGCCTCGACTTCGACCGCAGCGATAACGACGGCCTTCTCCGGCGACAAGAAACCAAAGCGCCTGCGGTGCTCGACTTCAAAGTCACGGCGCATGAATCCGGGTTCTGAGACTTCGACCGCGAAGGCCGTGTCGGTGCCCTCGTAGCGCAGATGCGCGAACGACCTGATTTCGATGCGCTCATACTCGGCGCCTTCGTCGAGAAGCTCATTGGTGACGTCTTCCCCAAGCCGCCAGGCCACATCCTCGAGACGTTGCATCGAGCCTTCATCAAGCGGGAGCTCCAAAGAGCGCTCGCGGCTCGTCCTCAACTTGGCAAGTCCCATCCCGTATGCGGACAGCAGCCCGGACAGGGGATGGATGAGCACCGTCTCAATACCCAGACTGTCGGCAATCAGACAGGCGTGCTGCCCACCCGCCGCGCCAAAGCAGTTGAGAGCATACTCGGTAACGTCGTAACCGCGCTCGACGGAGATCTTCTTGACCGCGTTGGCCATGTTCTCGACCGCAATGCGGATGAACCCGTCGGCAACCTCTTCGGCACCGCGACCGTCCCCGATGTCTTCCGCGAGCTCCAAGAACGCCTCCCGCACGGCCACCGCATCAAGCGGCTGATCTTGCTCGGGTCCGAAGATCTCGGGAAACAATTCGGGCGCCAGCTTGCCCAGCATGACGTTGGCGTCGGTCACCGTCAGCGGCCCGCCGCGCCTATAGCATTTTGGGCCCGGAGCCGCCCCTGCACTCTCCGGCCCGACGCGGAACCGTTGGCCATCGAAGCGCAGAATGGAGCCACCACCGGCCGCGACCGTATGGATCTGCAGCATCGGCGCGCGGATCCGGACACCGGCGACCTCCGTCTCGAACGTCCGTTCGAAGTCGCCCGCAAAATGCGCGACATCCGTCGAGGTTCCGCCCATGTCGAAACCGATCACTTGATCAAAGCCTGCAAGCTTCCCCGTCTCCGCCATGCCGACAACACCACCGGCCGGACCCGAAAGGATCGCATCGCGGCCTTGGAACAAATGCGCGGCCTTGAGGCCTCCCGATGACGCCATGAACATCAAGTGCGGCGCATCGGCAGCCGGACCTGTCGCATCGGCCGGAGTAAGCGCTCCCGAGACCCGCTCGACGTAACGCCGCAGAACCGGTGAAAGGTAGGCATCCGCCACTGTGGTGTCGCCGCGTCCAACGAATTTGATGAGCGGCGAGACCTCATGGCTGACCGAGACTTGATCAAAACCGATTTCTCGAGCGATTTGCGCAGCCTGCTGTTCGTG
>JARFQY010000205.1 GCA_029287535.1 Filomicrobium sp.
CCGTGGAGTTTGATGATCCGGCCCAAAAACGAGGCCGCCGCAGACGCCCCAAAAAGACCGGCCGGCCCGGCGGTTAGGGTAAATTTCGCGAGCTTCCGCGGGTTTTATCGAAGATTTGATGCAGTTAAGAGCCATTCTGGGTAAGTTGTGACCGGGCTGCTCTCGCCAATGCTGGCTTCAGGCAGTAAGCTTTGTCGATAGTACTTGCGTAATTTTGCTGTAGTGAGCCTGATCCATGCGCCCCTCCTTTTTATTAGCTACTGTTCTTGCTTCGACTGCCCTCATCCCGGTTTCCACGACACCGAGCCAAGGCGCAAATATCTTTGCTGCGCTGGCCGGAACTTGGTCTGGGGGCGGCACGGTGCGAATGGCCAATGGAAAGAGTGAAAAGCTGCGCTGTAACGCCTATTATACAAAAAAGGGCGAATCAGGCCTCGGAATTGCTATCCGATGCGCCAGTCCCTCTAACACGATCCATATGAGGAGCTCACTACGCAAGGGCGGCTCGTCAATTTCGGGGACGTGGGAAGAGCGGACTTTCAACGCAGCCGGAAGCGTTTCTGGTCAGGCAACCGGCTCAACTTTGAGGCTTTCGATAAGTGGAACGGTTTCAGGCTCGTTATCGATCTCACTGCGTGGCAAACGGCAGACAGTGAACATTTCGACGGGCGGGAATGAGATGACGGGAGTGAGGTTGAACTTCAGCCGTAAGTAAGACAACGAAGCTTGGTGATCGAGGGGGAATTCGCTCACCGGGCTGAGGGAGACAAACGATGTTGAATGACGGATTCGCAGGCAAGTTGGCGGCGATCGCACTTCTTGCGTGTTTTGGGCTTGGGCTGATGGCCTCAATGGCCTCGGCGGGATTCCGCCGCGCGCCTGAAGATCTTTCGCGCGGCTATGTCGTGGCGGAAAGCCGCTACGGAAACGGCTCGATTAGTGGTCCCATCAGGATTCGCCGGCTTGGTCCGCAAGTACAGTTGCCCGGAGGGACTTGGGAGTACTGCCGGCGCAGCTGTTCGGAAACCCTGCGCGTCGAGTCCATCGACTTCTGGGACAGCCGCCAAGACGGCGTCGTAGCAGACGAATGCGGTATCTTTGGATGCCTTGAATTTAACTTCAGGTACTAGGTTGAGCCCCTGTCGGTCGGCCCCGTTCTTTTAGACCAGGAACGGGTTTGACTGGCGTTCCATGCCTATGGAGCTGCCGGGGCCGTGACCGGGTATGAATGCGTACGCGTCATCAAGCTTGAGCAACTTGGTCTTGATGGCGTTGATCAGTGCTTCGTGATCGCCGTAAGGAAAGTCCGTGCGGCCTATCGATCCCTGGAACAAGACGTCCCCCATGAGGATGAACTTGTGTGGGTGATTTACGAAAACCAGTGAGCCCGGCGAATGGCCCGGGCAATGCAGTATTTCAAAATCATGACCGCCGATCTTGAGCGTCCCCGGCTCTTCGAGCCAGAGGTCCGGCACGACGTTTCTCGCCATGATACCGTACTCACGCCCTTGTGCCTCAAGTCCCTCCAGCAGGAACTTATCGGCGGTATGCGGGCCCTCTATTGCAACGCCGAGAGCTTGCTTGAGTTCGGCAGCACCGCCGGCATGATCGATATGACCGTGTGTCAGAACGATCTTCTCGGGCGTCATACCGACTTCGGCGATCGCCCTTTGGATCTGATCGACGTCACCGCCGGGATCCACAACAGCCCCTTTCCCCGTCGCCGCATCCCAAATCAGGGAGCAATTCTGCTGCAAGGGTGTCACAGGTATAACGGCGGCCTTGAGGGACCGCTTTTCGACTTCAGCCACGTTCATCTCCGCAGTTGTGTTTGACTGCGGTTGTAAACGACAAGCAAGGCTCGTGGCTAGCGGGTGCGCCGTGCCGGTGCGCTGGACAAAAGAAAAAAGCGGAGCCCTGGGCCCCACTTTTTTAGCAGTCCTGGATAGTTAGAGCCGCGACTTATGCGACCGCCGGCTCATCATCCGGATCGCGTAGGACGTATCCGCGGCCCCACACGGTCTCGATGTAGTGATCACCGCCTGTAGCAGCCTGCAGTTTTTTGCGCAGCTTACAGATGAAGACGTCGATGATCTTGAGTTCGGGTTCGTCCATTCCGCCATAGAGATGATTAAGGAACATCTCCTTGGTCAGGGTCGTCCCCTTACGCAGGCTCAAGAGTTCCAACATCTGGTACTCTTTGCCGGTCAGGTGAACGCGGGAACCGCCGACTTCAACCGTCTTGGTGTCAAGATTGACCTTGAGTGAGCCGGTTGTAATCACGGACTGCGCATGACCCTTGGAGCGTCGAACGATGGCATGGATCCGAGCGACCAGCTCATCCTTATGGAATGGCTTTGTCATGTAGTCGTCGGCACCAAAGCCGAGGCCACGCACCTTGTCTTCAATCCCAGCCAGCCCCGAAAGGATGAGAATTGGCGTCGAAACCTTGCTGACGCGAAGAGCCTTCAAAACCTCATAACCAGAGATGTCCGGCAAGTTAAGGTCCAGCAGTATAATGTCGTTGTCGTACAGCTTGCCGATTTCAACACCGTCTTCACCAAGTTCCGTGGTGAACACATTGAAACCTTCCGACCGCAGCATGAGCTCGATGCTCTGCGCAGTGGCGCTATCGTCCTCAATCAGAAGCACCCGCATGCCTATTCCTCTCTCTTCCGACCCTCCGTCCCCGGGCCGATGCCCCGATCGCGAAGAAAAACCGAGATCTTTCTTCCGCGAACGCTTCGTTAGCAAATTAGCACTCAGTGGTTAACAAAACCTAATAAGCCATTACAGACAACGCAGTTTTTGGAACAACCATTCATACTTCCGACACGCGGATGTTGCTGCAGAACCGTTACACGACACCGCAACTCTTTGAATTTTGGTTTTGAACGCTGATTAACTCACAGGAACACAAATGGGCGGAATCAAGAAAAGGCAGATGTCAGATAAATCCGTTGCCCAACAACAAACCCGAGTCGAGTGCTTCCTCGACTCGGGTTCACCCCCCAGAACCGTAGCGATGTCACCCCCTACTGCGACATTTCAACAGTTATCATTATTCGTGAGCCGGCCCTAGTGGCCGATCGAAGAAAACGGCGTTTCGAGGGCATTCCTTCCAAGACCGGATCGGCACCGTGACTTTAGCGCAACGTTAAGCTCGCGCGGGTAGGATGATGCTCTTATCTGAGGCGAAGGCGTCAACTTGACGTTTGGGCTTTACTAAAGCACTTTAGCTGAGTGTGTGCATACGGCCTATTAAGTAGCGCGCAATTGGCATGGTTTTTGTTTTATAATGGCCTCGGTGTTTGGTTGAGTGAGTGAGGGGTATCGAGCCATGAAGTCCAGAGACACCCTTGTGCGTGTCAAGCGTTTCGAGCTTGAAGAGAAGGCACGCCGGGTTGCAGAACTGCAGTACATGATCCGCGATTTTGAACAGCTGGCTATTGATCTGGAGCGCCAGATTGCGGCCGAAGAGGATCGCACAGGCATTAAAGACATCGCGCATTTCGCATATTCAACGTTCGCCAAAGCTGCGATGCAGCGCCGAGACAATCTCATGTCCTCGGCCGCTGAGCTTCGCACCAAGCTTGAATCGGCGGAGAAAGATCACGACGAGGCGCGGGCCCAACTGGCGCGTTATGATCGGGATGAGACCGGCGGGTCAAATTCCAACCGAGATCCCGCGGAAGGCGTGACGTTGCGCTAACGACCCCGGCACTCGTATCAAGAAATCCACACGTCGTGCCCAGAATTCCAATGCGGCGACGCGCTGATTGCGTGTCGCCGCATTTTGGTTATGTGGTTGGGATTGGAGATTTCATTCCGAAGCTGCGTTGAAGGCTATTCGCTGCTTTTTTTGCTGATCAAAATCGAGAGGTTTAATAAGAGCGCATGATCGGGCTCGGCGCGCTCAGTAGACTTTTAGTTTGCGGCGCTGCTTCCTTGCTGGCCGGCTGTTCGGGCGACCTCAAACTCGAGGACCTCACGACGAGCGGACTCTCTGAGCTTCCCAAAACCATGAGCACCTTCGCGCCCACTGCCTACAAAGCGCCCGTTGGCTCCGCGACAGAGGTCTATACACGGGTCGCGCGCGGCGTGCTGACGTGCTGGATGGGGGCACACGGGTCGCTCAAAGGGACACACCTGTTTCAGGCTGAGGCAGAACCACGTACCAAGGGTGGCGCGGCACAGATCAATATTCACGAACGCATCAAGGGCTCCCCGAACAAGCGGGGCCGAAAAGCCTTCAGCGTATCAATCACACCGGTTAGTGAAGGAGCATCAGTCACCTCGGAGAATATTGCATTTCCGAAAGCTCAAGGTGAGAGCATGCGTGGTGACATTGATCGTTGGGCTGCAGCGGAGGAAGGTTGCTTGAAAACCCCCATCACGGAGGGATGGTCTACACCAGCCGAAACCACAAAAATCCCGCCCAAGGGAGGATCCAAGAAGCAGCCGAGCAAGCCCACTGCCAAGCCTGGCTAGGCTCGACACATTAGCGCCAGGCATGCGGCGGCGCTTGGCGTCCGCCGACCGGAGCTTGCAGGGTCTACTCTCTGTAGTCCTGCAAACGCGTGGCGCGCAGGCCCGGCAGGCCATGCTTTTCGATGGAGCGCTGCCAGGATAGCAACTCGTCCACCGTCAGCCGATATCTTTCGCAGGCCTCCTCGATGCTCAGCAGTCCACCGCGAACCGCGGCGACGACCTCAGCCTTACGCCGGATGACCCAGCGCTTGGTGTTCTTTGGAGGCAGGTCAGCGATGGTCAATGGACTGCCGTCCGGACCGATCACATAGCGCACTCGTGCGCGCATCTGTTGTTCGTTCATGGTACGCTTTACACTCTTTCTGACACCTGACACCTTGATAAACCAACGCAATTAAAGACAAGCTAAAGCGCTCAGTAAACATAGTATAACTAAGTGTCCGCGACAGTATTCATTTGGCTTACAACATGGTCATTTTGAACACTTTTGGACGTAACTTGCTTAATTCAGAGCTTTCGAGACGCCAATTAATCGGTATCTAACTTCATTTAATAGCTCGTCGATATGTTTGCTGAATTAGAACATCCAATAAGATGTCGCCGCTTATTGATGTCGCACTTGTTGCGACACGGTGCATTCGGCTATGCAATTGGGAGGCCAAGCGGTCCGCACTTGTGCAATGCGTAAACTGACACCTAATGTGCGCTCGTAACCTCGCGTTTTGCATGTCCGCACTGTGCCAACGCCCAATGAAGACGAGCGAATTCCACCTATTTCCAATAATTTAGGTGCTCGCACCTAAAGCTCAGTCTAATTAGCGATCCGGAAGGCATGAATAACACTGCGATAATAATGAGCAATAAAGGACCGAAAGAGCCTCTTCGCGTTGTGGTCGCCATGTCGGGTGGCGTGGATTCCTCGGTTGTCGCGGCAATGCTGAAAGCTGCCGGGCATGATGTGATCGGGATCACACTCCAGTTGTACGACCACGGCGAAGCAACCTTCCGGAAAGGTTCGTGCTGCGCCGGCCAGGACATCTATGACGCGCGGCGGGTGGCCGAGCGACTACAGATTCCACATTACGTTCTCGACTACGAAGAGCGTTTTCAGCGCGCTGTGATTGATAGTTTTGCCGATAGCTATGTGGCTGGCGAAACGCCAATCCCTTGCGTCACGTGCAACACGCAGATCAAGTTCAAGGACCTGCTTGACACTGCAATGGAGCTAGGCGCCGATGTGCTGGCGACCGGGCACTACATCCGCCGTCGGGAGGGTGAGCAGGGTCCGGAGCTTGCCCGCGCGGAAGACGCCGAACGTGATCAGAGCTACTTCCTGTTCGCGACCACCAGATCCCAGCTTGGCAGGCTCTGGTTTCCGCTCGGCGATCTCCCAAAGGCCGAGGTGCGTGAACAAGCCCGGCGTCTTGGGCTGCCGGTGGCCGACAAACCGGACAGTCAAGACATC
>JARFQY010000023.1 GCA_029287535.1 Filomicrobium sp.
AAACTCGTACCGGCCGGAGCAAACAGCGGCAGCACGGATGTCGGCTTCGAATTGCATCTCAAGCGAGAAGAAATGGCTGACTTCCTGGGCCTCACCTACGAAACCGTTATCCGGCAGATCAAAGTGCTGAGTGAGAAGAACGTCATTCGGCTCAACGGACGGCGCGAGTTTTCAGTGCCTGACCTCGAGGCACTCGTGAGAGAAGCCGGGTAGCGTCCACCGAAGCGAGAGCGCACGCGTTTGATTCCGTCCTCGGGACATACTGCGCATTTTGCCAAGTATGATCTGTATCAGGACACGCACCCTTGCCCTGCAGCATGGTCTACTTGGGAATCGCGGGGCAGGCTCCGCGATTGAAGGCCAGGTCAGCATCGGGGAACAATGTGCTCAACTTGGAAGCAATCGCGAACGCGCCTATCAGGACTCAACCGCTGAGTTTCTTCCTCGCACCTGGCGTGCTGGGTGCGGTCGACCTTGCAGCCGTACGGGCGGATTTTCCACAGATCGCGGAGGCCGGCGTATTCGCCCTTTCCGAGCTGATCTATGGGCCTGCATTCGGCGAACTCGTCGCGGAGCTGCAGACGCCTGCCTTCCGGTCTGTCATCGCAAGGAAACACGGCGTCGACCTATTGGACAAGACAGTCATGATTTCGGTTCGCGGCTGGGAGCGTCACGAACCCAGCCGGGCGTGCCTCGAGCAGCATAATGAGTTCGTGACCTGCCTGCTTTATCTCAACAGAATCTGCGATGACAGAGGCGATAGAGTGCGTGTCTCGGAAAGCATGAATGCACGTTCCGAGGAAGTTGCAGAGATACCTTTGAGTGGTGGCACGCTGGCATCATTCCTGACACCAGAGGGATCGCAGCTGGGGCATGTTTCTTGTGAGGGAGAGATTCGCTGCTTGAGGGTTAGCTGGGGGACACCGCCGCTGGTTCACGCCCATACCGGCGAGCGGTGCGAAAGCCGGCCGCGACAGTTCGTCCATACCGGTGGCGTCTAAGTGGGCGGCGTTATCCAAGCCTTTCTCGATAAACGTGATTTTGATCAGCTTTTTTCGCCACCACCAGGACCATTGATCAGATCGTCCGTTGTTCGAGGCGGTGGAGCATTATGAGCCAAACGAGAGGCAGACAGGTGGACCCGCATCGGCCAGAAGTCTGGATCACCGGCCTTGGTCTTGTGAGCTCGCTCGGTGAGGGTCCCGACGCGCACTGGGCAGCACTATCGGTGGGCAAGCCTGGAGCAACCGTCGATGAAACACGCTTCGAGCCCTATCCCGTTCATCCCCTGGCAGCCATAGACTTCTCCAAGCAAATCGAACGCAAGGGCGACATCCGGCAGATGGGCCAGTGGCAACGCATCGGTGTCCATGCAGCCGGGCTCGCGCTCGAGGACGCGGGACTGGCGGGCGATGAGGAGCTCCTCGGCAAGACTGACCTGGTGGTCGCGGCGGGCAATGGCGAACGCGACGAGGCAGCAGACGCCAACATCCTGGAGGCGTTGACGAACGGCACTGAAAACACGCAGGCGAGGGGATCGGTTCTCAACCGCTTGCTCCAGACCTCGTTCAGGCCGACGCTTTATCTCGCGGAACTGTCCAATCTGCTCGCCGGCAACATCCAGATCGTGCATGGCGTGGCGGGCTCGTCGCGCACGTACAAGGGTGAGGAGATGGCAGGTGTGTCCGCGGTCGAGGATGCGGTTCGCCGCATCGCTGGCGGACAAGGGCAGCTTTTTCTGGTTGGTGGCGCATTCAATGCCGAACGTGCGGACTTGGGGCTCGTGTTTGAATTGTGCGGCGCTCTTTGGCCGCATTCATTCAAGCCAGTGTGGCGCCGCGCGGAAGACGGTGGCGGCTTCATCATGGGAAGTCTGGGCGCGTTTCTCGTTTTGGAAAGCGAGACGCATGCCATGGCGCGTGGCAATCAGCCCTATGCCAGGATCTCGTGCATCCATTCGGGCCGGGGCGCGGGAACAAGCGGTTCGCCACGCGGCGCTACAGAAGCGCTTGAAGCATTGGCGCGGGAACTTCACGGACCGCTCGGTATTCTGAGCGGTGTGAGCGGCGCGGAACCTGCGACGAGCCACGAGCTTGAGTGGATCACTATGCTCGATGAACTTGGACTTCAATCGCAGGTTCGGGCGTATGGAACAATGCTCGGTCATTCGGTCGAGGCGCATTTCCCCGCCGGCGTTGCTCTGGCAGGGTTGGCGGTCTCGAAACAGGCCCTTTACGAACCGTTCGATGACACGGGACGTGAAGAGGTTCGTGAAGGTCACTTGGACCGCGTTCTCGTAACGGGCAGGGGGCACTGGCGCGGCGAGGGATTTGCGCTTGTCGAAGCCGCAGCAAAGCAATGACGGGGAACAGATGGGCAAATCGCTAACAGACGACAAGGGCCGGCCGGTTGTGGTCGTTACGGGCTTTGGCGTGATCACGTCACTGGGCCGAGGGAAAAACGAGAACTGGAAAGCGTTGACCAGCGGGCAGTCCGGTCTGCATCACATTACGCGTTTTCCAACGGATGGACTGAGGACGACCGTCGCAGGTACCGTCGACTTTATGGGGCTTGAAACCTACTCCGCACCTGCCCTGTCAACCGCAATGGCGTCGGACGCCATCGTTGAAGCCCTCTGTCAATCGAGGATCGGGGACAGGGCAAGCTTTCCCGGACCACTTTATCTGGCAACACCACCGACGGAACTCGAGTGGCCACAGCGTAAGGCGCTGTTCGCCAGTCCCGACGAAGAATCCCGTGAAGACGGTTACAAGCAGTTGCTTAAAGCCGCCAGATCAGGTCGCTTCAAGGACGTCTTCGACAAGTTTCAGTTCGCCAGCGTGGCCGAGACCCTGGCGGAAGAGTTCGGCACACAGGGTCTGCCGATTTCGCTTTCGACCGCTTGCGCTTCCGGCGCGACCGCGATCATGCTCGGCGTGGAAGCCATCCGACGGGGTGATACCGACGCGGCGTTGTGTGTCGCAACCGACGGCTCGGTGCATGCCGAGGCCTTGATCCGTTTCTCGCTATTGTCCGCCCTGTCGACCCAAAATGATCCTCCGCACAAGGCCTCCCGCCCCTTCGCCAAGGACCGGGGTGGATTCGTCATGGCGGAAGGTGCGGGCGCTTTTGTATTGGAATCCTATGAGGCGGCGACGGCACGCGGTGCACAAATCCTTGGTGTTGTCCGTGGCTGCGGCGAACGGGCCGATGAGTTTCATCGGACGCGCACGCATCCAGAAGGCAAACCCATTATCGGCGCTATCCAGGCGGCCCTCGACGATGCCGGCGTCGCGCCCGGCGAAATCGACTATGTCAACGCGCATGGCACGGGCACCCAGGAAAACGACAAGATGGAATACCTTTCGCTCAAGGCTGTTCTCGGCGACCGCATCGAACGCGTTCCGATCAGCTCGAACAAGTCAATGATCGGTCATACACTGACAGCAGCGGGGGCGATCGAAGCGGCTTTCTCACTGATGAGTATTCATGATGAGACCCTGCCGCCGACGATCAACTACGACCTCCCCGATCCTGATATTCCACTCGACGTCGTGCCAAACCGAAGCCGGCGGGCACGAGTCACAAACGTACTGTCGAACTCGTTCGGCTTTGGCGGACAGAACGCAAGTCTCGTTCTATCCGGGGAGCCGGCTTGAGGGTGAAAGCGCCCAAGAAAGCGCCCTCTAAAGGTAAACGCTAAGGAGCCAAAATGGCGAACACCCAAGCAGCTGCTCATAATCTCCACCTGGTCGCGACGTCCGACGTCCGGCCTGAAGTCATCGAAATCCTTGCCGAGGTTTTCCAGTTCGATGGTGAAATCACACTGGAAACATCCCAGCAGGATATCGAGAAGTGGGATTCTCTGCGGCATATCGGATTGGTTACTGCCCTTGAAAGCCGATTTGGGATTTCGCTTTCCATGGACGAGATGATGGAAATCACCCGGGTTTCAGACATTCAACGCGTCCTTGAACGGCACGGGGCCTAGAGAGTGTCGTAGCCGCAGGTCGCCGATTGCTGATATCGACGTGCATCGATGAGCCGGAGTGGGAACCGGGCCAGGATTGAGATCGATGGGTTGCCGTCGAAAAAGCTGGCCATGGACACCGTGCAACTTAATCATCTTGCACGGGCTTATCTTCGCGATGGGCCAGCCACGGAGTTCCAGGCCCAGATGCGCCGTTTCTTCGATATCCTTGTTTAGAGCGAATGACATGAAATGCGCATCTGGTAACGGGGAAGGCAGCGATTTCCTGCGCCAGGCCCGGCCACGCCTGAACCGCCGACGCAAGAAGGGTGCGCTCCCGGTTCGGGAACGCACCCTTTTGGCTGTTGGTGTTGGGCGGGGTGCGTCTAGAAAGGCGCCGTGCCCTTGAGGCTGAAGCCATGCTGATCGGTGTTGTCGGAGTAGCGGCCCTCATACGACATCGAGAGCGTCGCACCGGCCGTATTGAACACCGTGGCGCCGGCTTCGATATCGGCGAACACGTCATCGCGTTCGGCGCGGATCGTGAACGCGTCGGTCCCCGTTGGCGCACCGGCGAAGCGCGCCGTGAGCGCGTGCTGGTCATCGCTGTAGAACGCGACACCGGCCTTGACGAAGGGTCGAACCGTGACGCCGGCGGCCGCGAACTCGGTGCCGAACTCGACGGCCGGGGTCACGCTGAAGTACGTGTCGTCGGAACCGCCGATGATGAGGTTGGCCGCACCGCCACCGGTTTCGGAGATGCTATCGCGATCCAGGTAGGTGAGGTTCAGGTCAACCAGCGGCTTGGCGTACCAGACACCATTTGACAATAGATACGCGGCGCGCATTTGTCCGACGACAAAGCCGATGTCGTAGTCGGACGACGCGACGGCCTGGAAGGTGCCGACGCTGATATTGCGGTCCATCTCGAAGTTCCCGATCCCGCCGGTCACGGCGGCCGCCATCAGGAAGGGACCGGTCTGATACTTGAGAGGAGGAGCAACGCCTTGTCGAAACTCTACGCAAGCCTATCGTTCGCTGTTGGTGTCTTGGGCGCGGCATCGGTTTTTGCCGTGGCGCCGATATCGGTGGCGGCGGCGCAGAAACCAAAGCCCGCGCAAAAGAAGGAGGCCACTTCTCCTCCGGGCTGGTCGGTCAGTTGCAACGACCAGGGGAAAGGTCTCGAATGCAAGGCTGTACAAACGATCACCCTTCGAAAGACAGGCCAGCGGTTATTGACAGTCTCAGTGGGGCGTGCCGACAAA
>JARFQY010000043.1 GCA_029287535.1 Filomicrobium sp.
CAGCATTGCTTGTTTAGCTCGCGCATCGGTGACTCAGCATGACCCAGAAGACTGACCCCTCGAACGACAGTAGCTGGACGCAACGACTGCGGCTGCTGGTGGAGTCCTCTCAGTTTACCACCTTCATCACGATCGTGATCCTTCTCAACGCCGTCACGCTCGGACTTGAGACCTGGCCGCCCGCAATGGAAGCGGCCGGCGGTTTTCTCATCGCTTTCGACCGCATCGTCTTAGCAATTTTTGTCATCGAGATGTTGGCCAAGTTGATCGTCTATCGGCTTGGCTTTTTCCGAAGTGGTTGGAACATCTTCGACTTGACGATTGTCATCATCGCGCTCATTCCAGCGTCTGGTCCACTAGCCGTGCTGAGGGCCCTTCGAATTTTGAGGGTGCTTCGCCTCTTGTCGGTCGTGCCGCAAATGCGTTCGGTCGTTTCGGCGCTCATTGGGGCGCTGCCAGGCATGGGTTCTATCGCCGCTGTGATGTCGGTCGTGTTCTACATAAGTGCGGTCCTTGCGACCAACTTGTTCGGAGCCGCATTCCCTGACTGGTTCGGTTCTATCGGCGCCTCTGCCTTCTCGTTGTTTCAGATCATGACTCTCGAGAGCTGGTCGATGGGCATTGTTCGACCAGTCATGGAGGTCTACCCCTGGGCATGGGCCTTTTTTGTCCCGTTCATTCTGGTCACGACATTCGCAGTGTTGAACTTGGTCGTCGCAGTGATCGTGAACTCAATGCAGGCCTTGCATGAGGCCGAACAAGAAGAGCACAGAAAAGTAGAGCGCGAGATCGTCCATCAGGAGACGGCGACGCTCGCAGACGAAATCCGGGTGTTAAGGCAGGAGATTCAGGGTCTCAAATCTTTCCTGAAACAGGGGTAGCCCTCGGTTACGACAAGCCTTGGGCGGAGCCGCCCCGTACGACTAAGACCGGCCCGCTCGCGTTCATGATGCGACGTCCGGCTCCTGTCTCAGATGGGGACTGCAAAAAAGTGAAGGCATGTCCGCAGCGCCTACCGTCCTAAAAATTAGTGATTCGAACGAGTTAGCACTGAGGGCTTGCAATTTATTGTGCGGTGCATCATGTCAACGATGTAACAAGCATGTGAACTAAACGGCACTGCCGCCCAAGAGGAAAGTTATGGCTAAGCAATTCAACGTAACCGACGCATTTCAGAATTTTGGCGCAGATGGTTTTGACAGTTATGTTCGCTCCTACGGAGAGCTGAACAAGGGCTTCCAGGAAATCGCCGCCGAGTGGACAAACTACTCGAAGAAGGTCTTTGAGAAGTCCACCAAGGCATTTGAAAAGATGGCCGGTGCGAAGTCCGTCGAAGACGTCTTTGCCGTCCAGACGAAGTACACCAAAAAGGCGTACGAGGCGCACATCGCCGAGATGACGAAGCTTGGTGAAATGTATGCAAACCTGATGCAGACGGCGCTGACACCGAAAGTTCGCTAAGGTAGGTATTCAATACTTTGCGTGATCGCAAAAAGGGTCTGCGGCTCGTCCGCAGACCTTTTTTTGTATCCCCGCCCTCCGGCGCTGCCCTCCGGCGCTGCTGCTGAAGTCAATCGCTGTTGAGCATCGTGACGACGACCTTCCGGGAGCCATCCGCCTGCCACTTCAAGATATCGAGAAACTTGCCCTGCTCCGTTTGACTCGTGCCAGAGATGGCTCTCGCAACCGCCCGGCGCACCGTGAAGTTGGCCCGGACAGACGACGCTACACTCGTGACACTTAATCCGACTACAGTACGGCCGTTTCTGTGGCCCGACCAAGGATTGGAGTTTTACGAATGGCATTTCCTAAACAAGACTTCAGCATCATTCTCTGAAAGCACATTATCTATACGTACGAGAATGGCTGGCAATACGAGTACTACTTCAAGAGCGAGACAGAAGGCCATTATCGGATCTTCAGTGGTTCCGTTGCCGGTCGCTGGGTGACAGATCGAAAATACCACCTGGCCAATATTGGTCATGACCTAATCCGGGTGAACTGGGTGGAGCCCGTCGGCAACGTCGTTGCCATGGTTGTAAACATCAAAGACCGCTGGCTTCACTCGTACTTCCTCATGCCGCAATGGATCGTCGACAATCCCAAGCTGACCGTCTGCCATGAGGATGAGCACAACGAGGAAATGCTCAAGCTGAGAGAAAAAGGACCCACGTGGCCGATGCATATCGCTGAGAACACGTTCGCGGAAATTACATTCCTGGAAGATGTTGGTCCTAATCGGGACGACATCATCACGTGCCCACCCGACCAGCTTCCAGCCGGATACGCAGATCGGAAGAACTGAGCTTACGCCAGCGGTGCTCGTCGCGCAGAAGCGGGCTTTGCCAAGCCTAAAAATAAACGATCCAGCGGCCCTTCAGGGCCGTTGTTTCGTCAGGGAGAAGGATGGAGATGAAGACCTTTGATGTCGGACGGTTGGCGGCCTTCACGGACGGCGTCTTCGCAATCGCAATCACACTGTTGGTGCTCGACCTTGACTTGCCAGATGTCTCAGGAAAAGCGATTGGCGAACTCATCCAGGCGGATCTGCCCAAATTCTATAGCTGGCTCATCAGCTTTCTGGCGCTGGGTACGCTGTGGCTGCACCATCATTACATCGTCGCCCATCTCCGGTGCACCGATATCACCATACTTTTGCTCAACCTCGCCCTGTTGTTGTTCATCTCGGTAACACCATGGACGACGTCGCTGATTGGGGCTTATGGCGATCAGTCGATTGCGGTCGTTCTGTTCTCAGGCTGCCTTGGCTTGGCGTGGTTGTCGATAGCACTGATCGGACTGCATGCGCGGGAGCATGGGCTATTGCTCGCCGATGCCCCTAAACCCGAACCCGGGTTGATGGCGACGCTGGTGACACTTCGTGGAACTCTTATTGCTGTACTATCGATAGGGTTCGCTTATGTGGACACGACTTGGGCTGTGCTCGTTTGGGTGCTGCTCTTCGTGATGCATCCATTCGTCTATCGCAATTAGGGCTCGGTCCGAGCATTCCACTCAACGTCCAACCTTGAAAAACGCTTCGCCAGCACACACACCAAAGCCAACAAATGTTAGGTGTGGAATGGAGTAAAGGAACATGCAGATCACTCTCGAAGACAAGGTGGCAGTCGTGACCGGCGTAAGCGGCGACGGGCAGGTCGGGCAAACCGTTGCCCAGGCGCTCGCCAAAAACGGCGCGAAGCTGGCAATTTGCTCTCGGAGCAAGGATAAGGTTGAGGCGAGGGCCGAAGAGCTGCGGGCGCTTGGAGCCACCGTCTTGGCCATGGCCGGGTCCCTGACCGACGAGGATCAGGTGAAACAGCTGGTTGACGACACGGTCCTGCAATATGGCCGCATCGACATCCTCATTAACCTTGCAGGCGGACTGACCCGGTACAAGCCGGCCGTCGAGCTTACGCACGAGGACTTGTCGGCCGATATAAACAACAATCTGCTGACCGCTTTTTTGATGTCTCGCGCGGCCTTCCCGCATCTGAAAGCGGCAGGCGACGGCGTGTTCATCAAATTTTCACGAGCTGGTGGACCACAAGCGAACATGGTCGCTTACAACTGCGCAAAGGCCGGTGTCGAAGCGCTAACCCGGACGCTTGCACTCGAAGGACGGGATATTGGTATCCGCGTCAACGCAATCGGTCCAGGGCTTGTAGAAACGGCGTCGAATATCGCAGCAATGAAGCCAAAAGACACCAAGCATTGGACAAAGCGCGAGGACATCGCCGACACTGTGCTGTACCTCTGCTCGTCAGCGGCGCATGGTGTGACGGGTCAAACGATC
>JARFQY010000087.1 GCA_029287535.1 Filomicrobium sp.
AGGCATTGCTGTGCCAATCAAGTCGGGCGGTTCTATCGGACATGCTCGGTCCTAGGACAGTGTGCGCGACCCCGCCGGCTCAAGGCTTCGCAGTTGTGCTTTTCACAATCTGGGAAACAGTCCGCGCATCGGCCATGGGCAAGGCATAGTATCTGGCATTCAGGCTTTCGGCGAGCCTCGCCGCGAAGGGAGCGGGACGCGGCGCAGTATCGATGAGGACGGCAGGTATGCCATAGGCCGACGACTGACGAGAAACTGCCAGGGCGTCCTCTTCACCAATTCGCCGTCCCGTGCGCCCGTCACGTGCGACATTTGCGGCGCCATCCGTGAGCAAGATTAGGGTAGGCTGCTGTGCTCGCTGTTTCGCACCCAGCGCCAGAGCTGTGGCCCGGGACAGTCCATCGGCAAGTGGCGTTCCGCCGCCACCGGGCATGCCTGCGAGACATCGTTTAGCACGCACCAACGCCCGCGTCGGTGGGAGTAACAGCTCCGCCGATCGCCCGCGCAAAACAATCAATGCGACGTGGTCCCGGCGTACATAGCAGTCCGCAAGAAGAAGCTCCACGGCTCCCTTGGCTTCTCCAAGGCGGTGCAGCGCGGTCGATCCGGAAGCGTCGACGACAAAAATACTCAGAGCTTCGGAACGCTGCGCATATCGTTTGATCCTGAAGTCCTCAGGGCGCACCTTCACCAGACAATCATGATCCGCTGGTGCTGCCAGGCCGTCGAGCGAACGCTTGCGTAACCTTTGCCAGGGCGCCGCGGCGCGCAGCGTATCGACAATGCTAAGCCGCGCCCCTCTTCCAAGCCGGCCGGGAATGACGCCGATCGGTCTCCCGCGCAGTTTGGACCTGCCTGCGGGACCCGAAGCTCCGGAGGTCGTTCGCTGCCGCGCCGGAACCGTCCCGTTGCACAACGAAGCAAGCAGGTCCTTTGGCAAGGCCGTTGCGACAGCGTCGATCACAGCATCCTCAAGCGACTCTCCCTCGCTATCTCGCTGCTCCTCTGGCTCCGACTCCGAGCGCCGGTCTTCGTTTGCGTCCTGCTCACCAGGCTCATCCATATCGTCGTCAGTGGCATTCGGAATTTGAGTTGCCCGCGGTGCGAGCACAAGCCGCGCCGCGGTCTGCACATCTGCCTCACGCACGACCTGATCACCACGCAGGGCCGCGGCGACGCGCGCAACTCTCAATGCCAGTAACGGTGCACGCAATGAAGCAATACCAAACGCGATCGAAGCCGCCGCCAATGCGTCAATCACCTCATCAGGAACCTCAACGGCATCCAATCGCCGCCTGGCTGACACGATATCGGCGCCCTCAAACCCAGTCATCGAATTGGTCACGCTGAGTGGCACGCAATCCAGATCGACATGGCACGCCAGACGGTCTGCAAGCGCGGCATCGAGGGTCTCGTCCGTATCAAGCCCTTCATCAAATGCAACAACGGCGAAGCTCGAACCAACGCGATCGCTGATGCCCTCGCGTTCCAAAACAACCGTTCCGCGATCCTGAGCCCCGACGATGTGTGCCACTGTCTGCGGCGGCAATCTCTCCGCCATCGCCGCCAGGATGATTCCCCCGTCCACTTCTGCAAGAAGCCCACGTTGCCGAACCGGTCGGCCACGCTTCAAAGTAGCCGCCAGGTCAAGCCCGCCGATCAGCCTGTCCTCCCCGATCTGAGCCGGCATGCGCAAGAAGGGCGTGGGCTCTGGGAGATACGATCGTAAGACCTTAAGCCAAACGTCACGAACCGGGCCGGCTCTAGATCGCACAGCAACGCCCCCGAGACGCTGCGGATCGACGGCAAATACGACCGCGGCTAAGACGGCATCGCGCCATGTTGTTTCACTATCGGATTCGGTACTCGCGGACCCCGGCATCAGCTGAAGACTTCTGCAATTGCGCGCTCGATCCGCGCGGTCGTTCCTGCTTCTTCGAGAGGATCGCGACGCAATCGATGGCGTAGTGCGGAAGGCGCGACTTCGACGAGTTGATCGGTCTCGACCACCCTCTTACCGTCGAGCGCCGCCAATGCCCGGGCCGCTCGAATGAGCGTCAATTCTCCACGCAGGCCGTCTGTGCCGAGCGCCATGCAAAGCTCAGCCGCCTTGCAGCGCATCGTGTCGGGCACCTCAATTTCGCTGATCATCGCCCGTGCATGCTTGATGCGTCGGGTTTGCTCCATTTGCGCTGCTGAGTAGTGTTGCGAGAACGCCTGACTGTCTCGCTCGAATGCATCGCGACGCTTGATGACCTCGACCCGCGTCTCGATATCCTGCGGCGTCGCAACTTCGACCGATAACCCGAACCGGTCGAGCAACTGCGGACGCAACTCTCCTTCTTCGGGGTTCCCGCTCCCAACCAGAACAAACCGGGCGGGATGCCGGACACTCAAACCCTCACGTTCGACGACATTCTCACCTGTCGCAGCGACATCCAGCAGGAGGTCGACAAGATGATCCTCCAAGAGGTTCACCTCGTCGATGTACAAGAACCCGCGATTGGCCTTTGCGAGCAACCCTGGCTCGAATGACTTTTCGCCAAGCGTCAGAGCCCTTTCGATGTCCAACGAACCAACAACGCGGTCCTCGGTCGCCCCAAGCGGCAGATCAACGACCGGAACCGGCATCCGTCGCACCTCAACCTGGCCGGCATCTGTTCCGCCAGGGTAGGTCTCACAGCATCGACCGCACGGGGCTTCCGGGGCGCACCTGTATCGGCATCCCTCGATGACCTCCATCTCGGGCAGGAGCGCAGCCAGCGCACGCACAGCCGTTGACTTTCCGGTCCCCCGGTCCCCCATTACGAGGACGCCTCCCACAGTTGGCTCCACCGCGGCAATCAGCAGAGCGCGCTTCATTTCATCCTGGCCGACAATTGCGGAGAACGGAAAGTCCATCGTGAGGGTTGTCCTGAGCTCTGCGGCAAAAGTGTCAACCTGACTATACGTCAACTTATTCGGTTTTGGCCAGAGGGCTTGGCCGTCACTTTTGGTCGGGGAGCGTCCCTTTTGACCGCTATGCGGGCTGAGACCCTCGTCGATGACGGGGCTCGTCAGGTTGCGGCACCATTTCAACGAGAAAGGTCGCGTCATGACGAAAGGGCGTGCAGAGGCATCGCCTGTACTGATCATGGGAGCGGGAAGAAAAGTCCCACGATTTCATGATATTCTGCTTGGCACTTTAGGACTGTATACGAAAGTAGATGCGGGTATAAACTCGGATCCCGTGCGCCGCGCTGTCGCCCGCTACCGGCTGCGGCGCACGGGTCGCCGGATTCCTATTCAGAGGTCCGGCGACCATTAACCTAGCACTTCCGTCCCAGCCACGGAGTCGGAACCTGCTTGCACCAATAGTATAGGGCTCTCTCGCGGCAGAGCGTGCACCCCAATCCAAACCTCAAGCGCTACCGCCTTGCAAACATGAACCTGCGGGTTCATGCGATTTGTCGCTGCCAAAACCAGACGTCCGAGGGGCGACCTCAACTCAATCCGCCAGTGCCTGCAACCCCCCTCAGCGGATGCTGCAGTGCAATCTAGGTCATTCAGATCGATCAGCCGCCACGGCCATCGATTTCGAATGCAAAGGCGCTACGCGGTTTCAGAGCGTGTTCAGCAGCTAGCCAGCCCATTGCAGCAACCGATCATCCCAGGGGTGAATTTCGATTGGCGCTTTCAAGAGTAAGCACCAAGTCGACCCTGAAGCGGTCTTCGACCTCTTATTGACGCCCCGCAGTGCGCAACAGCAGGAAAGGAACGACGCAATGAACGCGATGGACAAACAAAGCACCTACGAGATCGACGTGGCGCCTCTGTCGGAAGACGGGCGACCCGCGACAACGTCTGTCCATAATCATCGCGATCAATCGGATGGCATGAATTTGTCTGGAACCGCAAGAAAAGCGGGCTTAGCTCTTGGGGTTTGCGCTCTCTTGGGTTGCGCTGTCATTGCCATCGCGTCTGCTGCAACACTTTCATACGCTGTTTACATCGGAATACCTCTTATTGCTGCATGACCTCAACAGTCATCCGAGAGGGCAGCCACTTGCAACTACCCTCTCGTCAGGCGGTCTAATATCATCAGGTGTTTTATCAACGCAGACGGCGCGGTCTTCCGACAGTCACAGTTCACGCATGTCCTGCTTTGTTCGCGAAAAAGCAGCTATTGGACTGCGCACGGTTCAGAATTCGAATGACTCTCTCCTAGAAGATCCGGCCGATGAGCAGCACGGCCAAGGGAACCGGAAGCGCTGCGATGCACGCTGCAATGATGTACTGCAACGACGAAAACAAACCGCTCACTCCGGCAAGAAGGGCGATCCCCCCACCGCCTCCAAGAATTGCATTGCCAGGGAGGTTGAATGCGAGCACCAACGCGACATAGCGATATCGCAAGAGGGTCGGGACAAAGCGGCGGGGCGCTCGCTCAATGAGCAATGCTAGGCGCTCTTGCTGGGATAGCGGGCGGAGGCGTTCCACAAGCTCCTCTGCACTGGTCAATCCAACGCATCTGAAGAACGCCGAGAGCACATCGGGTGGCACGATTCTGCCGATCGCATAGGAGAGGACAAACGCGGCAACCGTGGCTAGATAGACCTGAAGCGCAATGGTGCTGCCGAAGGTTGCGAGCAGTCCAAGGCTGATCTCAATGCCTGGTACGAACGGGATCGCCAGCAGCAATGCGTAGGCAGAGATACTAAGCCAAATTGCCCCGTTGTTGACGATCACAGCATTGTCGCCGGGCTCCAATCCAAGAGCCTCTGTCAGCCAACCGCTGCTGTAGTAACCAATTGAGAGCAGCACGACGTAAACGATGATCGCCGCCACAAGTCGATACCGCGACCAGCGCGTTTGCGCTGGCCGCGGACTCGGAGCTGTATCAGTCATGATGACTCATCATGCAGCCACGCGCGGTTCCTGTCCAAGTTCAAGACGCTCGGGCGCATGCGCGCGTGCCAAATTTCCGCCAATTGATCAGGGCGCGCATTGCGCTCCGCTTAAGAAGGCAATTTGTATATCTTCCGCATCAGCTCCCAAAGCGCAATAACGTAATCTGATTGGCAACTTCAGAAGTTGATCCTCTTTATCGAAGTTGTGGGACATTGCTCGTAAAGCAGGATGGACCACAGCAAGCGCCTGTCAAAGAACAGCTTGTGTCTCCGCACCATTCGTCCGTGGAGTCATGGTGCTGCCGGTGACCGGAGCTTGAAGCTTGGCCCGCATGACTTTTGTTAAATTCACGCTCCTGAGTTCCCTTACGCTGACCTCGTCCCAGGGCTGCGGGAAGAAAGCCATCGGCCGTCACCATACTGAGGAAGCGGAATGCCATGTTGAGTCGTCTTGTAATTGTGCTCGGTCTCGTATTGCTGCCGTTTAGCGCGGTTGCCGGTGAACCTTTGTGTAAGAGGCTTGGCGGCTCCGACGCTGTCTCGGCCGTCGTGAAGTCGTTCCTGACCAAGATGCGCAAGGACGACGCCGACAAGCTCGGGAGGTTCTGGCTCTACCGTGGCGACGACGGAGTAGCGCGCGAAGAGCAGCTCATTGTAGATTTCGTCCAAAGCGCCACTGGATGTGGCCGGCTCTATGTCGGGCGGTCGATGTCCGCGGCCCACAAAGGCATGGGCCTATCCGCAGCGGACTGGAATCGAACAGCGGAGCTGCTACGAACGACAATGACTGAGTTTTCAGTGCCAGCCGATCTGCAGACCGAGGTCCTTGATCTTGTGTCGACGACCCGTGGTGACATCGTAGAGTGCGAGGCCGAGACATTCGGCTGCAAATAGGTCGACCAAATAGGTCGCCTCGCGCTTCACACCTCTACTGTTCTCACGAGTTGCCGCGCGCTTTATGATATTCGGCCTCCCAATGGGCTAGCTCCTCCTTAAAACGCCGAACCAAGCGCTCGGTGCTCTTGCGCAGTGTCTCAGTACCTTTGCCCGGCTCGTTGCCTAGGGCCCGGATCAGCTTCTCACCATTGTCAATTGCACCCAGGGTGTCATGTCTCACCCCTTTTACAAGTTCCTTCATAACGGCTTCCTTCATGCGATAGGGACGCGGCCAACTATAGCTCTGTCGACCACACT
Source organism: Filomicrobium sp. (assembly GCA_029287535.1). Taxonomy (GTDB): domain Bacteria; phylum Pseudomonadota; class Alphaproteobacteria; order Rhizobiales; family Hyphomicrobiaceae; genus Filomicrobium. Next base: position 6,084 of record JARFQY010000087.1, read on the forward strand.
GAAGGTTACGGTGACAGCGCTCAGTAAATCAACTTCAGTACGGGCCGATTGCCGAGAGTTGTATTGACCCCGCTCCGAGCCGTGATCAGATCAAAGCCTTCAATGTAGCCAACAACGCCGGCGCAAGCGTCAATCAATTTGATCGCATCAATGCCAGGCACCCACCATCACGGGATGTGGCTGAGATTCGCAAAGCTTCCGGGCGGGCTAAATGAGTAGGCCCCAAGCGCGAAGCATTATGAGATGCAGCCCTACCGGCCAAGCCAACAAAAACGATGGTTCGTTTGACTCGATACGAATTTTCAAACCCGAGATTAACTACACTGCTTCACGAGCTATCACCTTTAATGTTCCTGTAGCATGGACCGAGGCAGTCTCCGGAGTGAATTTAGCTTCGTCATTGATTTGATTTATCGGCATTGCTTTGAACATAGAGCGCATTTTTCAGGTGCTAGGCCCCTTAGGCCTTGGCTTCATCGTCCTGGCGTCTGTTGTACCCGGGGACATTCGACCACAGACGGGCATGTCTGGCTATGTCGAACACTTCCTAGCTTATGCCGTTGTCGCGGCATGCTTTGCCTTGGGTTGGCGCTCATCCCTTTTCCAAGCTGGGATCGTAATAAGTGCGTTCGCCATTGCCGACATGCTGGAAACGCTCCAGTCTATTATCCCTGGACGCAGCTCTGATACAGCTTCCACATTAGCAAGTGGCGCAGGCAGCCTTTTGGGCGTCTTTATTGCAATCTTGCTGCTGCACCTCTTGCGTTCAATTCTGCCGGTTGCAGGCAATCGCATCACCCGCTGAAGCGACTTTGCAATGATCCGCATCCCCCCGGAGATTGGACGCCGCCCAAGGCAGTACGGATGTCCACTTCTGAACCAACTTCGAATGTGCCATTGGCAACTGGACGAATGCCGGAATCATGGCGTGTAACCGGACCAGTTCAGCTGCGCACAAAGGCATGTAGGCAAGACAAAGGTACGAATTTGAGATGAGACACCAGTGGAAGCCGCCGGCTCAACTAAGGTCCCGAACTGGCGGGGTGTATTCCCACGCCTTAGCGGCGGTCGTATCCTTCTTAGTTACGTTGTTCGGGCTCAACACTCCGGCAACTTCAGCGTCGCCAGAAGTGTTTGAGGAGCGTCCGCCATTTGGCACGTACTCAATTGTGGCGCGAGACCCGCAGACGAAGCAGATCGGTGTCGCGGTCCAGTCCCACTTTTTCGCTGTCGGGACAGTCGTAACGTGGGCTTGGCCTGGCGTTGGCGCTGTTGCGACCCAAGCCAATGGTGCCGCCCGGTTCGGCCCGCAAGGCCTTGCCATGCTCGCCGACGGCGTTCCCCCCAAGCAAGCCATTGAGGCACTCTTGGCGAGTGATAATCTGTCTGAGACCCGACAGGTCGGCATGGTCGATGCCCAGGGCCGTTCATATGCACATTCCGGCGACCGAGTCATTTCCGACCATTGCCACCACACCGGGACGAACCTCAGCATCCAGGCCAACATCATGGCCAAGCCAGGCGTTTGCGATGCGATGGTGGAAGCCTTCAAGACCAAGTCGGGTGATTTGGCGGCGCGCCTGTTTGCTGCCTTGAAGGCCGCGCAAGCCGCTGGAGGAGACTTGCGTGGTGAGCAAGCGGCGGCGCTACTCGTTGTCGACGGCAATCCCAAACTCCCACGTTGGGGTGGTCGCCTGTTTGATATCCGGGTGGACAACAGTAAGGCGCCGCTGCGTGACCTTGCACAGCTGATGACGATTGCCCGGAATATGAATATGTCGAACGCGATACAGGCCAATATTCGCGCTGGTCGTTTCGATGAAGCGGCCCAGGGGGCCCTAGCATTACGTGACCGCGTCGGTCCCATAAACGAGAACTTTGTTTGGATTGCTATCGCTTACGCGGCGGCGGGCAAAGACGATGCCGCGATGGCTCTACTCAAGCCTATCGTCACATCGGACCCGAAGTGGCAAAAAGCCATTCCACGTCTAATCGACACGAAGTATCTGCCGGATAGAGAACCCTATATTGGACTCACTCCCAAAGCTGCATCTAAGGACGGGCAGGCTGTTCCGCAGAACCAAGTCCCAGTGTCTCCACAATGAACGGCCCGAGGGGACGAACGTCAATAAAGCGGACATCCCGACGTCGGACCAGCATCACATCGCAAATGTCCGAGAAGTCGCCCAAGGTAAAACGGTCGGTTCTTCGGCCAAGCGTAGTTCGTTAGAATTTGTGGAGGGCGCGCACCTTGCGCTCACGGCCGAACAACGCAACAAAAAGCGCAGCGAACAAGACGGCGACACCAGCCCCCATGACGATGGCCTTGATCACCATGGCTTGGTTCGGGCTTCCCGCACTCGTGAAGGTTTCGTAGATCGATACGGCGATGGCCAACGCTATGCCCGCGACGCTGATCAAGACCGTCAGGACAGTCCCGGAAGCGGCCCCCGCTTGCTGCTTGGGCACGACGGACTGTGTCACGACGCTGGTGTAGGCCCAACCGAACCCGAGACCGAGGCCGCTCAATCCGGCAAGGGCAACAAACATGAAGAGGCTGTCGGTCATGCCCATGCCGATTGTCGCCAGACCACCAATAGCCAAACCACAGCCCATGGCGATCCCGGGCGGAACTCCTTCGACCCGGCCGGAGATCAATCCCGAAAACGCGTAGCCCAAAGAGAAGGTCAAGAACGTCGCGCCGGCCTCGATCGGGGTGAAACCTTTGACGTCCTGAAGGTAGATCATGGATAGGAATATTACGATTGTCGCTGCGCCATTTCCAACAGACCCCGCAATGGTCATGGCGCTGAATACTCTCATCCTGAACAGCGACAAATCGATCAGCGGATAGCGAACACGGCTTTCGACAATCACAAAACAAAACAACCCAATAACGCCGCCGATTATGCAGGCCAATGTCGGTGCATAAAGCCACCCCCATACAGTTGTTCTATCGATGCCGAATGTGAAGGCCGCGATCGAAACAACAACAAGGACAAGTCCGGCGATATCGACCGACCTTGGCACGCTCTCATCACGCGTGTCCTCGACCGTGTAGATTGCCAGGGCGATCATCGCGATCGTCACAGGAACATTGATCCACAACACCACGCGCCATGACACAAGGTCTGTAAGGATGCCGCCGACAAGGGGCCCAAATGCAAGACCAATGGAACCGATCGCGAAAACCAGTCCGACGGCGCGCTGCACTCTGGTGGCGGGAAACGCGTTCGTCGTCACGGCTAGAGCGACAGGAAGCATGATCGCAGCACCGATACCTTGCAGCAAACGCATGGTGATCAGCATGAAAGGGGATGTCGCAGCACCACCGATCAGTGACGTCAAACCGAAGATGGCCGCTCCGATGATCAAGAATCTCTTTCGGCCAAAAATGTCGGCTAACCTTCCGCCCACAATGAGGAAGGCAGCCTCGGCAAGCATGTATCCGCTAATGACCCATTGCAGGTCGCTCGCCGTTGTATTGAGGTCCCTGGCCATTTCCGGAACTGCTGACTGCAAGGCCAGGAAGTCCAGTTGAACCATGAACATGCCGGCCGAAGCCGTCAGCAGGACCCCCCAAAGATGATGTCCACCGGCGAGTAATGGCTCTTTGTTCGTTGTGGCGGGATCTCGTTTCGAGGTCATCGTCTGCTAACAAACTGAGCGAGTGGACATTCTTCCTCGATTTAGTCGGACGCAGCGCTTGTTGTCATCATGAATGCGACTAAGGACCTCCGCCAAATCTTCGGGAAGGAAAGCAAACTTGCTTCAACAAACAGCTCTGATGCCCAAGGCACGCTGAAAGACCCGCTTTCCCGACGCAATATGTTTCGACCTTCAGAAATCGGTTATGGCGATCGGATCTCTTAAGAGCATCCTCTTGGCCCTCTCACGCATCGCAGAGTTGCCACCGGCTGCCATCTGGACTTTGGCCGCGCCAAGGTCGACCCGCACGGGAGACACGGTTTCGACTGCTAGCGAGCGTCCCGTTTTGCTTGAGCGATGGCGGCTGCTTTGCGTTGACGGCCGAGCTCCATCGGACGGATCAGATCTTCCGGACGCGCGTTGGCCAGGTTCCGCATACCTTCATGAGCGTGACGCGTATTGAAAGGTGGGTCGCTTGTTTCCTTCGCCTGCTTCAGCGCTAGGGCGCGTTCAGCGTTTTCCCTTAGCAACACACGAGCTCCCATGCGGCGTCTGCGCTCGGCCTCGCTATTGAGACGGCGCACGGCCATGGCAAGAACGGCCACCTTGAGTTTGGAGCCCTCTTCCGCACGCGATGCGGTCGCGCCTTTGGGGGCCGATTTCCCGCGCATTTCACGCCGCCGTTGGTTGGCTTGTGTCTTCGCCTTCTCGCGTCGCTCGCGCATCAGTTTCACGAGATCGGCAAGCTCTCTGTCTGGCAGATCCTGTAGTGCCGGATGATGAGATTTCTCGACAAGCACTCGCTCGTCCGCATTGAGTGCCCGTGCTTCTTCTTTTTGAGCGATCGCCATGGATTCCTCTCCTTAGACAGTTGCTACGCCGCTACCAATTCATAGGGTACCACCAGACTTTGCGGACAACAGCGCGGCCTGAAGCAAAGGCGCCCGAGTTTCATCTACTTCGTAACGAGCCACGGGCGGCTCCAGATCCGATAGGCCCCCCAATAAGAGTTCTCGACGTGGAGTCCGAATGCCAGGGCTTCCTTTGCCCAATCATCATCTCCGCCGGCCGAGCCGCTCAATCTGGAACTGAACGTGCGATTGGGCTCATTCCATTTGTGGTTCTGGGCGGCAACGAAGCCAAGGATGGACTCTTCGATTGTAAATGGCTGCTCTTCCGGTATCAGCTCGTCGTCAATTCTAAAGATCTCTGTGAGGGCTAGGTGGGTCAGTATTTTGATCTGATCAAGATAGCGATCTTCGACAGGATTCGTGGAGGAGATCGCAAACGCTACATACTCCTTGCTGACTGCTCTAAGCCCCATCAATCTGACGAGGGCCTTTAGATAGTCTTCCTTGGTTGCTTCGAAATAGACGGTCCCGCCACAGCTGTCCTGCAATGGTGCGTTGAGAAATGGATCTCCCATCTGCACCTGAGCGCCATAATAATCATCGCTTGGCATTCGGCCGTATGGCAAAATCACATTGGGGGCACCCAATAGGAAACCTTGCGGTAACCTGATGGCAGCACTGCCAGGTCCATCCGACCGATCGCCCTTCTGCCAATCCTCTGGCAAGAACTTCATGCCGTAAGGGAAGCCTTCGGGCATTGCTTCCTCCCCTTGTTGGTCGAGCCAACATCAAATTTCGTCAGCAACAGCTGCCGGGCAAATTTGCAGGCGCATTGCACCCAGATAACGCCAAAGCTGTATCGCAGAACCCGGCAAGTTGGATGAACCAGCTCAGCAGAGGCCTTTTGGGGCGACGAAGCTGGCTGAGACTCTCCACGATGATCGTACTCTTGGGAGTTCAATATCTGACATGCGCGGCTCATGTCTTTGAATTGCTGAAGGATGGCGAGCTTGTCACTTCACCTCGAGCAACGCAAAACCGTTGTTGCCGGCGTGTGATCCGGAGATCAGACAGCAAACTCAGAGTGCTATTTTAGTGCCCCCGCACGACGTTTTCAATTTCCAACTGACAAAGATGACAGCGGCGAACGTCGGCACTTCTCATCCTCTAAAATCGTGGCTCTCACTGACCGAAAATAGAGAACCAGTGCTATGAACCTTCTTCGACCTGCCCAGACAAATTCGCTTTGAATTTTACGCGAGTTGAGACATGCGTGTCCCGCGGGCAAACTCACCCTCGTTCCTTCGGATCAGGAGAACTGTTGTGTCCAGTGACCAAAATGACCCCAACGAAATGCTGTAGTGAGTGGCCAATTCATGAGATTAATCGCATGTAGCGCTGGGCCGGGGGCGAACGACGCAATTCAAGTTGCTCAACTGGTATCATGAGAGCTACAAGGCGTGTTGACCACCACCTGACCGGCCATCATGAGCACTGACAAAACGATGCATAGAGTCGGGATCATACCGTTCGAGACCAAGGGAGACGCCGTCGCGTTGCTGTTTGTGACATCGCACACGCGGGGACGCTGGATCCTGCCCAAGGGCCGGCGCAAGCCTGGCGAAACGCATGTCGATGCCTGCAACCGCGAAGGCTTGAGGAGGCAGGTGTGCGCGGGACCGTCCTCGTGGATTTTCCATGCACGGTGGTCATCGGCAAGCAAACCCAGACCGGCGTGCAAAAAAACGTCGTGACCTACTATCCCTATCTCGTGCAGAAACAGGAGGATGTCTGGCCCGAGATGAAGCGTCGCCAGCGCCACTGGGCGCTGCTGGAAGATGCGCCGAAAGTGGCCTATCGCGACGACTATCTCATTCTGATCCAGCAATTCCAGGCCTTGCGGCCCTGGATCACAGATGCTGCAGAACGGTATAAATC
>JARFQY010000104.1 GCA_029287535.1 Filomicrobium sp.
CGATCGCAACGCCAAATCCCAGCGCGACCGCTAACCGTCCATAGACTTCGAACGAACGCCCGGCAAATTGCAGTGCGATTCCGAAACAGCCTATGGCCGCGCCAATCGCAAGCACCAGTTCGTTTTGCGGAGGCTCGGGCAGCGTGTAGGCAAGCGATACGATCCAAACGCCCAGTGCGAGAGTCGCAAGCTTCAAACCATACGCACACTCACGCCACATCAACGCAGCAAAGACGGCACCCCACGCCGCAAGAAACGGCCAGAAGACAGCTTCCCGCAATTGTGTTTCCCAGCCACCCCATAGGCAGACGAGGAGCAGGCTGAGAACCAGCGACGGATTCGAGCGCATCAGTAAACCAGCGACCAGCGCCCCGGCCGACCACACGATCACGGCATCCGGGGGGTTGCCGTGAAGGTGATACATCTGCGCGACCAACATCACGCTCGCACCAAACACGACCGAGCCGACCAAAACGGCACCATGCGCGAATAAGGACAGCCCCCGCGCGAACAAAAAGGCGGCCGTGCCGTAGGCTGCCCAAAGCAGACTGATCATAAGACCAAGCCGGAATAGCCGCGGCATCTCCTGCCAGTTGGCGGCAACAAAACTGATCACACCTGCGCCGATCAGGACCGCACCCAGAATGCTGAGAATGCCGACAAAGCGGTTTTTGCGGTCGGGCTCTTGGGCCGCGACTTCGGCAAGGATTGCCCGCGCACCTTCCGGCATGACCCAGCCGGCATCGACCCAGCGCGGCAGGTCCTCTGCCAGTTTCTTTCGATACCTCGAACTCATTCCAAAACCCTGACTTTCTACTCAGTCCAACATCATGGAGTTAGCGATCACAAGCCGCCACAGAGGCCTCCGTCCCATAAAGGTGCGCGCCGAACCTGCTCCCACAAAGCGCCGCCGAACCACAGTGGGCGACACCACAAACACACAAACCTCTACGCCACGAACTCAAAGGCCTCCCTGGCTAAGCCGTACAACCGTGAGATCGGAATGGCACGCCCTGCTCTCCGCATTGTTTGATCCAGTTATGAACTTAGTTCATATCTTTGGCAGGACTGTGAGGCGGGATTGCGTCTTTTTCCCGCCAAGTGAAAGTTGGCGCCAGCATTTCAGGAAGTCTGAGCAATCGCGGTTGCTGAGGCAGCCCCCTCCCGTGCGGCGACACGACGCCGCTGTCCACAAACCAAAAAGGCCCAAGCAAAAAACCCGCCCGGCTCAGAGCCGGACGGGGCATAATGGTCAACTCTTGATGGCGTGAAGTAAGAGTTCTTACTTCTTCTTGCCACCTTCGTTTTTCTGCTTCGCCATGTACTGCTGATACGCTTGCTTCTGGCGCTCACGGATTTGCGCCATGGCCTGCTGACGCATTTGCGCGAAGACCTTGTTATCAATCGGTTTGCCGTCCATCGCCTTCGTGAACCCCTTCAGGGAGACAATGAAGCTGGCTGGACGCCCTTGAATGTCCACTGACATGACGAGCATCCCAGCACCCTTCTTGAGGCTGTCGACGACCTCAGGCTTCACCTGGGCGCGGGCCGTACATCCTTCAAAAATACAGTGCTCAAAACCAAGCAGCATCTGCTTGAGCTTCTTCTCGTCCAGCTTTTCTTTCTTCAGCAAAGTCTTCCACTCGTCGGCGTTAAGCACGACCACGCCGACACCAGCCTTAAGGACCATCCCCAGTGGAACCATGATCATGAGGTGCGGGGCGTCCTGACCCTTCACCTGCTGCAGGCCCACAGTGACGAGATTGATGCCCGTATTACCGTCGATCTGCTGATACCGGGTAATACAAACCTCCTTCTCGGCTTTGACGACTTTCCCGTCCTTGCCCTTTTCAGGCACCGGCGCTTTGTCGCAAACCTTGACCCAGTTGTTCTCTTCGTTATTTGCTTTTTTCTTCGCATCCTGGGCAAAGCCTGGTGCGGACCAGCCGACCAGAGCGAGCACGAGAGCAGCGCCGATCACTCGGCTCTGCGAGTTGAAAATCCAATGCATCATACGAGCTATCGACCTTTTTTTTGAGAGCTGGCCCCCGCCAGCTCGCCCCACTTTACAGCACCACTTGGCGCGCAGGTCGGACGCGCAACGCGCCCTCTCTCGCTGTTAAGGCCTTGAATGAGGCAACTCCGTGACGAAATCGGCCCCTGTCCTACCCAATCTCGCCGCCTGTGTGTCGCACTGGATAATCTGGTCTGGGAAAACTGCTTACATTGCCAAGAGATAATGAATGGAACCCCTAGAAAAGGCGCAGTTTTCAGAACTACTGTGTTGAGAAGAGTTACAAGACAACACAACTCAAATTGAGGGTCGACAGACAGTTGGAGCATCTATCGGTCATGGGACTTCAAAATAGACTGGGCCGATTAGCACTGACCGCGGTCACAGCGATCATCCTATTACAATCCAAACCCATCAGCGCCGAGACCGCACCTGCCGTTGAGGACACGCTTCGCGCGCCTCAACACGCGATCGCCATGCACGGCGAACCGCTGCTTCCTGCTGATTTCAGCAATCCAGGTTACGTCAATCCAAATGCTCCGCAGGGCGGAATTGTCCACATTGGAATCTTGGGCTCGTTCGACACTCTCAATCCCATGATCATCAAGGGTCAGCCCGCGGCCGGACTACGCGACTTTCTCTATGAAAGTTTGCTAATCCGCGGCCTGGACGAACCCTTCACTTTGTATGGGCATATTGCTGAGCGTATCGAAGTTCCCGAGGATCGCAGCGCCATCACGTTCCATCTTCATCCCAAGGCACGCTTTTCTGATGGCCACCCGATCGACGCTGATGACGTCTTGTTCTCTTGGATGACACTGCGTGACCATGGCCGCCCGAACCATCGCGCCTACTACAAGAAGGTCAACAAGGCCATCCGGCTGTCCGACCGATCGGTTCGCTTTGAACTTGAACCCGGCGACCGCGAACTTCCCTTGATCATGGGACTGATGCCGGTCCTTCCAAGCCATCTTCTCGATGAGGAGAGCTTCCAGAAGACGACACTGGAGGCGCCCGTGGGTAGCGGCCCCTATATCATTGAGCGCATCGACCCAGGTCGAAGCCTGACCTACAAGCGCGACCCGAACTGGTGGGCGAATGACTTGCCCGCCACCCGCGGCCGCTTCAACTTCGATCAAGTCAAGTATCAATACTACCGCGACGACGCGGCCATGCTTGAGGCCTTCAAATCCGGCAAGATCGACTTGCGCGTCGAAGACGACCCCGGCCGTTGGGCGGAAGGATACGGCAAACACACAAAGAAGGACTCGAAGCTGGTGAGGCAGGAATTCGATATCGGCCTGCCCGCCGGGATGAATGCACTTGCATTCAATACGAGACGGGAAATCTTCGCCGCCCCCCGGGTCCGCGAGGCGATCATCCATCTTTTGGATTTCAAGTGGATCAACCAAAACCTCTATCACGGGCTTTACGAACGAACCCAGAGCTTCTTCGAGCGCTCGAAACTATCCACATTTCAACGCCCCGCGGATGCGCGGGAGAAAGCCCTGCTGAAGGATTTTCCCGACGCCGTCAGCCCGGAAATCATGGCGGGAACCTACAAGATGCCGGAGACCGACGGATCAGGCAGGAACCGCCGCAACTGGCGCAAGGCGATCAAGCTGTTGGGCGAAGCAGGCTATGAGTTGAAGGACGGTCGTCTCATAAACACCGCGACGGGCAAGCAACTCGCGTTCGAGATTTTGGCCGGCTCGACCAGGAACGAACGCCTGTTTCTAGCCTTCAGCCGCGATCTCGCCAAGATCGGTATCGATGCCCGGGTCCGCATCGTCGACAGTGCCCAGTACCAATCGCGCATCAAGACTTACGACTACGACATGATCCAAACGCGTTGGCCCTCGTCTTTGTCTCCTGGCAATGAGCAGATCTTCCGTTGGTCTTCTGAATTGGCCGACCGCGAAGGTACATTCAATTTTGCCGGCGTGAAGAACCCAGCCGTCGACGCAATGATCAAGGCGATGTTGGCTGCCCGTGATACGGAGGACTTCGTCGCCGCCGTCCGAGCACTCGACCGCGTACTCCTTTCCGGGCATTATGTCGTTCCACTTTTCCATCTGCCCAAACAATGGATTGGCTACTGGACACGCCTGCGCCAGCCCGAAAAAACATCGCTGTTCGGATATCAACTCGATACGTGGTGGGACGCAGCGGCAGAAAGCCGGTAGTGGCGTCTGACCCTTTGAAGGTGAAACCGTAAGTGCCGACGACCGGGTATACAGGAACAATGCCCCCTGCGCGTTTCAACATGGCCCGCTATTGCCTCGCGGGCCCGGCTGCATCAACGCCTGATCATCCCGCGCTGATCGTCTACCATCAGACCGGCACCGACACCCCGGCCGAGCGCTGGAGCTACGCACAAATCGAGGATGCCGTCCTGCGCATTGCCGAAGGACTGCGTCGGCGCGGCCTCGAACCCGGTGACCGGCTGCTCATTCGGTTGGACAACACGAGCCTGTATCCACTGACATTCTTTGGCGCGCTCGCTGCCGGCATCGTGCCCTTGGCGACCTCCAGTCAATTGACCCAACAGGAAGTCGCGTTTCTCCTTCAGGACAGCGGCGCGGCGGCAGTCGCTGTGGATCAGCAGCTGCCGCTCGAACATGTCCCCGCAGGCGTTAGCATCTTGACCGCGGAACATCTCGACGACATGCGCGTCAACTGCGATCGGGCCAACTGGGCCGATACCTTGGCCGACGAACCCGCCTACCTGATCTACACATCCGGAACCACATCCAAACCGAAGGGCGTCCTGCACGCGCATCGTGCCGCATGGGGCCGCCGCCCCATGTACCAAGGCTGGTATGGGATAACGCGTCACGACCGCATGCTTCACGCCGGCGCATTCAACTGGACCTATACCTTGGGCACCGGGCTCACCGATCCATGGGCCAATGGCGCAACCGCAATCATCTACACTGGCGACAAAAATCCTGAACTCTGGCCCGTCCTCATCGAGCAGACACAGGCGACGCTGTTTGCCGCCGCTCCCGGACTCTTCCGACAAATCCTCAAGTACGCGCCCGACGAGCCTGGGCGAGTCCGTAGTCTTCGCCATGCATTGACGGCGGGCGAAAAACCGCCCCCGGACCTGTTTTCCAGCTGGAGCGAACGCACCGGAACGGAGCTTTATGAAGCTCTCGGCATGAGTGAAATCTCAACGTACGTCTCAACTGCACCGGACATCCCCAGAAAGCCTGGTGCCATTGGCAAGCCGCAGCCCGGCCGATGCGTCGCGATCCTTCCGATCGATGGAGGTGATCAGCCGCTGCCGGCAGACGAAGAGGGGCTGATCGCGATCCACCGCAGTGACCCTGGACTCATGCTGGGGTACTGGAACCGGCCCGAGGAAGAAGCTCAGGTCTTCCGCGGCGATTGGTTCATAGGCGGAGACCTCGGACGACTTGA
>JARFQY010000137.1 GCA_029287535.1 Filomicrobium sp.
TGAGACCGACCGCGATTATGATGGCAGCCCACCAGCGCGGCTCTGCGAGAAGTGAGCGGTGCGCCGGTGTCGCGATGGCGTAGACCACGGTGCAGACCACGAAATAGGCCATCGCATACTTGGCGTTCAGCCCGAAACCGAGGGAAATGCCCAACAGCAAGGGCGCCCACCAGCTTCTTTTGTTTATCAGGACATAGAGGGCATACAGTGCCGTGGCCCAGAAAAGCAGCAGCGGCACATCGGTTGAAATGATATTTGCCGAGAAAGCCACGCCTGGCAGCATCGCGAAGACAACACCCGACCAGAAACCCTCGCGCGGACCGTAGAGGCGGCTCGCCAGCCAGAACAACATCAATGCCGTCATGGTATGCAGCACGGGCGACGGCAGGCGGACGCAGAACTCGCTATCTCCGCAAAGGCTTGTCGAGCCGGCGATGATCCACGCGATCAGCGGCGGCTTTGAGTAATAGCCAAAAGCCGGCTCCTGGCTCCAGGTCCAATACTGCGCCTCGTCGAAGAATAAGTCCGTCCCATTGAAAGCCAGCGCAAGAACGCGAACCGCCAACACTGCCGCAAGTACCAAGACGAGGCGACCGAACCAAGCCTGTGTCTTGGCCGCCGCCCGTTCGCCCGCTACGAGCGGCTCGACAGCTTTCGCCGCCCAGTATTGCATGGCTGCCCCCACGGAAACCTACCACGTATTCCCTAAAAGTGTGGGCACATGTCAACGGTCGACTTGAAGTGTTGCCCGGGCGTCATTGCGGCGGGGCAACAAGTGTGTCACTCCAGTATCAATCTGTGATTGAGTCGGTGCCATGACCAGGGGGATTGACATGCGGTTGTCGATCGTCGTTCCAGCACACAATGAGGCCGGAAATATCGGCCGTCTGATCGATGAGACATATTCCGTCGTGCCAGCCCAGTTGCTGGCAGAAATGATCATTGTCGATGATGCCAGTACCGATGGGACCTCCCAGGAGGTTAAACAGCGGATTACCAATGGTCGCTATCACGGCTTGAGGTATATGCGCTGTCAGTCTCGGTGCGGGCAAAGCGCAGCGCTGCGAACGGGGGTTCTGGCGGCGACAAGCACGGTGATCGCAACCATGGACGGGGACGGGCAGAATGATCCACGCGACATCCCTCGACTGGTGACTTTGCTGGGTCCGCTGGGAGAGCCAGGTGCGGCACTGGTCGGCGGCAATCGCCTCGAACGCAAGGACAGCGGATCAAAGCGCTGGGCGTCAAAGGTGGCGAACTGGATCCGGGCTGCTTTGCTCTGGGACAATTGCCCGGACACGGGATGCGGCATCAAAGTCTATTGGCGCGACGCGTATCTTAAGCTGCCATTTTTCACGAGCATGCATCGCTACCTGCCGGCGCTGTTCCTGTCCTATGGATATGAGGTTCGTTATCTGCCGGTCGCGCATCGGTCACGCCAGGTGGGGTGTTCGAAATACTCTAATCTGAGCCGAGCGCTGGTTGGGCTCTACGATCTGATTGGCGTGAGCTGGCTGCGCCAGCGCACGCGGGTGCCGACCATCGCCGAAGATTTAGGGCGGTCGGCAGCACCACGACCAGTCTTGGCTCGATTGCGCGTGCAAACACCGGCAACGAGGCGCGCACGTAGACCGCACAACAGGCCGAGTAATCGAAATTTGTCATCAGCCCGGCGCACGCTTCAGTAGTTTGAAGCGCCACCCCGCCTGACCGCGCGAGGTCTCGATGGATGCATTTCCGGCACTTGCCGCTAAAATCTATGTCTGGTGGTCGAACACGGCGACGATAGAAATTATTTGGCTCGGCGTTGGATTAACTGCACAGCTCATGTTCTCAATGCGGTTCATCATGCAATGGATCGCAAGCGAACGAGCAAGACAGTCGGTTGTTCCAGAGGTGTTCTGGTATTTTAGTCTCATGGGTGGCGCTTTGTTGTTTGCGTATGCCATATATCGAGCAGACCCGGTATTCATCCTTGGCCAGGGAATGGGGCTGCTCATCTACGGCCGCAACATTGACTTGATCTGGCAGAAGAAACGACACGCGACCATTATGAGTGAGGTTAGTAGGTCACACGTATGATCATGTGGAGATCAGCTTTCAGCACTATTTTCGCGAAAACCTGCTGATTACTGATTGTCTTGGGCCCTTTAGGCGCTGGGAGATAGGCTTGGTTCATCGATGGCTAGCAGTTATCGTTGTCTGCAGGCTCCTAGTGTTTTGCTTTACGAGCGACCCGGCGTCGGCAGAGGCTTGGTCGTCGGAGACTCGTTGGCACAACCCATTGTCGGCATGCGATTACGACTGCGCCGTGTATTTCTCTTTTGGTCGTTTTGCCGACGAGAAAATGTCCAACTCCTTTGGGTTCAGTGGCGGATTTGCTCCCGATGCTGGAGATTACGTCGCCCCATGGAACTATGACTATCAAGATGCGTTTCTGATTTCAGGTGCTTTTTCCCGCCAGATACTGACGGTAGGCTCCTGGTTCAGTGCAGAGCTTGAAGGAGGCATAGGTCAGCGCTTCGGTGATATGCATGCGACGGAAGTGTGGGGTGCGGTCTACTTGAGATGGCATGCGTTTCCATGGAACGATTACGTGCGAACAACGATCGCGGTCTCAACTGGGCTTAACTATGCAAGCAGAGTAGACGAGCTTGAGTTTCGGCGTGATGACAATGGCAATAGTTCGAAACTGCTTCATTATTTGTCACCAGAGATCACTTTCGCTCTGCCCAAGCATGAGAACTGGGAACTCGTTCTACGCTATCACCACCGTTCCGGTGGTGGGAACGTCTTTGGTGACAGTGAACTCTTCAATGGTGTGACGGGCGCAAGTAATTTTGCGACAATTGGGGTGCGGCATAGGTTTTAGATCTGCCGTGAGAGTCCTCTGTGTAGGCCTTATTGGAAGGGCTGCTCTTGCTCATTTCAGTAGCGTTTATCTTGCACATTCCGTTACCTCGGAATTGAGCTTGCCGGCATTCTCTTCAGATGAAAAACAACGGTTACTCCTGCACTCGGATTGAATCCTCCAGTAGCGCACTTTTGAGCTCCGATGGCCAAGATGACCCCGCTGATTTGGACAGGGTCCGATGAGCACATGCTTCAAGCGTTTGGGCCAGATCAAGCCAAACCATGAAGGTCCGCTACCGCAATTGACAGGGAGCAGAGAGTCGCGGAGCTGAAGGTCTTCAGGGCGTCGGTACTTGAATCGGCGTGTGGACTTGCCGACCAACGTCGATCGCCCGCACCAAAGCAAGGGAGATTGGAACCGTGACGCTCGGTCGACGATTACTTCGTTGATCCCTCGCCACTGACCACCGAACCCGCAGTCCTGCTACTAGGGCCTTACGACGACTTGCGTTTGCGAGAAACCAAATCTTTGTACGAGCCGGTAGAATCGACGGGCGTTCGAGATGCTCAGCCGGATACAGCCATGCGACGCTGGTCTCCCGAGCCGTGACGTCTGGTGGGTGCCGTGGACAGCGGTGCCGTCATACCCGATCATGGTGAGATAGGGGAGGCTCATGTTCCATTTGGTGGAGTAGAATTCTTCTCTTTGAGCATATGGCGTGTACACGCCGGGCTTCGTTCGCCAGCCACGCTTGCCTGTGGATACCCGCCAGGAGTATTTCTTGCGGCCCGCGACATAGACCGTCATGCGTTGCTTCGAAAGATCGACGGTGGCGCGAACGGTAGACGCGCTGGCGGCGCCGGCGAGAAATGTCACGCTACAGATGAAAGATAATACAATAGGCAGAAAACTACGCATTCCACTCTCCGACGAACTCTGTTATCTGATGCATATCGGCCCAACGCCCCACGTCAAAAATTTCGGGACATCTGGACCGGGAACACAACCGATAATCTAACGCCTTTAAGACAAGGTTTATAATAT
>JARFQY010000267.1 GCA_029287535.1 Filomicrobium sp.
TCTAAAGCTGCGCGTACGGCAGTTCGAAAGCTGGCGAACACGACGCCATCCGGCCTTCCTTGAAGCCCAGCTTGAACCATCGCTGTCTTTGTGCTGCGGTCCCGTGCGTGAACGCGTCGGGCACGACGTAGCCTTGCTGGCGCCTCTGGATCATGTCATCCCCGATTTGCTGCGCCGCATTCAAGCCTTCCTCGATATCGCCCGGCTCCAATCGCTGATGAAGTTGGGACGCCCACACGCCAGCAAGACAATCCGCCTGCAGCTCCATACGCACCTGAAGACGATTGCCGGCCTTCTTGCCGCGCCCGCGCTTGGCCCGCTGAACCTTATCGGCAATGCCAAGAATCGTCTGAATGTGATGTCCGACCTCGTGCGCGATGACATAGGCCTGAGCGAAATCACCTGGCGCTCTGAATTGCCGCTTCAGCTGCTCATAAAACGCGAGGTCGATATAGATTTTTTTATCGAGCGGACAGTAGAACGGGCCCATGGCGGCTTGTCCCATTCCGCATCCCGTCGTTGTGTAACCGCGGAACAAGACTAACTTCGGTGCAGGATATTGCTTGCCGAATTGGCCGAAGATCTTTGTCCAAACATCTTCCGTATCCGCCAGCACGCGCTCGACGAAGACCTTCATTTCATCATCGCTGGAGGGCCCCTGCTTTGGCGCCTCTCGGCTCCCTGGCAGACCCGGAATATCCAGCCCCGATCCCCGCGGCTGCGGTCGTCCGGCTTGTTCCGACCGCGGCAGTTGCGGAATGTCGATGTTGCTGCGCCCACCGCTCCCCATACCGCCAGTCAAAATCTCTAGCGGGTTGATCCCCAGGAAAAACATGATGACGCCGATGATGAGCAGCGTCGTAAGCGAAAAGCCGCTTCGGCCGCCGATCGGAATCCGCATGGGACGGCCCCGTCCGCCCGGCATTCCAAAGCCGCCGGGAAAACGAAATCCTCCACGTCGGCCTTGTGAACGCCGATCCTCGACATTAGAACTGCGACGGTCTTGGTCGTCATAACGCATGACGCAACTCTCCGGAATCAATTACTAAACGCCTCCGTCCGGCAGACCTGACAGAAACCTTGCTCAATGCGAGCCATAGTGCATGGCAATCTCGCAAGGGCAAGGCCCAACACCGCCTTCAGCGAACCTAGGCCTTCTCCTTTGACTCCGCGTCAGGGGCCTCATCAACGGGCTCGGCCTCCGGCGGCGCGGTCGGCAGCATAAGAACCTTTCCCGGTTCGACGCCGCCTTTCTTGCGTGGCTTGAGGTGCCCTTTCACGGCACGCGACACAGCAATCTGCCCGTCATTGGCATAGGCCTCATGGTTCTTCTCGATATCCTTGACGTCATATCGGTAGTTGACCATCAGCCCGTGCGCCTGCCGCAGGCCCTTGTCGGAAGCATCTCCCAGCCAATTGATCCGTGCCAACTTGGCCCCGTTACCGAGGTGGAAGCGCGCGACCGGGTCGACCGGCCGGTTACGCTCTGATTTGGACCGGATCAGATAGTGCGCCGCCAAACCGAGTACCGCGGACTTCAGCGCATCATCATTGCTGTGCCGCTCGTACCACTCCGGATCGCTGAGGGACGACAGCAGAAGGCGGTCCTCATCGTTCAACAATTCCTCTCGGTCATCGCCCAGCGTCCGATCGAGCCAGCGCGCGAAGTTTGGGACCGGCGACAGCGTCACGAACGTATTCAGGCTGGGAAGCTCCTTCGCGAGTTCCTCGACAACCTGTTTGATAAGGAAGTTACCAAACGAAATCCCTTGCAGACCCTCCTGGCAATTGGAGATGGAATAGAACACGGCGGTCGTTGGCTCCAACAACGGCTGGCTTTTGCGCTCCTCGTTGAGGACAGGCGCGATCGCATCGGCCATCTCGTCACCCAGCGAGACCTCCACGAAGATCAAAGGATCATCGACAAGCGACGGATGGAAAAACGCAAAACAGCGCCGGTCTGCAGGATCGAGTCGCCGGCGCAAGTCTTCCCAGCCTTTGATTTCATGCACGGCTTCATAAGCGATGATCTTTTCTAGGATAGCCGCAGGTGTCTGCCAGTCGATTTTTCGCAGGACCAAAAAGCCGCGATTGAACCAGGAAGACAGGAGATGTCGAAGGTCCTGATCGACCGCCTGAAGGCCGGCATCGTCTTTTGGCATGCGCAGTAGATCGCGCCGCATTGCGACGATCTCGGCAGTTGCTCCTGGCGCCAGATTGAGCCGACGAAAGAACTCCTGTCGCGGACTCTCGACCACCGACTGCAGCCGCGACAACGCCGCATCTCCCTGTTCCCTGACGTAGGTTTCCGCTGCTTCAAAAACGAGGTCCGCATCGGGTTTCAACACCGGCGCTGCCGCCAGGTACCGAAAGAACGCTCTCTTTTCGTCGGCGCTCAGCAATTTGTAGTGACACAGAATCTGCCGAGCAATCGCCACGCCCGACGCCTCACCACGACCCGACACAAGCGCGTCGACTAATGTTTGCATCCCCTGCTCTGGCTCGTCTCCAAATAGCGCCTTGGGCAGGAAGGAGCGCCCTTGCTCTGCAACCGTATTGAGCAGTTCTTGAAAAAATGAAACGTTCATGCGCGCCTCGCGATTACAGCCGACATGCGATTCAGTTAAGCTAAGGATGTGGCTGGAAGCTCGGGCCACCGCCACCCTCGTTTACCGTTTCTAAACTCTCCCCGATCATCTTTCGTTAAGAATTCGATTCGTTACTTTCACGGGACCTCTACCGCATGGCTGAGCCGCGCACGGCCGGGCTGAACCGCTCGGGCCTCAACACCGTCAAGAATGACACCGGGCGCACGGCTTTCTGCGGCCCTTACATACTATCCGCCCTGACCGGTTTTCCAATCAGTCAGGTCGAATTTGAGGTCAACCGTTTTCGCCGCGTCCCCGACGACGCCAAGATCGAGGGTACCAGCGCCATCGAGGTGGCCGCCGCAGCCACGGAGCTCGGCTGGGAGATGACCCTCGTTGAGGACTTCTGGCACATGGAGCGCAAACAGCGCCCGACGCTGTGGACCTGGATGCAGAAGCCTCGCAATGCATGGGTTTACTATCTGCTGGCCATTCATCGCGGAAAGCAAGGCCATTGGATCTTGGTCAAGGGCGTCAAGCTTTGCGACACCTACACCGAAGGTCAGTGGCAGTTTGTCTGCGACGGTCCCCACCGCGGCGCCCGCATCATGGAAATCTACCAG
>JARFQY010000230.1 GCA_029287535.1 Filomicrobium sp.
CACGATCTCGGGGCGGTTCGTGTGCCTGGGTGATAGGCCGGCAAGCGTAGACAGCAGCTGGGCCGCGTAGCCGTCGATGGGGAGCGGCGCATAGTGCTCGAAGAGTTCGGGAAAGACGCGCTTGGTCACCAACCGGTTTTCAAGCATGTAGGAAACGCCGGATGGCACTCTGAGATTGTCCTCGAGCACATAGACGGTGCCGTCGCGATCACGCACGAGGTCCGATCCGCAGATGTGCGCCCAGATGCCGTAGGGCGGCGAAACGCCCGCACAGGAGGCCCGGTAGTTCCGCGATCCTGCCAGAACCTCGGCGGGAAACACGCCCTCCCGCACGATGCGCTGATCGTGGTAGACGTCATCGATAAACATGTTGAGCGCGGTGGCGCGCTGAATGAGACCCGCCTCAATGCAGTCCCACTCCTCGCGCGGGATGATGCGGGGCAGGATGTCGAACGGCCAGGTGCGGTCGATCGTGCCCTCGTCTTCCGAGTAGACGGAAAAGGTGATGCCCATTGCCTTGATCGCAAGCTCGGCAGACGTCTGGCGGGCCGCGAGCTCGCTCTCACCCAGGGTGCGCAGCAGTCTCGTCAGCTGCTTGGCATGACGGCGCGAACGATTGGGCGCGGAGAGCGTCTCGTCGTAGAAGTCACCTGTTGGATAGTTTTTCAGATCCACCGGCATCAGCTGCACCCTGGTCTTGCCTGAAAAAGCTCAAGCCAGAATCGTGCCAAGCCCGGAGAGGCTTAAAGATCAGGCACATGGCGGTCGGCGCGGCCGCTGACGCACCAGGATTGTGCGCACTGCCAGAAGCTGCGCCCTTATGATGCGCCTGCCTTCGGTCGTGCGATCGAGGCAGCTTTCCTCGTGGAACCGCTCCGCGGACGGGAAGAGCTGCTGTCCCCTCCCCGTAGATCAGGCTCACGGATGACTGGAATTTCGGCATGATGACCGTCCTGACGAGGAGGTCGTCATGCGCAAGAGCAAGTACAGCGAACACCAGATTGTCGGAGCATTGAAGCGGGCGGAGGCCGGTATCCCAATCAAATCAATGGCGTCTTCGATCGAACGTTTCCATGATTTCTGCCAGCTCGGCGGGATCCTCGAGATCCGTTGGTCTTCCCCACAGCAGGCCTACCCAAACATCGATGTCGGCCGCGGACCAACCCAAGGCTTCGGTGGCGCAACGTTCGAACATTTGGCTCAGCCATTCGATCAGTTCTTGTAACGAAACTGGAGTGAATGGGTCCAATGGGGACCGTGCTACCTCCTCCAGATGCGCCGCTACCTCCTCCAGACGCGCCGACATGAATACGACAAAATCATCTCTCCGCAACGGACCTGAGCAATCGAACCAATCCTTCGGGGACTGACGCTCGAATTCGGCTCGCTCCCGGCGTGCCGCATCGATATCGCCAGCGCTGTCCAGCGCATCGATCAACAATAGCCAGTCGACACGCGGCACTCGAGGAAAGAGATTTTCGGAACCAGCCGGATTCCATGAACGGGTCACTCTCTCGGAGTAAGAGCTCAGCTCTCTGAACTTACCCCACGCCCGAGCCCGCTCGGTCGAGTCGGCCATGTCCCGACCTTCGATCAACTTGTCCATGAGAGCCATGTCGACCGCCGACAAGACCTCTCCGTTCGAAGCACAGGTCTTTCTTCTATCCGGCACCTTGCGCTTGTGCGCCGCTTCGAGACACTGCCAGGCACTCACGACCAACTGGCCATGGGCCAACCGGGACCTGGCGTTCACAACATCGGGATGCTGATCGGTATAGGTAGCAGTCAGCAGGTCCACTTCGCCGCGCAGCGGAGCGAGCAAGTCTTCGGGTTGTCCGCCTAGCGCTGATGTCGACTGAAGTGCCAACGTCGAAGTGATGCCGAGGACCGCGGCGACCACGATCCTCCGCCTCGTTTTGCTTGACCGGGTGCCGTTGTGCCTCAAGCTTGTTTTCCTTCAAGACCGCGCTCTTGAGATGGCACGGAGCCGGTCGAGTCAGATGCCCGCTGCGATCCGAGATTCAGCATCAGGCCGATGCAGGCCCAGACCGGCAACCATATTCGTGGGCTTGATGCGAAACTCACGGCGATCAGGAGACCAATGAGGCCGAGGATGAAGGCGCTCTGCAACGGACACAGTCTGGCAGGCAAGAATCCCAGAGCCGCCCCGGTCGTCAAATGCGAACCGGCCAAGGGCTTGAGCGAGGCCGTGGGTTCGCTCTCGTTCGGGCTTCGGGGAAGGGGCTTAGCCGCCATGATGCCGGTATACCTGAAAGCCGTAGTAGAAGTTGAGTCCGCCGAACGACAGGCCGAGCAGCATATTGCTCGCCTCGGCTGGGACCGCATGGATGAAGAGCCCGAGGACGACGAAGCAAGCACCCATTTGCACGATTGGCGCCACTGCGTAGGCACCCGCGGCGAGTACCCCGCAGCCGTAGAGCATCGTCCAAAGGCCCGGTAGCAGGACAATCTCTGGGGTGCGCCACAGCGCCAACGTCATGACCCCACCCACCACGAGGACCGGAGCCAGACAGAATAAAAAGCGTCGCCCACGATCGCCGATCAGAAGGAGCTGGTTCCGCAGGGCCTTGCGCCGGGTGGCCAGCCCGCA
>JARFQY010000367.1 GCA_029287535.1 Filomicrobium sp.
GTCCATCCTGGGATCTTTCCGCACAATCAGCGCGCAGCCGCATTCAAGACGATGCGCGAGTGGCTGCAGTTCGATCACGAAGCGGGCTGGGGCAAGGAGAAGTTTGAGTCGAACGTCCCCAAGGGCACGAAGTTTCCAAAAGCGTGGGAAAGTGCCGATGACCGTTATGATGCCCGCGAAATCCTGAATGAGCAGTTCAAACTCCTGGATTACGCGCGGATCAAGCGGCTCGAGGTTCTTCGCAACGGTTTCCTTCTCGGAGACGCGATTATCGATCGAGCCGACGATAGTGGTCTAGCTTTCCGCATCCCCGTGCGAAATGGCACCGACGGGCATAACGTGCCGACGGGTTTCACCGGTGAGCGGCTCATCTGGCTCGAGGTGACGGTTCGCGACAGCGATGGCCAGGTCGTCTTCCGTTCCGGACACCGCGACCCCAATGGCGATCTGCTCGATGGACACTCGTCCTACGTTCACGCCGGCAAGATGAAGCAGGATCCTTACTTGTTTAGCCTGCAGTCCATCTTTGTCACTCAAAACGGTCGTGGCGGCGAGATCGAACACGTGATCCCGATCCCGTTCCCAACCTTCGCGCTACCCCGGGTGCTGCCCTCAACGACGTCACTGGTATTCACAGGTGAGCCAGCGACGGAGCGCAATCACAAGAAGGGGATAGAGCCGAATGGGGAACGTTGGGCAAGCTACAAGGTGGACGGCAGCGCATTGACGGGGCGGCCGCCCTACAAAGCAACCATCCGGCTTAACGCGCAGCCGATTCCGATTAATTTGCTCATTGCGATGCAGGACGTGGGGTTCGACTACGCCATGACACCACGCATGCTGGCCGACAAACTCATCAAGGGGACACAGACGCTCTGGGAGAAGAAACTCGTCTTGCAGAAGTAATAATTGCCGGAACCTCGGGGGAGGAACGTCATGGGGCTTGGTGTGCCCAGTTGGGGGATGTGTGACGAACACGAATTTGGCCGTGCTTGCAGTGTGCTGCGTGTCGGTTGGCTGTGCCCTGCCGGCTCTGGCTCAAGGGCCTGAGACGGTTGAGCCAGAAACCTATGAACGGGCGGACGAACCGCCCGGTGAATACATACGCGAGGAACCTGAGGAGCCTTGGTACAGCTGGTTCTGGCCGCTCGGCGATCGGGTGGAAGTGAAATCGATCAAGGACGACTACGTTCCCTTTACGACGGAAAAGGACCGGATGATGACCCGCGAGGAGGTGCTGGGCATCGCGGAGCCGTCCGCGTTCGCGCCGGACCCTTATGCCGACGAGGCTATTACTCCGGCAGGACAGGCGAAACCTACCGTTCTGCCTGATCGCCCAGCGCTGATGGTTGAAGCGGGTAACGGGTTTCTCGATACGGGGCCGCTTGATGCCGGGTTTGAGGTGCCGGTTCTGGGAGCCGTCTGGCAGCCACGACTGTGGGCCTATGCCATCAATCGCACCGCCTTTCAGACGTTCGATAACGGCTTCTCGGGCAATCCCAGGGAAACGGAGATCGCCAATCGTCTCGATCTCTTCGTCAACCTCCAGCTGACCGGCACAGAGAAGATCCTTCTCGGTCTCAGGCCGACCGACAACAACCGGCCGAACCGCTTTACGCGCTACACCTTCGAGGGCGAGGACCGTGGTTTCAACGATGAGTTCGGCTTTAATGTCGAGACTTTGTTCTTTGAGGGCGATTTCGGCAGTTTGTTTCCGAACCTGGATCGGGCAGGGATCCTGCCGATCGACTACGGCTTTACGGTCGGACGTCAACCTGTGGTCTTCCAGGAAGGTATCTTGATCAATGATACGATCGATGCGTTCGGCATTATCCGCAACAACATCCCATTTCCTGGAACTTCAAACTTCCGCGTCTCCGGGATGTGGGGGTGGAACCGCCTTGACCGTAATGAAGCCTTCGCACGCAACGAGAACATGTACGGTCTGTTTGTCGCGGCGGATGCGCATGTTTCGACCTTCAATCTCGATATGATCTACGTTGATGATCGCGGCCGGGATCGTGGCCCTGAACGCGATGAACGCGACGGGTTTTACGTCGGTGCCTCGGCGATACAACGGTTGGCAGCCTTTGGCGGCATCAGCACCGCATTTCGTGTGAATAGCTCGTTTGCCCTGCAGGAGGAGGTCCAGGGCGTTGTGGGCAACGGTACGCTGTTGACGGCGGAGATTTCAAAGACGGTGCCGGGTTCCGACGATATCGTTTACTTCAACTCGTTCCTCGGGTTCGGCAACTTTACCCAGGCAGGGCGCGAGGCGGTGGTTGGCGGACCGCTAGCGAACACGGGCATCCTTTTCGCGTCGCCCAGTCTGTCGACGTATCTCGCCGAAATCGACCCATTTGTTGAGGACGACCTCGTCGGTGGTGCGATTGGTTATCAGGCGTTCTGGGATAACAAACGCCGCAATATGATTTTTGAAATCGCGGGCCGGCAAAGCCTGCGCAACGATGGTCTCGGGGTCAACAGCCTTGGCTTCGGCGTTCAATACCAACAGGCGGTCGGCCAGCACGCTCAGCTTACATTGGAGAGCTTCTACACCATCAATGAGAACTTTGATGATGGTTTGGGCGCGCGGGCTGAAATTCAGATTGTTTACTGATATTGGGGCAAGGAGATTCGCGAACATGGAAACTGCCATGGTCGTTCAAGCAACAGGCTGGCTTATGGTTGGGGGAACAGCGCTGAGGGCGCTGTGGTGGTTTGGTGCCAACATGCTCAGCCGGCGGCATCACCAGCGATTGTCGCACGAACTTATCGCGCAAGTCTTGGCGGAGGCGGAAAAGTCGGTTGGTGCGGGGCGTGCGAAAGCACCACAAGCGCCCAAGCCGCGGCAAGGCCTCCTGCCGCTGCAAGTGGTGCGGCGCGAATACGAGACCGCTGACCGCTCGGTGTGCTCACTCTACCTGGCATCTCCCGATGGTGCGCCGCTCAAGAGCTACGGGCCCGGACAGTTTCTGACAATCTCGCTGGAGGGTCCGGACGGACGCCCGATTCAGCGTTGCTATTCGCTTTCGGAAATGCCGACACGGCCTCAAAGCTGCTATCGCATTACCGTCAAGCGCCTGGAAGGACCGTCTGATTCAAATGACCGTCCATGGAGCGGCGCGGCCTCGACCCAACTGGTCAATAACGTGTGTGTCGGGGACGTCATCGGGACCGCCGAGCCAGCCGGCTCCTTCGTACTTGATCAAACCTCGGACCGACCTGTCGTACTGATTGCCGGCGGCATTGGGATCACACCGCTCATGAGCATGCTCAATTGGCTCGTTGCGAGTGGCAGCCGGCGCGAAGTCGTCCTCATCTACGCAGTCCGCAACCGCGAGCAACATCCCTTCCAAGAGCATATTCGCCGTCTGCAGAAGCTCGCGCCCAATCTGGCGACTGTCGTCTTCTATTCACAACCGACCGCGGATTGCCGGCATGGCATCGACTTTGATCATGCGGGCAGGGTCGACGTGCGAGCGTTGAAGCCACTGCTTAGTGCACGCGACTTTGTGTATTACATGTGCGGCCCAACACAAATGATGGCGTCGTTTCGTACCGATTTGCTGGCGCTCGGCATAAACGAAGCCGACATCCATACCGAGGCCTTTGGCGGGCCGCCTGCAGCTGGCGCGAATTCGGTTACGGCTAAGGCGCAACAAAAGACGGGTGCGCGGGGCAAAGGCGATCGCTCGCGCTTTAAGATCACGTTTTCTGACTCCGAACGGCGTGTCGTGTGGGAGCCGCATCATGGATCGCTGCTCGACATCGCGGAGGCCTGCGGCGTGGAGGCTCGAGCGTCGTGCCGCGCCGGGCAGTGCGGTAGCTGCAAAGTCCGGCTCAAGTCCGGCGAAGTCACCTACACTTCACCACCTGCTGCCGCCGTTGAGGAGGGGACATGCCTGCCTTGCCTCGCCCGGCCGGTCAGTGACCTTGTCGTCGAGCTTTGATGCCGGCAGGCTAATTCTGCTGGCTGGCAGCCTCGACCGGAAGGCGGGTCGGCGTTAGTGGCGAACGCGTCGGCGCTGTGTGATAGGTATGGCACTGCTGGCAATTCTGCGGCGCCTTGCCGGGGGCGTGGCAAGCAACGCACGTGACTTTCTTGATGGGCTTGAAACTCGGTTGGGCTGGAGGAGGCTTCGACTGCTGCGCCGTTGCCGTCGCCGGCTTAGTTTTTACCGGCTTAAGCAGTTCATGACAGGTCAGACATCCACGCTTGTCGAGC
>JARFQY010000012.1 GCA_029287535.1 Filomicrobium sp.
CACCTTGCGTTCTTCGGAGCCTACGTTTCCTTGAACCTCGCGATCTTCACCTATGCGTTCCCGATCCTGAAGAACCGGGATCCCTATAACCAGGTGCTCAACATGGCGAGCTTCTGGCTGATGTCCAGCGGCATGGCGTTCATGACTTTCGTGCTGACCTTCGCTGGCACCATCCAAACTCACCTGCAGCGTGTTATGGGCGAGTACTTCATGCCTGTGCAGGACCAGTTGGCGCTGTTCTACTACATGCGCTTTGGGGCCGGCGTGGCTGTGGTGCTGGGCGCTATCTTGTTCGTCTACGCCATCCTCGTTCCTCGCGGTGAAATCATTGAAGCCGGCAAGGATTCCGAATTGAGCCCGGCGGAGTAGGCGAATGCAGGCAGGTCAACAGTCGAAGGGGGCCGACGCCCCCTTCTAACTCCCCCACGCGGACGAACCTGAAATTTTCAGCGCCGCGCACAACAACAAAATGCCGCTGCATTTGACGGGCCCGACCGGGTGCGGAAAAACGCGTTTCGTCATGCACATGGCCGCGCAGCTCGGGCGGCCGCTTTATACGGTGGCGTGTCACGATGACCTGTCGGCGTCCGACCTGATCGGCCGCTACCTGCTTAAGGGCGGTGAGACGGAATGGGTTGACGGTCCACTGACCCGGGCCGTCCGCGAGGGGGCGATCTGTTACCTCGACGAAGTCGTCGAAGCGCGCAAGGACGTCACTGTCGTTCTGCACCCGTTGACCGACGACCGGCGTATCCTGCCGATTGAGCGTACGGGAGAAGTCCTGGAGGCTGGCCCGGAATTCATGCTGGTTGCCTCGTACAACCCTGGCTACCAGAACATTCTCAAGACTTTGAAACCTTCGACGCGCCAGCGATTCCTGGCGATCGAGTTCGACTTTCCACCCGCCGAGCGGGAGATCGACATTGTGGCCGCCGAAAGCGGTCTGGACAAAGTGAAGGTCGCGCCACTTGTGCGACTCGCCGGCAAACTCAGGGCCTTGAAAGGGCAGGACCTGGAAGAAGGCGTCTCCACCCGGCTGCTCGTCTACTGCGCAACACTGATTCAAACAGGAATGCCCATTGAACGCGCTGTGCAGACAGCCTTGATTGAACCATTGAGCGACGACGCGGACATCAAACAAGGCCTTCTCGATCTCGTTGCCGCCGTCTACGGATAAGCTTGCCATGGGCCAGTTCGACTTCGAGCTTTGGGAGCCCGAAGAAAGCGTCGGAAAGATCTGGCACGCCTATGCCAGTCATCTGGACGCGCCTCCGGTGTTTGAAGAGGCCGCCGTCACGCTCGACGAAATGCACGGCCGCCTTGCCGTTTTGTTTCGTGGCCTTGGCGGTAGGCCTGACGTCGAGATCAGGGCGGCCAGTCTGCAAGAATCCCCCCACCGGCTGTCAAAGCGGCGCGCGCTCGGACAGTCGGCCGAACGGATCGCCCGGCCCAGTTTCGACGGAGAGGCGCTCAGGCTGCCCGATAAGATCGATAGCCTTCCGCACCGGGACGCAAACTGTGCCTTGTACCTCTGGCTAGCGGCGCTGTCGGCGTTTGCTGATCCGCCCGTCACTGAAGACGACCCGTTGCATGCGGACTTGCGTGCCCTGCAGTCCGCCCAGCGCATGATCCGGGCGGCTCTCACGGAGTGTCCTGGTCTCAGGCGCATCTATGCCAACCTGACCAGCGTCACGCGCCAGCTGCGGCGGCCACGGTCGCTGCCGCGGATCGAAGCAGCGGTCGAGGCGGCCATCCTGCATTTGCTCGGCGACGCGCCACCCAAGGATGCCCTCGCTTTGAGGCTTGCGGCGGCGGTCCACGGTCAGGCCAGCGACCTCACCGAGTTCGAGGCACCACGCGGCTATCGGCCTTTCATGCCGGTGGCGCTGTGGCCCGATCTGCGTCCCCTGGCGGACCGGCTACGGGTCAGCAGGGACGACGAGATAACAGAAGACGGACAGGCGCAGCATGCCGACGAAGAACGGATCTTCAAAGCGACCCGCAAGAGTGCCGACCAGGCCACCCGCAAGGACAGCCTCGTGCTGCACAAGTTCGAAGCGATCTTCTCATGGGCTGAGTTCTTGAACCTCAACCGGCGAATTGAGGATAATGATGAAGACACCGCGAAAAAGGCCGCCGACGACCAAGAAGAGATCAGCCTGACGCAAGTTCCCCAGAAAGCCAAGGCGCGCTTGCGTCTTCATCTCGACTTGTCGCCTGAGGAAGCCGAGTTCGAGAGGCTCGCGGGCCGTCACGTCTATCCCGAATGGGACCACCGCAAAAAGGACTATCTGCCGGACTACTGCCGGGTGTTGGCGGGCCAGGCCAATCCAGCCGAGGAAACACCGGAGTTTCTCGAGTGCGCGAAGACCAAGCGGCGCATCCGCAGCGTGCGGCGTCAATTCGAGGCCCTGAGGCCCAAAAGGGTGCACCTCAGCCGACAGGTCGATGGCGAGGATATTGATCTAGAGGCCGCGGTCGAAGCCCGCGTCGAGCTTGCGGCGACTGGCGAGCATTCCGACCGAGTCTACAGAGCTAGCCGAAATCAGGAACGTGACTTGGCGATTTCGATCCTGCTCGATGCTTCGCGATCAACCGAGAGCTGGGTGGCAGGCCGTCAGGTCATCGATATTGCCCGGGAGGCTCTTATCGCGCTTGCGTGGGGTCTTGAATCCTGCGGCGACGAGACCGCCATTAATGGGTTTTCCTCACTAAGGCGGGACCGCGTCTTCATTTCGTCGTGCAAGACGTTCGACGAACCGATGGGAGCACGCGTCGAGGCACGCATCGCCGCACTGCGGCCGGGCCATTATACTCGGCTTGGCGCGGCCGTTCGGCATGTCTCTCACGAACTTGGGCTGCGACCGCGGCAGCGCCGGCTATTGCTGGTCCTGACCGACGGCAAGCCCAATGATCTCGATCACTACGAAGGCCGCCATGGCATTGAAGATACTCAGATGGCGGTTCGGGAGGCGCGGCGGCGCGGGCAATCGGTCTTTGGTGTCACGATCGACAGCAAGGCACAGGCTGCCTTCAGTCGCATATTCGGCCGGGGCGGGTTTGTCGTCATACCTCATCCAGAGAAGCTGACAGCTGCATTACCGCAGCTTTATCGCCACCTGGTTTGCGGATGAGCGGCGGTTTGAGTCGGCAACCGTCCGATCCGCAGCCCCGGGATGACTGGGGTGTGCTTGGCGAGTTGCCGGGCGACTTGATGATGTGGGTGTTGATCGTCAGCGAATTGCTGGTTTTCGGCGCCGCATTGATCGCGTTCCTTGCCGTGCGCACGACGGACCCCGCGGGGTTTGCAGCTGATCAGCTCTTGTTGGACCGTACGGAGGGTGCCGTCAACACGATGGTTCTCGTTACAAGCGGCCTTTGTGCCGCGCTCGCGGTCATTGCCCGTAAGGAGGGCCGACTGAGGTCCAAGCGCGTCTGGCTTTTTACAGCAGCCGGTTTCGGCGTCGTATTCCTGATCGTTAAGGGAGCTGAGTATTGGAGCAAGGCCGCTGCCGGGATCGATATCGAAACCAGCCCGTTTTTCACGTTCTATTACCTCATCACCGGCTTCCACGCCGCACACGTCATCGCAGGAATCTTGATCCTGATACTGCTGGCCTGGGCCGACAGCGTCCGCACCATGGAGACTGGGGTCGCCTTTTGGCACATGGTTGACCTTGTGTGGGTCCTGCTGTTTCCAATCATTTATCTTTTGAGGTGACAGCATGAACGCCAGGGCAATGATCGAAGCTTGGATGCTCCTGCTGGTCATGAGCGCGTTGACAACGGCCTTGACGCTTATCGAGATGTCCGGCCAAGGCCGCATGATCATTGCCGCCGGGGTCCTCACACTGGCCGGGCTGAAGGCCCGTGTCATTCTCAGTTTTTACCTGCAGCTTCGGACATCACGATTCTGGACCCGCGCTTTCGATCTTGCGATCGGCGGCTTTCTCGTTGTCTGCTTCGGTCTTTATGTGTTGGCAATGGAACCTTGAGAGATGGCAATGACTAGCGGCGGCCACAGCAAGCATCGGACACCGTTATGGCTCCTGCTGTTTTGTTACGCTTTGATGGGGCCCGCGGTGGGCATCAATTTTGCCTTCATCGCATTGGCCATCCCAGCCATGTCACAGTTTGGGGTCGCCGGTCTGATTTTTGCGGGTTTGGTGGGGGCCGTTGTCGGTGTCCTGCCCGCGATCTGGCTGGCCCGACAAATCGGCGCAGGCATCCGGGAAGACGATTGACCGGAGGGTCAATCAGCAGCGTCGATTGCCGGGACCAGTTCGGCAGGTAATGGCAGTTTCAGTGCAGCGGTTCTGCCCGACGCGGACATTTTGCGCGCGGTCTTCTTGACGATCCTGAAAAGCTCTTCTTGCGTGTGCTTGGTGGAGAAGGGGGCGAAGTACCAGCGCATGAATACGAGGCATGCAACGTCCTCCAGAGTCTGCGCCTCTGGGTCTCGCTTGATGCCCTGCTTTAGGACCAGAGCCGTGACGCGGTCGCGATCCTGCTCATCATATCCTTCGAGTTGCATCAACTCACTGACTCGCTCGGCGTGATACCGGGCGGCATCGCGCCTCCACTCCAGATACCCCGCCCGGCCCGCGGCATAGTCCTTTCGGGGCCGTTTCCAGCGCTCGATATGCTGCGCACGGACCGCGATCTGCAATTCCTCGGAAGCGTTTGGGCTGAACTCACCGAGGACCTCGGACATGCGCCTCCCGTACAGCAGGGCCGCGGGCTCGGCGGCCGTGCCGGTCTCTTCCATATTGGGATCCTGCGCATTGGCCGCATCGATACGTGCCAACACCTTTTGCAGTCGAGACGACTCGCTCATTCGGCTTTTCTCCAGGGTGCGCTTCGATCCTGAAGCATGTATTCGCGGAGTCTTTCGATATCGGCGATCATGGCCTGGTTGTGGGAAATCTTGACACCCTGGGCTTCAAGCCGATTAAACGCACGGGAAAGACTCTGCGGCTGCATGCCCAGGCGTCCGGCGATGAGCGTCTTGTCGTAAGGCAGCGTGATCGTGCAGGAGCCGCTTCCACGTTCGCACAACTCGAGCAAAAACTCCGCGACCCGCTGCGCCCCGGTGTGCGCCTTGAGTTGCTCAAGCTGAGCCACAAGCCCGTGCAGATGCCGGAAGGCCGAAGACAGAATAGCCTTGGCGATCTCGGGCCGGTCACTCATCATATTTGACAGAATGCTGGCGCGGACATGCAACAGCCGGGCATCCGTGACCGCTTCGGCGGAGACCGGATACGCGCCGCCGGCAAAGGCGACCGCTTCGCCGAAGCTGCGCCCCTTGGTGAACACCCCGACGACGGCTTCCGCACCGGTAGATGTGAGACGAAAGAGTTTAACCCATCCGTTGAGCACGACGAAGATGCTCTCTGCCGGGTCACCCTGCAGGAAGACGGTTTCGCCGCGTCGATAGGACCTCGTCGTGGCGCGATTCAAGATCGAATCCGCAAGATCCTCCGGTAGGCTGGCGAAGAGCACAGCTTCTCTGGCAATCGCGAGATCGCTTCGCTCTAGCAAGGCAGGTCTCCCAGACGACTAAATCATGTTGGCATCGCTTCGAGGCCCCGATGGCATAGCTGACCTTGTCCATCGGCATGACTTTTCTGGACACGCTAGCATAGCGTCAAGAGAGCTGAAAGTCTTCGCTCTGTTTTGCTTGACGCCCGGCATCCGTCAATTGGTCAGGGGACTGCCAGTTCTTGGAAATTGCCCTTGTAATCTATGGTATAGCGGCAGCCGGCGTTTCCGCTTCACCAAAGTCAAGAAATCGGCTCCGGACGCAGGTAGTATCGCCGCGCCAAAAGAAGGAGCAGATTCATGAGCCGAGCAGGGGTTGGGCACAACAGTCGCGGCATTATCCTTAAGGTTGAAGCCCGGTTCTTCAATAGCCTCGCGAAGTATAGCGGTCATGCGGGCTTGTGCCGGGAGGTTGAGGTTCCAGCTGGGGCGTCCGTCGGCGACCTAATCAAGATGTTCGAACTCCCGCTTTCGGAGATCTTCCTGGTTTGGAAGAACGGCCGCGACATCACACCTGGTCTCTATCAAGGCGGCGTGGTTAACGAGGAATCCGCCCTTGAGGATGGCGACGTGATCGCGTTTTCAGGCCCGGTCCCCTACAGCTACGGATTTGGCGCACCCGTCGTGTGAGTGAATGACCGGTTGCGGGCGCAGCCTGGCAGCCATTTCTGACGCAACGTCTCTGTGCTATCGGTCCGTGTAATCTGCCTGCGGCGGCTTGGGGCTGCATACTCTCCCCATCCCGCGGTGAGAGCACGTGCCACAGCTCGGAGACAGGATTCCATGCCCTGTGATGCCAACCGGATCGCGAGCGATCTAGAAACACGGTTTGGGGAAAGACTACCCGAAATCGGCTCAACCACCGGTCTGGACCTTTTGGCCTCCATGGCCGGACGCGGGTCATGCCGCCGTTTCAAAACACAACCTGTCAGTGCTGATCTCATTCGCACACTCTGCGCAATTGCACTGGCTGCTCCGTCAAAGAGCGACTTACAACAGCGCGACATTATCGTCCTCAACGATCCTGCCCAAAGGCTGCGTCTCGTTAAACTTGTCGCGGAACAAGGATGGGTCGGCGCCGCGCCCGCCCTGCTGGTCTTTTGTGGAAACAACCGGCGACAGAGGCAGCTACACGAGTGGCGCGGTTATACCTTCGCGAATGACCATCTGGACGCATTCTTCAACGCCACCGTTGATGCGGCTATTGCGCTTTCCGCGTTCGTAACCGCGGCGGAAGCTGTCGGTCTGGGCTGCTGCCCAATCAGTGCCGTGCGCAATCGTGCCGCGGAGGTGAGCGGC
>JARFQY010000030.1 GCA_029287535.1 Filomicrobium sp.
TCCAGCGGGCGCAGCCAGCAAGAGGTCTTTGAGGTTCGATTTGAATATGTCGATCGCCGCGTTGTCGGCGTGTTCCTTCAGCCGCGCTAGAAGATCGGCCGTGAGTGACTTGTGAAGCTTAGTCTTCCAAGCTTGCTTGACCGTATCGACGAGCCAACTGTCAGCAGGGCGGCCACGATTGCTGATGCCAAAGGCCGACATGATTTTTAGCTCAGCAGCATGGGGGCGATCCGCCTCGGCATTGACATCAAGGTCCAGGGCAAGGACGCCCTCGTTGCGCCCGCGCAAAAGGGCCAAGGCGCGGTGCGACGGCAGCTCCCGTATGGCCTGTTGGAAATCGAAATAGTCGGAGAATTTGCTGCCTTCCGTCGCCTTGCCCTTCTTCACCCTCGACGCGAGGCGCCCAGCCCTCCACAGTGTTTCGCGCAGCTCGCCGACCAGCCTGGCGTCCTCGCCGATCCGTTCAATCAAAATAGATCTGGCGCCCTCCAGCGCGGCATCCGCATCGGCCACGCCGCTCTTAGCGTTGATATATTTGTCCGCCTCCTTGACTGGATCAAGAGACGGATTTGAAAGCAGCGCGTCGGCCAGCGGGTTGAGCCCACTCTCTCTCGCAATTTGTGCCTTGGTCCGCCGCTTCGGTTTGAAGGGGGCGTAGAGATCCTCGAGTTCAATTTTGCTGTTCGCGGCCGCTATTGATTGCTGCAACTCCGGTGTCAGCTTGCCCTGTTCGGCAATCGTCATGAGCACCTTGGCGCGGCGGTCTTCCAATTGGCGAAGGTAGCCCACGCGCTCCTCGATCTGACGCAACTGTGTGTCGTCGAGCCCACCTGTCTTCTCTTTACGGTACCGGGCAACAAAAGGTACGGTGGCGCCTTCTCCAAACAGCTCCACAGCGGCGGCAATCTGGCCGACTTGCACATTGAGTTCCTTGGCGATGCGCTCGTTGATCTTTGTCATTTACATCCTTTGGTCTCGCCCTGGCTCAGCTTTACGTCTGCTCCCCTCAACATGCCAGGGCACTTCTTGACGAGCACACATCGAAGTGATCAGGCTTCCCGATCTCACTGAGCGTCAGCTGCATCCCAAATACATCAAAGAAGGCGGTCCAGCCAATGCCGATATAGAAGCGCAAGCAAAAGCAGCTGCGCCCTATTCTCAACTGGTGGTGTAGGCTGGCTGACGGAGCACTTCTCGCAACCTTGGGTTCGGATAGGGCTCAGGATCATCGCAGCTTGGATTGCTGCAATTTCCTTTTTCATGCTGGCGCTCGTCCTTACGGGGGCGTCAGATACCAAACAAATCTCGCCCTTCGAAGACGCTCAATCCATGATTCTCGAACGTCCATATATTAATCAAAGCGGACCGCGCGGCACTCAGATCGCCGTCCTGGCGCACGTCAAGAATGATGTTGAGCCAGGCGCATGCATGGGCGGGACGCCGGCAAAGCCATCCAACGAATGGACTCATGAGGTCGCCGCGTTACCCTCGCTTAGCGAAGTCCGACGCAACTCCTGACCTGACTGAAGCTCGCGCTGCAAAGCAATACTCCATCCACTGCGGCATTAGATGACAAAGTCAGAACTACTCTTTGACTTTTGCAGTGCAGCATGAGACTGTGCGCCGATCGCACTGATGCGATTCGGTCTGCTCCAGCCGCGTGAAGGGACCTTTTATCAGACGGACCAAGTTGGTTCGTGGACATGACGGTCCCGCTGTCGAGCATCTTGAATAATTCCCGAAACGACAACCCAGGCCACGCAGGGTGTCATAGTTGCCGTCACGAGCCGGACTGGTGCGAGAAGATGCGCACATCCTGGTTCAAACGTGAGCGGCTGCAGAAAGATAACGAGTGAACACATTCTCCGATCTGGGCCTTGCTGGTCCTGTTCTGAAGGCCCTCGATCAAAAAGGCTACAACAATCCAACACCAATTCAGTCCCAGGCCATTCCTCCGATAATTGCCGGGCATGACATCTTAGGCATCGCGCAAACCGGTACGGGCAAGACTGCAGCCTTTGCGCTGCCGCTGATCCATCGCTTGGCAACCAATCGTCAGAAGCCACCCCGTCAGGGTGCAAGAATTTTGATCCTGTCTCCGACGCGCGAGCTGGCTTCGCAGATTGCCGCAAGCTGCGCCGCTTATTCCGGCAACTTGCGCGTATCGATTGCTACAGTCTTTGGTGGCGTCGGCCATATTCCGCAAGTCAAGAAACTTTCGCGCGGTGTCGATATCCTCGTTGCTACACCAGGGCGCCTTCTCGATCACCTTGCGTCAGGGTCCATCAAGCTCGACCAGACCGAAGTCCTCGTTCTGGATGAGGCTGATCAGATGCTGGACCTCGGTTTTGTCAAACCAGTCCGTAACATCGTCGCGCGCCTGCCCCGCGATCGCCAGACATTGTTCTTTTCAGCGACGATGCCTGAATCGGTATCTCAACTCGCAGGAGATTTCCTGCGTGACCCCAAACGGGTCTCGGTGACACCGGTATCGTCGACGGTCGAGCGCGTTTGTCAGTCCGTCATCCATATCGGCGCAAACGACAAGCGCGCCGCATTGGCGAGTCTGATCGTGCACCAAAAGATGGAACGGACGCTTGTGTTCACGCGAACAAAGCGGGGCGCCGATCGGGTTGCCAAGCACCTCTATGATTGCGGGGTTCGTGTCGCGGCAATCCATGGTAACAAGAGTCAGGGCCAGCGCGAGCGCGTGCTCGAAGCATTCCGCCGCGCCAAGCTCCAGGTTCTGGTTGCGACGGACATTGCGGCACGCGGAATCGACATCGACGCGGTCTCGCACGTCATCAACTACGAGCTTCCAGAAGTGCCCGAAGCTTATGTGCATCGCATTGGCCGAACGGCGAGAGCCGGCGCCTCAGGCAGTGCGATATCATTGTGCGATCGCTCCGAGATCAAATACCTGCGTGGCATAGAAAGACTGATCCGGCAAAGTATTCCGAGCGAGAGCTACGATCAGTCAGCAAATGCCGAGATATTGCCTGCCGCCTCCATGGGCAGTCCGGACGCAGATACTTCAAGAAAATCCAATCGCGGCAGACACGATCGACCAAAGAGCCAGCGCGGGAAGGCGCATCGCGACAAGAACGGAAGAAGCAGTTCGAAAAGACCTTCCGCACAGCGTACTGGGACGCAAGAGCCCAAGCCGGGCCGGAGCCGAAGAAAGCAAGGTCGTCGCGGCAGTGGACAACAGGCAGCGTCAGTCTGAGCTATAGAGTGCCCGGCCTGTTGCCTGTCTTCCAAAAAGAGAAAACAAATGGCGTCGCAGAAATTCGAGGTGGGCCAGACCCTGCTGTTCTCTCCACGGCGTATTGGTGGTCGAAGCGGTCGCCAAGCTTGCAAATTCCTCGTCGAGCGTATCGACAAGGAAAGGCAGCTCTTACGCCAGCAGTGAGCGTCAAAGCGACTGTGGAAAAAAAGACGGGACGCATGAAACCTATGGCCGGTTCTGATTTTACGCCCTTTAACGTGTACTATGAGGGTGGCACGCTGACATCGAACCGAAAGGTATCGCTGCATGAGGTTCTATAGCCTGGATGGCGAACACAGTATCCAGGCTGTATGTATGGCTCTCAGAACACGAGAGCGGTTCTGCGGCCCTGTTGAGCTTCCGGGCGCTTGTTCGCCCGGTCGCCCAAAGAGTGGGGCGCAACGGTTGAGCAATAACCTCAATTCTTCGTCGATCAACTCGATCGACGTCGGTTGAATGAGACGGGTCACCGGCTGATGACTACGCGGCCAGAAAAAGGAAGGCAGTCGCTTGCAGGTTACTGTACGAGATAACAATGTCGATCAGGCACTCAAGGTGCTCAAGAAAAAGATGCAGCGAGAGGGTCTCTTTCGCGAGATGAGACAGCGCAAATTCTACGAGAAACCGTCTGAGAAACGGGCAAGACAGAAGGGAGAAGCCATTCGGCGAGCACGGAAACTCGCCCGCAAACGCGCCCAGCGCGAAGGTCTACTGCCGAGCAAAACCCGACCAAGTCGCTAATTCTGACCAGCTCCCATTGAGTGATCCAACGCGACATGACCGTGCCGAGCTTAGGATGGATCGATTGCAGTCAGATGCTCCTTGCTGGCACCAGCGTTCAGTCGACCTGAAATAATGAGTGAGGATACAGCTGCCACTGCATTACCAAGCGCAGCCACAATATTGATGACGAGCGTGAGGCTGTCGTCCAGGATGGGTAGGTCGATTAAATAATGGGTGATGGGAGACGCGCCGAAGACAAGTGTCGCAGCATTGGTCGCATAGGCGGCGGAATAGACCAATTCTCTTTTTGCTGACGCCTTGTATGGCACGTCCCGTTTGTCCCTTGCCTCAAAGTGATCGAGATGCTCCTGCGTATAGGAAAGCTCGGCATTCAATTGTTTTCTGCTTTTGCCACCTACAAACCAGCGCCACACATTCCATCGGTCCAAGTTCGGGACGTCGCCCTGCGGTTTCGGTGGCACCTTGATCGGGCCCGCAAGTAGTTCAGTCTTGGCTTTGTGCATACCGACGTGAGCGTAGTATGCGAGGCCCAGATTGGCCATGACCAGAGCCGCTTTGAGCTCCAGCCCGAGATTGAGTAGATCAACAGTCAACAGTTGCAGCGCGGCATTGGCGAGCATGGCGCCTTTATGAAAAGATTCCCGGTTAATCTCGCCTATCTTGTCCTCAAAGAAGAGCGCGCCGGCTTTCGTTTTTGTGATTCCTTCCAGCCGTGCCCTGACCTCTTCTTTTTCCTCAACGTTCTGAGTGAATTTCTGGCACAGGCTTTCAATTTTTTCGTCTCTGGTATCTCCAGTGACCTGGCTGGTCAGCCATCTTTTGATCCGCATAACGGCGGCATACCACGAACTACTTTTTTCAAGTCGTTCGCTTATGGGCTTCATGCTGACAAGGTTGAATTCATTCTTTTGCATGACTGCACATGTCTAGCTAACCCTTCGTCAACGTCATTGAGAATGCTCCTCGTCAAGTCGAACCGGACAGATTGAGCTGATTGGGGAAGCGATGCCAGACTGTGTCGCTGTGATCGCCTAGCGCAACAGACTAAGGTTCGTATGCCGTGCCTGACGAAATGTATCGCAGCATAGTTTGAGGAGAGTAGCATGCCTAAAGAAGTTGTCTTCATTCATGGTGCGTTTGCGGGACCATGGTGCTGGGACCAGTACAAATCCTGTTTTCAAGATCTGGGCTGGACGTGTCACACGCCGGCCCTTCGCTATCATGATGTCGATCCTAGCGATGAGCCAAATCCAGACTTAGCTGACACTTCAATAAGGGACTATGCTGACGACATTGCTGCTTTTGTTGGGGAGCTTGACTCACCACCAATAATCATCGGCCACGCAGTTGGTGCTCTGATCGCGCAGCAAGTGGCATCGAGACGCCCAACAAGCGGCCTCGTACTCATCAATCCGAATGCAGCATGGGGCATGCTTCCCGCGACGGACGATGAACGCGCCGTTGCCCGCACATTCATGGAGAGTGGGCCGTTCTGGAAGGCGCCGATGCGGGTTGCATTTGATCTCATCGCCCCCTTTGCCTTCAACAAACTCGACGGCGATACCCAAAAGCAGGTTTTCAGCCGGCTTGTGCCGGAGTCCGGCCGCGTGATGTTCGAGATGTTCTTTTGGATGTTCGATGATAATCGCACCATCGCTATCGATTTTGACAAAGTCGGCTGTCCTGTTCTGGTTGTTGCCGGTGAGGAGGATAGAGCGGTACGCCATGCGGTCGGCAAGGAGATAGCTGAAAAGTATGGGAACAAGGGCTCCTTCCTGCTGGCAGCCGGACACGCCCACTTCCTGTTCATCGAACCCGGGTGGGAGCAAATCGCCAAGCACTGTGAGAATTGGATGTCCGAGACCGCGTCGAGAGCGAGGTCATGAAGGCTCGGCACGGTTTGCCTGCGAAAAAGAGGTAACGCTTTTCCCTCATAGGGATCGCCGCGTGCCCGCAAAACACTTGGGGAAGAGCATCGATTGGCACTACCCGAATCAGATTTTCGCCGGCAGAATCTCAGTCAACACTTTTTGGGGGGAGGGTGTTCATTGGCTGAACAAAAGAAAGAAGAGCTGGCTGATACGAGAAATCTCGAGGCGCATCGCATTTACTATAGCACCGCGAATGGCTTTGGCGCGATGGCAGAGATATTGACGACCAACGCGCAGTCCGGGCCACTCGCGAGCAGCCCGCATTATCGCGCTGTTGTCGGCAGCGGCCTCACGGCAGGTGCTCTAACTGAGCTTGCCGAAGCTGATAAACGGATCGCAAAGCATGTGTTCAACGAATTGATAGCGGGTTTGTTGGGGTTGGGATCTCGCCTGGGCCTGAATGAAACGGCCGGGGACATTTAGACT
This sequence comes from Filomicrobium sp., assembly GCA_029287535.1. Classification (GTDB taxonomy): domain Bacteria; phylum Pseudomonadota; class Alphaproteobacteria; order Rhizobiales; family Hyphomicrobiaceae; genus Filomicrobium. The sequence goes on from JARFQY010000030.1 coordinate 6,370, forward strand.
CACAGAATCGCGTCAGTTGCGTGATGGCGCCAATCGGATTGTCCGACACACAGCGTTGAGCGAACTGTCTTCTGTAAAGCATCATGCGTTGGTTCCCAAGAGTTCATCTGTTGGCGGGACGTACCACACCGCCAATACAGGCCTTTCAGAAATTGGAAATAGAACATGTCACGGTTGAACCTGAAGAACTGGCTGCGCTACCGGAAAAGAAATACCGCTCCCGCAACCCGATGGCGGCTTCGGCTGCGCCGGACCAAGGCGCGCAATTGCAACGTCTGACAGCACGAACGCACATCGGCTGAGAGATCTCTTCCGCATTTAGGGTTGAGGCTGGGTCATTAGGGGCCTGGCGCAGCAGGGCTTTGCTGTCCGTCGTCCTGCTGGTTTGAATTTGCTGCCGATAGACTTGCGCTCAGTTCGCGTCTAGCCAGCAGGGGGAAGGGTGATCAATCGATCAGTCGGGCGCGATTCATCGGCGTCATTGAAGACTGGAGCCTTTGGCACGGTCGTTTCGGTAGTCACTCTCGTTCTTGTTCACATCCTCAATTCGCAACCGGCGGGCGCGGAGGAGGCGGAACAGGTCACCTTGGTCATCGGCGGAGACCTGGGCCTCGGCGGCAGCGGGCAACGGGTCGACGAGCGCGGCGCGCGGCGTCACGGCAAATTGCACCCCTGGGATAAACTGACGAAGGGCCTCGCAGGCCTCGTCGACGGGGATCTGAATTTTGCGAATCTTGAGACGATCGTCACGTCCAACAACTCGCTTCGCCCAGGCCGGAAGGCATTCACGTTTCGAAGTCATCCCGCGGGCGTCCGGCATCTGGTCGATCTCGGGTTCAACGTTTTCTCGACGGCCAATAATCACGTCGGCGACTACGGTGCGCGTGGAATGCGGGAGACGCTATCGGAACTCGATAAGCTTCGCGCGCATGGGTTGCTTGCCTTTCCAGGCCTCGGCGCAACACGGAAAGACGCTGGCGGACCCGCCACCGTGGAAGCGAAGGGTCGGCGGCTCTCGTTTAGCGCAATTGGAATTGGCGGCTGGAAGCCTTCCAAGAGCTCACCCGGCATCTTGGGCTACTACGCGAAGCAAGACTTCAACGAGGCGGTTGACCTGCTTCATCTTGAAACCGCGCACTACCGTGTTCTTTCGGTGCACTACAATATTGAGCTCGACGTTCGCCCCAGCCGGCAGGACATCCGAAAACTGCGCGACCATGCCGTGGGAAAGAAGGGAATTGACCTGGTCATTGGGCATCACGCGCACGTTCCCGCGGGCATTCAGGAGATCAATGGCCGTCTTATTTTTTATGGGCTCGGCAATCTCCTTCATCCGGGCATGCAGGACATGTCGCGGTTTGGGCCCTGCCGCGACTACGGGCTTCTGGGAAAAATCCACCTTGCTTCCAACGAAACCGGCGCGCTTTCGGCCAGGGCCGTTGAGGTTTGGCCTCTTGAACGCATGCATTTGAAAGCACGGCCGATGACCGGCAAAAAGGCGAAGCGGCGTATTCGGGTGCTTAACAAGCTTGCCGAGGAGCTCGACCATAAGAAGACGGGTGCAAAAGGGATTCGATTTCTTGTGCGCGAGGATGGCAGCGGACTAGCTTGCTTCCCAGGAGCGGCCACTGCTGGCGGCCGGATAGGGGAACTGTGTCGCGACTGGGATGCCACCACCGTGGGCTCCCAACCGTCGCGGTCCGTGTCGTGCGCTCGTCGCAAATACGTACGATCGTCACGCGGAAAGCCAAAAGCCAAACGGCGAAGAGCAAGCTCCACGCCGAGCGTGTTGGAGCAAGTTTTCGGATGGCAGTAGCTTCACGCCGACGCAGGAGATAGCGACGTCGGCGCATGAGCAGAGCTGTACTCCGATAAGCTACGATTGCGGTCGTCCGCGAGCTCAATGGCGGCTTGTCTTATCGTACCGAAGGTGTGGCGGGCTTCTTTTGAATATTAATGACGTTGCTGATCTTCATGGGCGGATGGTTCAAGGGGATGAAGGTATCGTACTTCACGTGGCTTCCGGCACTTCCTGCGTCCATGGTTTTTCTCCAACCTAGATTTCGATGCGCAAGGAGTGCACTGCTGGGAAGGCTATGTCTGTTCCATACGTTACCGCCTTGACGTGACCAAGTGGACGCGCCGCGACCACCAAAATTCAGCGGCCCTCGGGTAGCCGTATAAATTCTTCCGTGTCGCCTGGTGGCAACCGAAAGCGTCCGTGCTCCCAGTCGCCTTGCGCCCATGCTTGCTTGGCCGCGTCGATCTTATCCTTCGATGAGGCGACAAAGTTCCACCAGATGTAGCGCGAGCCGTTCAAGGTCTCGCCGCCAAGCAGCATCAGGCGGGCGCCGGAGGCTCCTGCCTTTATTGTGATCTTATCACCGGGCCGAAACACCATCATCCGCCCCTCTTCAAAAGCGTCACCACCAATATCGACAGAGCCGCTCACGATATAGATGCCGCGATCCTCGTGGTCGTCGGGCAGCGGCAGCTGGGCCCCAGGTTCGAGAATGGCATCCGCGTAGAACATTTCCGAGAAGGTCTTCACGGGCGCACGCTCGCCATACGCCGTCCCGATAATGAGCCGAACCTGCTTACCCTCACTCTCGATGAATGGCAGCGCATCCTTGTCATGGTGCTCAAAACCGGCATCGACTTCCTCGTCACTGTCCGGCAAGGCAACCCATGTTTGAATGCCGAACAACTTGTGTGGCGCCTGGCGCGTTTCCGCGCTGGTTCTCTCCGAGTGCGTGACACCGTTACCGGCAATCATCCAGTTGACTTCCCCTGGATAGATCATCTGATCTGTCCCAATTGAATCACGGTGCTGGAACTCACCGCGATAGAGGTAGGTGACCGTGGCCAGTCCAATGTGGGGATGCGGGCGCACGTCAATGCCGTTTCCGGTCACGAATTCGGCAGGGCCGGCCTGGTCAAAGAAGATAAACGGACCGACCATCTGACGCCGCGGCGCGGGCAGTGCCCGCCGCACTTCGAAGCCACCCAGGTCCCTGGATCGAGGAACGATGACCGTCTCGATACTCTCGAGATTGGTGCAATCCGGGCAGGAGGGTTCAATCGCGGGATTCCAGCTCATGGTGTGCTCCAGTCAGTTTGCGCCATTTCCGATACCGGCGCCGGCGGTTGCGAGGTGAACTTATGTGTTTCGACTATCGCCAAATGTGATGACCGGCGACCAGTCCGGACTGACCGGAGGTGTATGGCGAAGGTCATAGCGAGCGAATGAATCGCGGCCGTAGACAACGTTGCCGCCAAGCACCGTGAGATCCGCCTTGAGCTTCGCGATTTCGGCGTCAGTGACAGCGAAATAGTCCCGGTCGAGAACTATGAAATCGGCAAGTTGACCAGCCTTGATCGCGCCCTTGCGGCCTGCATCTCCGGTGAACCAGGCCGCATCCGCTGTCCAAAGGCGAAGCGCCTCTTCGCGATTGAGAAGGTTGTCATCGCTGTACATACGCATGCCCCCTCGCGACAGGCCCGTGGACAGCCATTGGAGCGAGTACCAAGGATTGTAGGACGAAACGCGTGTTGAATCCGTACCGGCGCCGACAGGCACACCGAGATCCAGGATGCGCCTGAAGTTGGGCGTCGTACGCAGCTTTTCGACGCCGTAGTTCTTGATGAAATCCTCGGCCTGGAATTGGAGGCGGTTTTGCAAGGCAACACCGCCGCCAAGCTTGGCAATTCGCTCCAAGTTGCCAGGCGAGAAGGTTTCGACGTGATCAATGAACCAGCCTGGCGCAAGCCCGGCACCTTTGGAGACATCCTCATACACTGGCAACAGTCGATCTCCGGTCTCATCGTAGGTGATGTGTTGCCGGAACGGCCAGCCAGCCTCGCCGAGCACCGTCATGATCTTGGTTTGGATTTCTTCAGCGTCGCGATCAATGTCGGGACGCTTGTCCGCAAAAATCTCAAAGTCATAGGATGACCAGGTGAGGTTCTCGCCAGCGCCCACAAACTTGAGCATGTCATCGCCGGTGCCAGATTTGATGCTTTTCGTCCAACGTTGGTAGTCGGCGAGCTCCCGCCCCTTGACCTGCGGGAATGAGTGGTAGCCGATGCGGACGGTCAGCAGGTCACGTGCGTGCAACCAGCGGAACACTTTGTAGGGGTCGGC